>UQBO01000008.1 GCA_900539225.1 uncultured Eubacteriales bacterium
ATTGCAATTCTTTGTTTTTCTCCACCAGATAAATAAACTCCTTTTGAGCCTATGATCGTGTTTTCTCTTTCCGGGAATTTGTCTAATATCAAATCGCATCCTGCTAATTTTAAGGCTCTCATAACGTCATCTTTGCCTGCATCTTTATTAGCTAAAGCGACGTTATCATAAATACTTTTCTTGAATAATTTCGAATCTTGAAAAACAAAGGAAATAGCTTTAATTAAGGTTTCGTCAGAATATTCAGATATTGGCACCCCGCCTATCTTTATGCTTCCATGATTAACATTGTAAAAACCTGATATAAGTTTTGCTACAGTTGATTTACCTGATCCAGATGAACCGACTAGCGCATAGGACTTTCCTTCTTCTAATTTAAAGGATAAATTTTCAATGACAGCTTTATCGTTATAAGCAAAGCTTACATTGTCAAACTCTATATTGTAGTTTTTAAAATTATTGACATTGCCATGGACTAATTTATCTTTTTGCATATCATTGTAAAGTGCCTCTAAAGTATCTACTGCATAATTGCCTTGAGAAATATACATAGCGTACCACATCATCCTCATAAATGAAACAAAGAGAACTCCTGATAAAAATAAAATCATGATAAGCTCTAGTAAAATCACCTTGGCGCTGCCTAAGCTAGTCATAAAATAAACTATAGGAATGATTAGAATTGCAATCAGTCCAAAAAATAGCCATTGATACAAAACGTAAGGCTTTTTACAAGATAGTGAATAATCATAAGCATACTTTGAGTAATCTTTTATCGCCTTGTAAAAGCTTTTAAATGATACGACATTTGCTCTAAATATTTTTACAACTTGCATTCCTCTAACGTATTCAACAGTCTCAGCACTTAGCTTAGATAAGGCTTCTTGATATATCTTCATAAATTTTTGTTCCCCCATCATTGCCCCTAAAATTAAGCCGCCAACTATAGTGAGAGCAAGCAAAGTTATGCCAACCCTTATACTTACTATAAAGCCAAGTGCAAGTACAAGCACGGGTGTAACTATTGCCTGAGAACTATCGGGAATCATGTGTGCTACTACCTGGTGAGTTTGTGCGGCATTGTCATCTATGATTTTTCTAATTTGGCCAGATGGATTCAAGTCAAAGAATCTAAAACTTGCTTTCTCTAAGCCGTCTATCCCCCTTTTTCTTAAATTTGTTTCAAGCCTAAATCCCAAGATGTGTGAAAACGTTGCTGAAACAAGATAAAATATTGCTCCACTTGTTAGTGTAATAACTAATTTTAACGCTATGCTCTCTGAACCGGATAAATTTGAATTAATTATTAAATTATCCAGAAATTTGTAGATTAAATAATATCCATATACCGTAAGCACAGCAGATATAGCAGAAAAAACTATAGCTAAAACACCGAGATATTTTTTATCCTGTACATAAGCAAATAGTTTTTTGTAAATCTTCATAATATTATCTCCCTTCTTTGATATTCCTTTTAGATAAAATTTTCTTTGCTAGCAAATATTATCATTGCTTTTTTATTATACATCAGCTATAATTAATTATGCAATAGCCGCGGCTAACTAAGGCTATTAGGAATATTGTCTAAAAGGGATAGGTGTATTATGACATATTATGATTTTGTAAAAGATTATATGAAAGTGGATGAATGTAAAAACAATAAGAAGTACTCAAGTGCAGGCCACACTTTTTGTTGGAATAAAGATAACTCAACTTATGCAGAAGGCCTTTATTGGTTTTATGAAGGAGACAGCTTCATTATTGATATACATGATTTTTATATCAGAGAAGAAGTAATTCAAAATAGTACCTATAGCATGGCAGACTATGTATCAATTTACACAAGCTACATAGTCAGCGCAAATGGAGAAAAATTTAATCCCTATCAAACACTTACAGCGAACTCCTTATGTACTTTTGATTTTGATAATATACGAGATGATTTTGTTTTTTTATTGCATGAGAATTGTTATTATCTAGCCGTTTCCATTGGCTTTAAAAAAGAGCTAATAGAAAAACATCTAGCATCTATTAACATTAATCCAGAATCATTTTATTCATCTTTACTTCAACCGAATCAAATAATTCTTACAAAATCCTTAGAAAAAGTTGCAATGGAAATATTAAATTGTAAGATGGATGCCCCCGCCGCTGATTTTTTCTTTAAAGCTAAAGCAAATGAATGGGTAAGCATTGTAATAGATACCTACCTAAATAGAAAAAAATATAAAATTGAAATTGATGATGATAAAGCACTTGAAGATGTCGCTAGATTTTTAGAAGATCATTTCGCAACGAATGTAAATCAAGGTACTCTTGAAAAAATATCTAAAATGAGCGGAACTAAACTAAAAAATCTATTCAAAGAAAAATATGGCCAAAGCATTACAGAATATACTCAGAGAAAAAGAATGAATGTAGCTGAAACGCTTCTACTAAATACAGAGCTGCCTATAAAAGAGATAGCAGAATCTGTTGGATACACATCAGCAAGCAAGTTTACTATTTATTACAAAAGATACAAGGGAAAGCTTCCTAGTGAGGTGCGAAATACAAGTTATAATCATGATAGTTTAAGATGTGATCACTGTGACAAATAAAGTAATTTATAAAAGAGAAAAGGCCTAGATTAAATCTAGGCCTCTTAATGAAATACTTGCAAAGACATTGCGTCACAAGACATGAAAAAGAGCTCCAAAATAGGAGCTCTATATAAATTATTTAATTACTCTTCTTGCTGCGACAAATTTATCTAAGTAGTATCCAGAATTGATATCGGATATTACAACGCTCATCATCTTTCCGCTTGATGCGTGAATCATCTTGCCATCGCCAATATATAGGCCTGCGTGTGATATACCACTACCGTAAGTGTTGAATAAAAGTATATCGCCTGGCAATAGATTTTCTCTTTCAACAGGCACTCCGCATGAAACAAGTGCTGATGATGATCTTGAAACAGTCATGTTTAATACGTTCTTATAGCAATAGTAAACTAAGCCCGAGCAGTCAAAGCTGTCTGGACCAGCTGTTGCGTATACGTATGGTTTGCCTATTTGCGCTTTGGCAAATTCTACAAGGCCCATAACATCTTTGCGTCCAGCGTAAGCTGATCTGTCTACGCTTTCTGCTTCTCCTGTTATTTCACTTAAGGAAATGTCATTCTTATGTGCTATGAATGTGTTAGTTCCGTCGCTTAAAGTGTATGTCTTGCCATCATAGCTAAGTATATTAACCTTATCATTCTTCTTTAGTACAAGAGTTTTATCTCCAGACTTAAGTGTCTTATTTACCTTTGAGTATGCTTCTGTAGTAGTAGCTTCTTTAATATTTTCCAAGTCTTTAATTTCTAATAAACCAACTCTCATCTTCGAGTCTGAAAATATAGAGCCATCTGTACCAGTATGTAGAAGCTCGACAATTTCTCCAGGCATTAGGTAATCAAAAGGAGCTACGCCTTGTGAAGCTGATATGCCTGTGAATGAAACTACTCTATACTTATTAGTATCTTTTTGTGTCACAATAAGTGCATCCTTTGCAAGCTTAACAACCTTGCCGCTTTTACTAACTGTATATGAGTCTTTATCTTCATTTATTATGTTAACAATTTCTTTATCGTCAAATTTTACATTGTCTTTGCTAACGAAAGGTTTAACCATAACGCCATAGTCTTTAAATCCAATCAGTGATATTAGGAATAAAGAAACTAGCAAGACGCATGATCTGTAATTTGAATTCTTCATTTGCATTACCTCCCTTAGGTACTAGTTATTTTATACTAAATCAGAAAAAAAATCAAGGGTTTTATAAAAATTCCCTTGATTCTTAAATAAATTTTTCTATTTTTTCTTAATTTTCATACTTTAGTAGTATATTATTTTTCTTCTTTCTTAACTATCTCTTTATTATCAATTTCTTTTCTGATTCTAGTCATAAAGTCTTCTAGTGACACTTTTCCTTGGTCACCTAGATCTCTATGTCTAATAGTAACTGTCTTTGTACTTGCTTCTTCTTCACCTATTATTAGCATGTACTCAACTTTTTCTACTTGTGCTTCTCTTATCTTCTTGCCAATCTTTTCATTTCTGTCGTCAAGAACAACTCTGTATCCCTTTGATTTTAGTTCATCGTAAACAGATTTTGCATAGTCATTGAACTTTTCTGATATTGATAAAATCTTTACTTGTACTGGTGCAAGCCATAATGGGAACTTGCCGATAAATTTTTCGATAAGTGCTCCTAAGAATCTTTCTAATGAGCCAAATAAAGCCCTGTGAAGCATAACTGGTCTCTTCTTTTCGCCATTTTCATCAACGTATGTTAAATCGAAGTTAATTGGCATTTGGAAATCTAGCTGAATAGTACCGCATTGCCATGTTCTGCCGATAGCGTCCTCTAAGTGGAAGTCAATCTTTGGTCCATAGAAAGCGCCGTCACCTTCGTTTATAGTGTATTCAATGCCTCTCTTTTCAAGTGCTGACTTAAGCGCCGCTTCAGCTATATCCCAAGTTTCTATCTCGCCCATGAAGTCATCAGGTCTTGTAGATAGTTCTACTGTGTATTTAAAGTCGAATGTGCTGTATAGATAGTCAGCTAAGTCTATCATCTTAAATACTTCGTCTTCAACTTGTGATGGCAAGCAATATACGTGAGCATCATCTTGAGTAAATGTTCTTACTCTAAATAATCCGTGTAATGTACCAGAAAGTTCGTGTCTGTGTACTTGACCAAACTCAGAAAGTCTAATTGGAAGCTCTTTGTATGAGTGTTGGCTATTTGCGTAAACTATAGTTGAGCCTGGGCAGTTCATTGGTTTGATTGCGTAATCTTTATCATCTATCTTAGTAAAATACATATTTTCTTTATAGTGATCCCAGTGACCGCTTCTGTGCCATAGGTCTTCATTTAAGATGATAGGTGTTAGTATTTCACCGTAACCATTCTTAGCTAAAACGTCTCTCCACCAAGCAAGTAGCTCGTTTCTAACTACCATGCCATTTGGATGGAAGAATGGGAAGCCTGGTCCTTCGTCATGCATGCTGAACAAATCCATCTCTTTACCAATCTTTCTGTGGTCTCTAAGCTTTGCTTCTTCAAGTCTTGCTAGGTGCTCGTCAAGCATCTTCTTCTTAGGGAAGGATACAGCGTAAATTCTTTGAAGCATTTCGTTGTGTTCGTCGCCTCTCCAATAAGCACCTGCTATTGAAAGTAGTTTAAAGGCTTTAATCTTTGAGATGTCATATAGGTGAGGTCCCTTACATAAATCAACGAAGTCACCTAGTTTGTAGAATGATATGTGAGCATCTTCTGGAAGATCTTCAATTAATTCAACTTTATATTTTTCTCCCATTTTCTTAAAGTGCTCAATCGCTTCATTTCTAGGCATTTCATATCTCTCAAGAACGCCGCCTTCTTTAACTATGGCAGTCATTTCCTTTTCTATCTTTTCAAAATCTTCAGGAACAAATTTATGTTCTGTATCGAAGTCGTAGTAGAAACCATCGTCAATAGATGGACCGATGGCGAACTTAACGTCCTTGTATAATCTTTGTATTGCGTAAGCCATAAGGTGAGCTGATGTATGCCAGAATATAGCTTTGCCTTCTTTATCTTCAAACTTAACAAATTTTACCTTGCTATCTTCTTCAAGTGTCTCTTGTAGGCCCATAGTTGTACCATTGACAACTGCTCCTAAAACATCTCTTAATAATACTTCTGATATGTCCTTACACACATCATAAAGCTTAACTCCCTTATCATACTCTCTTTTAGAGTCATCAGGTAGTGTTACAATAATCTTTGACATTTTTACCTCCTATAATATCTTCATGGTGAAATAAAAAAAGCTCACCATCCCTCAAGGGACGATGAGACCGTGGTTCCACCCTAATTACTTCTTTCTAGAGCTATAACGTGCTCCACTCCGTGATTCCTTTCGGATCCGATTCAAGGTTAGTCTTCATATAAGTGCTTATAGGAAAATCACAGCCAGCATTCCCTCTCTTGATAAGCTTAAGTATACTACTCTTCCTCTCATTATCTTTAAATATTAATTTATTATATACTATCACAAAGACTTTGCTTTGTCAAGAATTTTTTGGCGCATCTAAAAGGAGTCGAACCTTTGGCCTGCCGATCCGGAGTCGGCCGCTCTATCCACTGAGCTATAGATGCTGGTAGTTTTTAATCACCTTTATGCTAATGGCTTTGCGATGATTATTTCAATGGATTAGTAAACAAATTTATGTATAAAAAAAAGAAGTGCGAACACTTCTTTTGGTGCGGGAAAGAGGACTTGAACCCCCACGTCGTTGACACTAGATCCTAAGTCTAGCGCGTCTGCCAATTCCGCCACTCCCGCATGTTGGTGATCCATCCGCGACTCGAACGCGGGACACCCTGATTAAAAGTCAGGTGCTCTGGCCGGCTGAGCTAATGGACCAAATTTTTAAAAAAATTATGGGGTGGATAATGAGATTCGAACTCATGACCTCCAGAGCCACAATCTGGCGCCCTAACCAACTAGGCTATACCCACCATATCTCTGGAATTAAGATCACTCACTATCTTCGGCCAAAGTAGTTAGCTCTCTTAACAACTACTTTGCCATTATAACAAATAAAAGAAAGCTTGTCAAGACTTTTTTAAATTTTTCTTAACTTTTCTTTAATTTCTTTTATTTAGGTCTTAGTAAGTGCCTAATCTCATCAAGCACTCGTTAATTATACATCTATTAAGTCTCTTTGTCAATAGTTTTTTTAAAAATTCTTTACTTTTTTTTAATTTCAAAACAACCCAAGTTTTTTTGATTATACAAGAATAGTATTAGAGCTGATAAAAGTATCAGTCCTATGCCTAAAAACTCTATAGGAATAATCTTATCTCCGAAGATTATAAAACCTAGTATGGCTGAGAATATAACTGAAGTGTAGTTATATATACTAACCTCACCTGCTGGTGCATATAGATAGGCAATTGTTAGTAAATATTGACCCAAGCCACCAAAGATGCCTATCATTGCTAGCCATAGCCAGTCAATTGGAAGTGGGCTCTTATATGTTAGTACTAAAGGTACAATTAAGCAAGCACATGTAACTGCGCCAAAAGCAAGCATAATTCTATATGGATTCTCAGTTTTTCCAAGCGCACCTATTATAGTATATGCTCCTGCTGCGAAAACTGCCGAGAATATGCCTGATAGTGCTGGAATTAGATTGTAATTACCCGATGGATTTGTTACTAAGTAGGCTCCAATAAAAGCAACGACTAGTGACATGATATGAAATCTTGTTAATTTTTCATTTAAGAATATCGCCGCAAATATCATTACAAAGAAAGGTGAACTCTTTTGTAAAATAGCTGCATTTGCTGTTGGCAGATTCTTTGTTGCATAAAAGTACATAACTGCGCCGAATAAACCTAAAAAGCCTCTAAAAAATAGAGCAACTCTATGTTCTTTTACAGGAACTAGACTTTCTCCATGTTTTTTAAGCATTACAATGCTAAATATTGATAATAAGAAATTTCTAAAAACAACTTGTAAAAATATGCTTACACCTTCTGATGTAAGTTTAACAGCTATCTGCATTAGTGAAAATGCTAATGCAGATGCTATCATACATAATATACCCTTGGTTTTATCTTTCATCATTTAAATACAACCTCGATTATTTCTTTATCTAAGTCTAAGCTGCCATCTTCTTTAAGCTTAAAGCTAAAGTCCTTAGTCTTATCGACATTCTTAACAGTAAAAACAAACTTATCAAGATCGCTGTCTGATATAGCTAGCTTTAATCCAAATTTTTTACCTAAAGTAAATGATTCTCCATCTCCCTCAGAGTCACTTGACTTAATCACAAGATCAGTCTTGTCTTCCTTAGGTATGATTAAATATTCCTTTGCATCGTCATTTTCACTAAGAAGTAGTTCTTTTACATTGTATGCAGCAAATAAATCTTCTTTGTCGTTGTTATTAGTGATGTTTGCTATAGCAAGTAGCTCGCCATCTTTAAAGTCATCAAAATACTTGATATTAACTTTATCCTTCATGTCTCCACTTTCTTCATTTGTTTCTTCTTCAGCCTTCTTATCGTCAGCTGTATCTTTTTCTTCAGTTTTTTCTGTGCTAGCAGTTTCATTCTTCTTATCAGCGTCTTTGCTAGCAGGTGCTGAGCAAGCCACGCTTAATAGTGAAAGTGCTAGTAGTAGTGCAATTAGTATCTTTTTCATAATAACCTCCATAAATTGATATCTAATAAATATTATACACTTGATGAATCCAATTGTCAACACGTGATATAAGCTATAGCTGCTATAAAAAACTGCCGAGCCATTGCTCAGCAGTCATTATACAATTAAATTAATCTAAGTACTGTTACTAGTACTTCTTGTCTAGTCATGTTCTTCTTCGGATTAAATCTTTGCTTGTTATCGCCAAGAAGCAGTCCCTTCTTAACAACGCTGTCGATTGAAGCAAGAGCCCATTCACTCGCGTCATTGTAATTAAGTTTATTCTCAAACTTATCCTCAAACTTAATCACGCTCGTAAGCTTATCCAAAATCACGGCTACTTCTTCCCTCGTAATCTTTCTGTCTGGACCAAATGTTTTCGCCTCGTTGTATGTCAGTAGCTTTAATTTATATGCCTTCTTCACGGCAATGGATGACGTGTCGCTCACTACTTCATCGTCGTAGTCCTTTATAGTCTTCTTATACTCTATGGCCTTGATTAGCGCCTCAACAAATTCTAGTCTGCTAGTAGCCGCCTTCATGTCCTCTCTCATGGACTCAGTTACTAGTCCAAGGCTATCTGCCTTGTGTATGAAGTCAACTGCCCATGCATCATAGTTCTTCGCGTTAAGCGTGTGCTTGAATACAATCACATTTGAAAAATCTCCCTTAACCGCGTTTACTATAGGTCTAAGCCTAATCTCAAAGCTTTGTGAAAACTTTATATCATCTTTAAATTTGTGCTCGTATTTGCGAGTTTTTTCATTGTAAGTCAAAGTAATAAGGTTATCAAAGTCTTCGCTAAGCCATTTGTCCGTGTCTTTCTTGTAATCAAGCTCTAAGCTTAGATAAGGCTCAGTGCTATCGACTTCGATCTCGATTTTATTATCTTCAAATTTTGCTGCTTTTATGTTTATAGTTTTACTATCATCCTGTGCCATTAACTTAGGTGAAACTAAAGAAATTAGCATGGCTGCCAGAATTATAAGTATTGTCTTTCTCATTAAAATATTGCTATAGGGTTACTTGCTATATACATTCTTAAGAAGTAAATCAATAGTAAGTGAACTGGGTAGAATGCATAGAAGAAGTATTTAAGACCCTTCCCCCTTTCTCCGTTGTATAAGTACATTAGTGCGAAGGCTGTCATTTGATAGTAAAAGCCGTAGAAGTAGCGTGTTGACATGCCGACCATTAAGTTTTGGAACTTATTAAATCTCACAAAGTACATAAGTATAATTAGCATAACGCCAAACATGTCATAGTCAGTTCTTAAGTACTTCGCAGCGAATATACAAGCGATAGTGCCAATTATTCTTATTAGCGGCTGATTGGCAAACTTTTCTATGATGATAAGTGCTGCTAAGCCTAAAAACAAAGTGAAGAATACGTTTTGATAATTTGGATCAAAGACTGTATTTGAACTCACTAGGTCAAATGGCACTTCAGATATAAAGGCAAAGATGAGTAGTCTTAAGGCGTACTTCATTCTGTTTCTTGTATGCATAAAGCCTTGAACTATAAAGAAACAGAAGAGTGGAAAGGCAATTCTGCCGATGACTATCCTGCCAAAAAACTCTAATTTTTCCATCATCGTGCTTGTTACGTAAGAGCCGCCGATGGTGATGTTTGATGCGCTAATTATGTTTTGATACAAGCCTACTTCAAATATGCCGTAAACTAAGTGGTCAACAAGCATTGACAAGACGGCTATGAGCTTAAGCTGTGTTTGATTAAGTCCCCAAGGTTTTTTCTTTTCTAATAGATTTGATTGTGCTTCCATTTTATACTCCAAAATTTATTTTATTGATGATAGGAAAGCCATCTATAACTTCAATTTCACATATCCTAGCGTTTTCTATCTTAAAATTGTAATAAGCTTCTACTTTGTCAACGGCTATTGAAAGCATAGTTCTGATAAAGCCTTCGTGTGAAATAATAACAAGGTCCTCATCAAGCTTTGACTTCTCTTCGTAAAATTCTTTCGTGCGCTCCCTTAAATCAGTAAATGATTCGCCGCCAGGAAACTTAAATGTAAATGGTTCTTCAAAGCGCTTCTTTGTCTCTTCTGGATATATTCTTTCTAGCTCTTCGAAAGAATGTCCTTGAAACTCCCCTAAGTCTATCTCCCTAACTCTCTCATCTACTTCGTATGACTTAACACCAAGTAGGTCAGCTGTCTCTTGCGCTCTAAGTAAGTTTGATACGATGACTTTCTTGTCATTAATGTCGGCGTACTCGTCTCTTAAAGTCTTGACTTGAGCCTTTCCATTAGCCGATAGCTTCGTATCGACCCTTGACGTTATCATACTTAAATTATCTTCAGACTCCCCATGTCTTATTAAATAAAATTTCATAATGCCCCCTATTTTATGAATAAACTTATTGTTTCTGCTAATTCTACTGATGCGCCTATGGTATCTCCTGTCGCGCCATCTATCTTCTTAAGTGAAATTAAATACAAAAGCACAAATACTATCGCTTCGATAAGTAAATACACTAAGACTTTGTAGTCAAATATTATGCTTGTGCATATCACGACCAAGTTCATAAAGTTGATAAGAAAAGTGTTTCTGCTCTCCTTAAATGTCTTGAACAAAGTGCTGCTGTCCGCGCTCCTGAAGTAGATAAACGCATTCATCGCAATGGTCTTTGAGTAAATATATATAAATATGTAGTCCCACTTAAAGCCTTGAAGCGCTAGCTCTTTAAAAGCAAAAAATTTTGCCGCAAGTATAATGACTATGCTAATTACGCCAAAAGTGCCCACTGTAGAGTCCTTCATTATGGCCTTCATCCTGTCCTTGCTTCTGTTTGATAAAAATGCGTCAGCCGTATCAGATAGACCGTCCATGTGCAAAGCGCCTGTTATCAATAGATAAAAAATGATGTTTAAGAGAGCCACTAAGTCCATGGATATTTTGTCGCGTAAGAATATTGTCGGCACAAAGGTAAATAGACCTATGATTAGGCCGATAAAAGGAAAAAAGCAAAGCATTGCTCCTATATTTTTCTTATTAAAGTCTACACCTATATTGATTGGCACCCTCGTCATAAATTGCAGTGCTAGTATTAGTCCCTTCACTTTATCTTCACTCCAATCGACGCGATGACGTAGTAAACTTCGTCCGAATTCTTCGCGATGTATTGATTGACTTTGCCGTGCATGTCTCTAAATAGTCTCGATAGTTTTGCTTCTGGCACAAGTCCAGCGCCAAGCTCTGATGAGACTATGACTATATCAGCGTCCATCTCTTTTACCCTTGTTAATAGCGTAGCCACTTCGTCTATCACAAGCTTTTCTACTAAAGATACATCTTCGTCATCTATATCCCTAGCTCCTAAGTGATCAAAAAGTATATTCGTAAGCATATTTGTCACGTCATCAAGAAAATAATATTTAGTCTTCATATCTATGCTGGCAAAATCCTTATAAGCTTCGATAGTAGTCCACTTAGTATTGCGTCTTGCCTTGTGAAGAGCAATTCTTTCTTCAAATTCTTTATCAATGGCTTTGGCAGTAGCTATGTAAGTTACATCGTCAATACCCTTGTAGGTATCTTCAGCAAACTCACTCTTGCCGCTCCTCGCTCCGCCTAATACAAGCTTAATCATTGTCCTTATTCATTTCTTTTTCAAGATTTGCGATGTATTCGTCCGCTTTCTTTTGATTGTACTCTCTAAACTTATTTACGATGTAGTCGTAACCCTTTGGTCTATGAGGTATCAAGCAGTTTGAGCAGTCCTTAATACCTGCTGTCATCTTGTAGTTGCCGCCGCACTCTTCCATTAGATATAAAGGGCAGTAACAGAACAAGCAGTTGAAATCATCAGTGTTATCAACTTTATGACATGGCATGTACGCGCACTTCTTGTTATTAAAAAATCTATAAGAATCTTCCATAATTAGCCTCCATATAATTAATTACTTCATCAATGCTATGTAAAGCATTTTCTTCTTCCCTTGTAATTATAACACAAATTATATTTCTTTGTAAACAAGCATCAAGTTTAGCGTCAGTTCCGCCGACTTTTCCGCTCTCTTTGCTCACCAAATATTTTATATCGTATCTATCGATCAAGGCAATATTTTCTTCAAGTGTAAAAGGGCCCATCTGAGCAACGATGTTTTTCATCTCTATATGATTGTCGTCGCACACCTTTATACTCTCAGCACTCGGCAATACTCTGTAGATAAATCTGTTCTTGCCCCTCACCTTTTCAAAATCCTTTATCCTGTTCGAGCCAGTTGTGAATAAAAAATTTTCTTCCTTGTCTTTTAGCGTGTCAATATATTTAAAAGCTGCCTCATACGATGGCACCCTAACTATATTATCTTTTTCTTCATAATCTAAAACGCTTCTCGCATAGCGAAGATAATTTATATTCATCTCTTTGGCTGCCTCTGAAGCGTTCTTAGTTACTTCAACTGCAAATGGATGTGAGGCGTCTATAATCATGTCGATGTCGTTTTTCGCTATAAAATCTTTAAAACCATCCTTATTCATCCTGCCCATGATTAAGTCTTTTGACGCATAAAGCTTCTTGCCGCTCTCAGTTGCGACTGAAAGAAATAAATCGTACTTGCCTTTGAGTCTTTCGTATATCTCTTCGCCTTCGCTCGTGCCGCCTATGATCAGTATCATAGCTTGTATCCTCTAGGCGTAATGAACTTGCCATTCTTAATGTAGCTTTGGCTATTGCCAATGATGACAGTAGTATTCATCTCGCAAAAATCATAATCAACGTCGCCAAGAGTACTTATTCTATAGTCCATGCCATCTCTAAGTGCATTTTTAACCATGGCAATAGCTGTCGATGCATCTCGATATTCTCTAATTATATCGAGTGCTTCCTTTAAATGGTCCACTCTCTTTTTGCTCTTTGGATTGTATAGAGCGATGACCATGTCGGCATCAGCGCAGTTCCTTACCCTCTTAAGAATAAGATCCCAATCAGTAAGTAAATCCGATAAGCTAATTAGAGCAGTGTCATGCATTAGTGGCGCGCCAACAACGCTCGCTGACGAGAATGCAGCGCTCACACCAGGAACTACCTCGATGTTTATACTTGGATCTATTTCATAAACAAGGCCCGCCATGCCATATAGACCTGAGTCACCAGTTGAAATGATGGCAACAGTCTTGCCCTTTTTGTACTCATCGATAGCTAGCTGACATCTTTCTTTTTCGCCAGTCATACCTGTTTTAATAATTTCCTTGCCATCTATAAAGTCATCTACATAGGCAAAGTACTTTGTGTAAGCGACTATTATATCCGCTTCTTTAATCGCGTCTACCGCCTTAAAAGTCATATTTTCTTTTGATCCGGGTCCTATGCCCACAACATATAATTTATTCATTCTATATCTCCTCTGTAATTGAAAATGTTATTGAATCGATAATTTTTTTTGATAAAATAATTTTTCCGCCAAGTAGTTTTGCCGCGGCCTCGCTAACTGAGTAAGCACCTGTAATCTTCTTGACGAAGTCTGACTTTTCTGATACATCTACCTCGTTAAGTTCATATGCTGTAAAAAAAATTAGCTCTCTATCGTATTTTTTGCAAAGCTCAAGAAGAGCGACCTCGTCCTTCTTTATATCGATTGAGCCAAAGCACTTAATCGCTTTTGGATTTATGTCCATCTCCTTAAGAAGCTCATGAAAAGCTTTTTCTAAAACATCAAAATCCGTGCCTCGTCTTAGACCTATGCCCATATTGTATTTTTTCTTTATGATGTAAAGAGTATTTTCCTCGTCATTTATCGTGTAGCCTTCATCTTGGATTATGGCGTAGTCTGCTTCACTTTTATTATTTGTGAAATTGTCATATTTAAAAGCAAAATCATCTGACTTTAGATAAATTTTTTTATTATTAACTATGGCCCCCATAATTATGGTAAGCGCCTCTCTTGAGTTGTATGCAAAGTCATTGTCCCTTATATAAATATCGAGTGCTTCTAAGCCTCTATTGTCAGAAGCTGTAGTAATGACTGGCTCGGCGTTTATGGCCTTAGCAATGTCAATAGTAAGTTCATTTGCCCCGCCTATGTGACCAGAAAGAAGCGATATGACGTGCTTTGCCTTGTCATCAATCACAAGAACTGCTGGGTCAGTGTACTTATCCTTGATTAAAGGAGCGATTTTACGAACCGCTATGCCCGTAGCGCTGATAAATATTATCGTTTCGAGTGAAGGCCATCTTTCTTCTAAGATCTTGTCGATGTTTTTATCCTTATAAAAAATTTCTACATCAAAGCTAGCTGCTATAGTCCTAGCTATAGCAAGGCCAGCTTCAGTGTAGGTGATGATGATCTTATTCATGTGCTTTTCTATACTCAGTCGAGAAGCTTGGGTCATAAAGCTTGCTTCTTTCGTAGCGTGCGTTAATAAATTTGCCAACAAGTATTAGAGCGTGCTTAGTAATATTATTTTCTTTGACATCTTTAACAAGATTTGCGATATTTGTATAAATAATTTTTTCGTCAGCCCAAGTCGCCTTATAAGCGATGACAACGGGCGTATTTGGATCTTCGTAACCTTCAAGTAGTGCCTCTTGAACCTTTTCTGTTAATGAAGCCGATAGATATATAGCCATAGATGTCTTGTGCTTAGCAAGCTCAGCTAGCTTTTCAGTCTCAGGCACCTTAGTCCTTCCCTCCATACGAGTGATGATAAGCGTTTGACTAACTTCTGGTAGAGTAAATTCCTTAGCTATCCTAGCGCAAGCAGCTGTTGCGCTTGTGACGCCCGGAATTACTTCGTATTTGTAGCCAAGTAAATCAAGCGTATCTATTTGCTCTTTGATAGCGCCATATATGCTTGGGTCGCCTGTATGCAGTCTAACTGTGTTTAAACCAGCTTCCTCTGCCTTGATAAATTCGTCAACTACCTCTTCCAAAGTCATCTTAGCTGAGTCAAATACCTTAGCCCCCTCTTTTATACCAGATAATATATCCTTCGATACTAAAGAGCCAGCATATATAATCACGTCCGCTGCATTTAATAATTTTAGTCCTTTAACTGTAATTAAATCACTATCCCCAGGACCTGCGCCCACAAAACTAATCATTCTTTTCACCTCTCACAATAATTACAGGATTTTCAGCTATCATCATCTCAAGCTTCTCCGCTTTAGACACATTTATCATATATGTATCAATGTTTTTATAATTTTTCTTCTTTAATAAATTTTTAAACTCATAAGCATTGTCAAAAATAATAAAGCTTGCGATTAGAGTAAAATTATTTTTTTCATCAAGCTTATCCATAATGCTCTCTAAATTTTTTCCTGATCCGCCGATGTAAACCTTGTTAAAATCAGCTCCATCCATGCCCTCAGGCGCCTTACCCTTAATGAGCTTAATATTATTTAGACCAAATTTTTCGAAATTTTTCTTCGCTATGCTTATGGCCTCGTCATCTCTTTCAATAGTAGTGACCTCTTTACAAATCGCGGCCATTTGGCAAGTGACGCTGCCTGTGCCAGTGCCTATCTCTAAGACCTTATCATCTTCGCCAACGTCTAATAAACTCACTATTGCGTTTCTCTTTATGAACTTCGTCATAGGTACTTCGCCCCTGATGAAGTCCTCGTCCTTAAACCACTTCATTTATAATAATCACCACCGATAAACTATTTTCTATGTCAATATCATCGTCCGCATCATAAGTCTTAATCACTTCGCCACTTTGCGATAAATTAGTGCCGACGATGTATTTTCTCTTAATATTTTTTTCATCCAAATATTTTTTTATAGCCTTTGGATTATTATCCTTATCACATAAAACAATAACCTTATCATTATTCATGACTATGGTCTTGAAGCCATCGTCAAGCTCTCTGCCGTGTAATGAATAAGTTTTTGCCTCGTTCCAATTCACTTGCGCCTTGCTCATTAGGTACTGAAAAGCTGTTATGGATGGAATCACCTCGTCAATGGCAATGCCCTCACGCTTCAAGTAATCAACTGCGCCGTAGAAAGACGGGTCGCCTGATAATAATAAAACTCCTTCTTTTATATTTTTTAAGTCTTTTACAGAAATTTCATTTATATGAGTGAATTCATCTTCGAGCTCTTCCTTAACCCTTTTAAACGCATAGACCTTAGAAGCATTTTTTATCGCTTTATATGCTTTTACGCTCATATATTCACTTTTACCTGGTCCTACTCCAACAACTATTAACAATCTAATACTCCTTTTTCAAACGAATACACTTTTACGCTGGCTTCAAGCGAATCATCTTTTAAATAAGTCTTGACACGTTTTTCGCAGCCCTCTTCCATAGCGCATAAAACGTCCTTGTAGCCTGCATCATAAAGATAATTGTAGCACTTTTCTGCTGTTATAAAAGCATCCACTTCTTTAATCACTTCATAAGGCTTGTTCAGCATCGCTAAATAATACACAAAGGCCTCCATACGCGTATCAGCGTTCTTTGAGTGCGTGTTAAATACACCTATTGATAGCTTTGCAAATTTACCTATGTGACCCACAAGTGTAATCTTTCTAAAACCAATTTCATACGCCATCTTGAGAGAGTCGCCAATGTAATTACTTGTTAAAACTACATTTTCTTTTATACCAATGCTATTAGCCTCTTTAAGGCCGTGACTGCCTGGTGTAAGAACGATTTCCCTTGCACCTTTGTCGACATAAAGAGTTTTTATCTCTAAATTTATAGTTTTAAGCAAAGCATCTTCGCTCATAGGCTTAACTAGCCCAGTCGAGCCGATTATCGAGATGCCGCCTTCTATGCCGATGTTTGGATTAAAAGTTTTTTTGCCAATCTCAACACCCATTGGCGTAAATATAGTAACATCAGCGCCTTTATCAGTTAAAAGCTCTACCTCTTTAGTAATCATCTCTCTTGGCACCTTGTTTATGGCGTATTCGCCTTTTTTGCCGAAGATTGAATCATTTGTGTAAATGCCGACGCCTTCTCCGCCTTTGATAATGACCTTGCCATCATCCCTTAAAGAAACTTTTGAAAATATCTCTATGCCATTGGTTTGGTCTGGGTCGTCACCAGCGTCCTTTATAACCGAGCTTATAGCGTAGCCACCCTCCTTTTCATTGGAGTTAATAGCAACGTTTATAGTCTCATTGCATGGAAGATCAATATCGTATTCACTTACTGGCGCGTATAAAAGATTTATAAGTGCTGCATGTGTTGCAACAGCCGCGCACGTACCAGTTGTGTAGCCATATCTAAGGCTTTTGCCATCAACTATATCGTATTTATTCATTTTCTGTATAAAATATATAAAAGCGCGTTAATTATTGATGCCGCTACGTTTGATCCGCCTTTATTGCCAACTGTCGATATTTGTGCTATGCCAACTTCTCTAAGCGCTTCCTTTGATTCAGCCGCTCCTACAAAACCAACCGGCACACCAATTATTGCCTTTGGATGAATTTTTTCTTCTTTAATCAGTTCTATTATTCTATATAGAGCGGTTGGCGCGTTGCCTACCGAGTATATGGCGATGTCTTCACCTATAGTCTTTTCTATTGCTTGATAGCTTCTTGTTGTTCCTTTTTCTTTAGCAAGCTCCCTTACGTCGTCGTCCTTGATGTGATTGATAATCTCGCAGTTTAGCTTCTTTAAGCTAGTTTCATTCACGCCAGCCATGGTCATCCTTGTATCAGTATAAATCTTGGCACCATTTTTAAGCGCATCAAGCGCTTCGTCAAGAAAATTATTTCTTATATCAATTATGTTCTTGTAATCAAAATCGCCTGTCGAGTGAATCATTCTCTTCACTATAAGCTTTTCAGTATCAGTAAACTTAGTACCTTCAAGCTCCTTGTCGATTATGTCCATACTTGTGTTTTCAATATTCATGGGGTTGTTGTCGTAATTATACATCTTTTTCACCTCTTAAACTATCTATCTTTTTATAAAAATACTCTTCATCTTGAACAAAGGAAATGTTTTGCTCAATTGCTACGATGCTCTCATCTGCAAAAGAACTTATCCAACTGTCCTCTCTATATGGTTTTTCCACTTTAAATAAATTAAATTCGTTATCACTTAAGCTGCTCTTATGAAATTCTTGTGAATGGAAAATTTTGTCTTGATCAAATAAAAAATTCTTTCTAAGCACTTTTAGATAAGCGTAGCCAAAATTATGAAGCCTTTTTTCGCTCATAGCCTTACCCTTAATAAGGCCAAGCATCTTATAATTGTTAAAGCTTTCTGCTAAAAAGTAAGTCGCTTCACCTTCGGTAAATATTTTTCCGCCTCTTTCATAATATTTTCTTATGCTTGCTAATGACTTTGATTTTTGGATATTTTCTAAATAATCTTTTAAGTTGCCGCCGCCAATGTAGAGTAAATCAGCCTCAGGCACTTCTTCCTCCTCTAGTACCGAAAAGTACTTCACTGTAAAATATTTTTTTAGAAAATCAATATTCTCTTTGTAATAGAAATTAAATGCCTTGTCATAGGCTATCGCTACTGTAGTTTTTGACTTTGGAAAATCTTTTTTTGCTTCCGTCTTTGCCACTTCGAAATATTTTAGTAATTTTTCAAAATCTATCTCTTTTTCTAATTTTGCGGCTATCCTGTCGAGCTTCTCATCAAAGGCCTTGATATCACTTGGCAGCTCTAGCCCAAGGTCCTTGTCTTCTATAGCAAAGTCCTCGTCTACTTCTATATTGCCAAAAACTTCTAAGCCAAGTTCTTTTTCTACTAGCTCCTTATATATCGTATATAATTTTGAGTGCGTTTTATTAAATATAACTCCAACTATATTATCAGCGTAGTCCATAAAGCCTTTTAGCTTTGCAATTAATGAAAACATCTCGCCCTTTGGAGTAAGTACTAAAACCGTTTTTAGTCCCAAAGCCTTTGCATTAGCATAAGTAGATGCTTCCATAGTATTATATATGCCGTCTAAGTAGCCCATGACACCTTCTAGGACGCAGTAGTCTGCATCACTTGCCCCTACTTCAGTCGCGCCACCCTTTTGCATGAAGATGTCAACATTGCCATAGTCTCCCTTAGACGCGAAAGAGCCGAGCCTTGAATCAATAAAGTCGGGTCCGCTCTTAAGGTACTTAACTTTATTATTTTTATTCGCAAGTAGTCTTGCCAAAGCTAAACTTATAGTTGTCTTGCCGCTATTTGAGTTCATTGCGGCTATACATATGCCTTTCACTTTTCTATCTCCCTTAGTTTTTCGATTAAATAATCATTTTCTTCACGAGTTCTTATTGCAAGGCGCACGTAATTTTTCCCAATATTCTTGTAGCCTTGCATCCTTCTTATTAATATACCCTTTTCTAGTATAATCTTATACATTTCTTCGTCACTATATTTTTTTAATTTAAGTAAATAGAAATTCGCATTGCTATCTATCATCTCAAAATTTTCAAAAGCTTTGTATAAATTTTTTAATCTAGCTCGTTCATCATGATAATATTTTTTTGTTTCGCTTAAATATTCTTCGCTATCTGCCAATAGTTTTGCTGCTTCATTTTGAATAAAGCCTATTGACCAAGCAAGGCTTAATTCATCGTAATAATCCTTAAAGTCCTTTGGCGCATAGGCAAAGCCAAAGCGCACGCCTGGCAAAGCAAAGGTCTTAGTCATGGCTCTTACAATAATTACGTCCTCGCCCTTAAATAATTTTATGCTATCATAATCATGCAGAGTAAACTCAATAAAGGCCTCGTCAAGCAAAAGTGTCGCGCCATGCTCTTTGCAAATTTCTTGCGCCTTAATTAGTTCTTCTTTTTTTAATAATCTGCCATTAGGATTATTTGGGTTAGTGAGTATAAGTAGGTCGCCCTTCTTTAAAATATTTAATTCATCAAAATTTATTTTAAAATCCTTATATTTTATTCTAATCAGTTCTTTTTTGTAAACACTCGCTCTAAGCTCGTACTCATAAAACGAAGGGTCAAAAATAACCACTCGACCCGCCCTGTGTATCGCCTTATCAATTATCTCTATAGATCCATTGCCCAGGATAATATTAGACGCATCACAAGCCAAGTAAGTGGCTACATTATCTATCGCTTCTCTCGCCTTAATGTCGGGATAAACATTGACATGGTCAAATTCATCTCTGATAAAGGAGAAAAGTCTTTCGTTCATATTAAATACGTTAATGTTAGAGCTGAAATCTATGAGTTTTTTGTCATAATCATAAAAATTGGCTCCGTGCATAATTTACTTCCTTTTCTTTAAGTAAAATAACGAGATATAGTCGTTATCCTTGCGTATTTCTTCTTCATCTGTTAGATACATTTCGTTTGGCATCGATATTCTCTTAAAATATTCTGCTTCGTAAGTATCTTTAAGCTTTAAAACGGCTTCCTTGTTCATAGGCGCCTTAAGTATAACAGCTCTGTCAGGCTTTGCCGCCTCAACAAGTTCTGTATTGTCGCTTATCACAATGCTCTCGCCCTTTTCAATAAGCGGCTCATTGTTCATAGCAGTCAGTGCCACAAAAGATGGCATGCCATTAACTAAATTTATATTTATCTTCTTATCAAGTATCTTCGTTAAGTTCATAGGCGTCGAGAAAACTGCTGCATCGCCTATAGTTATGAAGCTCACGTCTCTATACTCATTTAGTACTTCTTCAAGTTTTAGCTTAAGATCATTGTAAAGCTCATCTGTAACTCTTTTCATATCAAATGGCATCTTGATGATGGGCTTATCATCTACATAAGTCATAACTGTATCAAGAGCAAGATTGCGGCCTCTATTGTCAAGAAGAAAGACAGCGTTTGTATTTTTTAAAGTAAGTATAGCCTTGACAGTTAATAAATCCTCATCGCCAGGTCCAACGCCAACTATGTTTAGTAGCGGCTCTTCCATCGCCTTAACTTTCTCTATACAATCATTTAAAAAATAATCTTCTTCGCCAAGACCTTTGTCAATAAGTTTTACTTCGTAGCCAAGCGCCTCTAGCCTTGACTTGATTGAGTCCTCTTCATCAGAAGCAATATCCTCAAGCATGTGAACGCCTGAAACTAGCATGAATGGCCTTAGGTATATAGTCTTAGTGTCCTTAGATAAATTTTCTATGACGCTATCAAGATCAAGCTCGCCTTCAATGCTCATCATGTGATACTTGTCATTATGCGCTCTGAATGCTTCGTCAATATCTTCATATATCCTATCTGCAATGTGATCAGTACCATGACCCACGTAGATAAATTCTTCATCGTCCTTTAATTCAAAGCTAGTCATATCGTCCAAATGCTCCAATATGTCCTTAGTGTTACTGATAAATGGAGTACTAAGTCTATTCGAAACCTTTTTAAGCTTCTTATACTCTTTTCCTGGGATAATGTTTGTCGAAACGACTATTATGTCCTTATATCCAGCTTCTTTAAGCTTATTAATAGCCTCGCACTCATCATTAAAAGACATGCCCTTCTTTTCAAGTATCCTCTTAACTATCCTTGAAGTAAAGCATATCTCTACATCACAGTCCTTAAATTCCTTTTTAAAGCCACTGACAAATTTGTCAATAACTCTTTCGTGCTCTCTAAGCCTTGTTGTACCAAAGAAACTTAATAGTATTGCCTTTTTCATATGACCCTCCATAATATGTACTCGAGAGAAAAGGAAAAATAGGAGAAGCGCGCCCTTTTCTCTCGCCGGTTTTTGGAATAAAAAAATCCTTGAATAGGGGTTTCAAGGATATAAAACATACATATTGAGTAAGTTTTTCCTTCCCACCGAAGAAGTAACTTTATACGAACGTTCTTAAGATATCCTGACTTATAGCTCAACCTTGTCTAAACCTTCCCAGTTTCCCAGTGGTATACTTAGACTCGTCACTAATTACAGTAGCGGGGGCTGTCTTGGACTTACACCAAGTTCCCTTATTAAACATTCAAAAATTACATCTATATGATATCATATATGTAAATATTTTTCAAGTGAATTAAAAAATATTTATTAATTTTCTTTTTCGTGATTTGAAACACGGACAGAGCTTATCAAGAACTGTATAATATCACCATACTTTTCAAAAAATAATTTCCTAGAAATTTAGCTTACAAAAAAATGCACAGATGTAAAACGATTGTTTTGACATAAGTGCATTTTTTTATTTTAATATTAATTTTAAATAATCTATTCTTTAGATTAACATGCTATTCACCATTTAAAATTATAAATTTTATGATTTAGATATTACACATGTTAATATATGATTTCATATAATTTCACTATTGACTCCTTATTGATTTATATTTTTTAACAAATAATAGAACAATACCTATTTCAAGAAAAATAACTACAATTCCAAGTAGCCATACAATATTTATATCTGCCAATTCAAAGAAAAATCCTATCAAGTTTATTATAAAGAATCCAAAAATGGATTGTATCGTACTAAATATTGAAGCATATGATGCTCTGACTTCACTTTTAATATATTCCATAGTCCATGTAGGTGTCATAGCTTGTTCTATTCCAAATCCAATTTCAATAAGGATAGATCCTATGATAAATGTTATTAAATTATCCCCCAGAATTAATAATGCAAAACCTACAGCACTTACTATAAGGCCAACGATAGATACATAATAATTCTCTAACTTATTTGCAATTCTCGAAGACAGATAATTTCCAGCAGTTAAAGAAAACATAAATATAATAAGAAACATTGGTAAAAACTTTGCTTCTAATTCTAGTGTCTCCGTTAGATATATTTGCCAATAAAGTATAAAAGCCACAAAAGATACATACGACAATAATTTTTTTATTGTTAAGAGTATCATTCTCTTATCTTTAAGAAAGGATTTCAAGTTTTCATTCAACGTTTTCAACAGACTAGGATGCTTACTAAATCCATAATTATCTTCTCCCACAACGTATGAGTACAAACCTGTAAATATAGAGATTAGTCCAGCAGCTATAATAGGTAAGTTCTTAGATATATCTATAAAAAAATATGAAAAAATAGATGCTATTATTGCAAAAAAACTAACTATAGTTTGTATTTGTGGGAATATTTTAGTCCTTTCTTCGTAAACACCATCTTTTATCATATGATCTACAAGCCAGGCACCTGGTGCTCCAGAAATAAGTGCTAATCCTAATGCCATTAAAATCATTGATATTAAAAAATAAGTATAGTTTTTAGAATAAGCAAATATTAGTAAACTGATTCCCCAAGTTATAAAGCCATGAGATGCTATTCTTTTCCTACCTATTTTATCTGAAATGGTACCAGTAGGATAGTCAAAAATTGCTAATAAAATTTGTTCAATACTGAATAGATTAGATATTTGAAGCATAGATAAATTTGCAGATCGCATAAATGCAATATATATACTACCATAAAGTTTATCTGCAAATCCATATAAAGACATCATTGTAATATATATTATTTTTGTCTTTTTGAAATTTTTCATATTTGTTTCTTTTGTTTGACTCATATTCTCACCAATCTTTCTCTTTGATAAATATTTCTATTAAATAATCATGTATATTTTGACATAAGTGAATTTTTTAAGTTTATTATTAATTTTAAATATATGGCTGCAATCGCTATAACTAATAAAGTACTCATATACTATATGATATCATAAATGGGGGGGGTGTCAACAACTATCTTTAATTTTTTCAAGTGAATAAAAAAATTTTATTTATTTTAATTTTTGTGATTTAAAATGCGAACAGAGCTTATCAAGAACCGTATAATATCACCATACTTTTCAAAAAATAATTTCCTAGAAATTTAGCTTACAAAAAAATGCACAGATGTAAAACGATTGTTTTGACATAAGTGCATTTTTTTATTTTAATATTAATTTTAAATATATGGCTGCGATTACTATGACTAATAAGGCTAGTGCCTTATACATCGCTTTTATGGTGAAGTAAACGCCTCGACTATTTACTTCGCCATCTATGTCGCCAATATATGGTTTATCAACAATTTTAGAAAAATATTTGTGTGGTCCACCTAAACGAATTTTTAAAAGTCCCGCTATAGGCGCTTCAAGGAAGGCACTATTTGGGCTTGCGTGTGCATATCTATACTTAAAAAATGTTTTGCACGCGTAGGCAATATTTTTATTGAAGATGTTCGTGATTAGTATTAGAATCGCGCTTAATCTTGCTGGCACTAGATTGACCAGGTCATCTATCTTTGCTGCAAAAAAACCAAGATCTGCATACTTTTCATTCTTGTAGCCCCACATTGAGTCCATAGTGTTGATGAATTTATAAACTAAGCCAAGTGGTGTATATATCGAAATGTAGATAAGCGGAGCGATGACGCCATCTGAAGTGTTTTCAGAGACTGTCTCTATAGTCGCCTTGAGTATTTCCTCTTCACTTAATTCACTTGTGTCGCGGCCAACTATGTATGATAGTCTCTTACGTCCTCTCTCAAGCGAATGGCCTAACTCTTTTACGACCATATCTGCTTCAAAGTGAAGTGAGCATGCTGCAAGGCAGACGTAGACCATGTATGAAGTGTAGATTAGATACAAATATTTATTGATCTTAAATAATATTATTGCTAAGTATCCGAACAAAAATGCAAGGCTCATGTTGAATAGTACGCAGACTAAGCCAAGCACTTTCATAAAGTCGCCTCTTGCGTTTGTCCTTCGAATTAATTTTTCTTCATAGCTAATGACCTTACCCATGACTTTAACTGGATGAAAAAAGTTATATGGGTCGCCTAAGATCAAATCAAGCACAACGCCTATAAGTATGGCGATGAGTTTATAAGCCAAGTATTGCATTTAACTTATCTATATCGATGGCTTCTTCAAATACTTTGGCAAGTCTATCGATCTCATTATTCATCGCATCGTGCTCTGCCATGTGAGCATTGACGGCCTTCTCGTAGTCGTGAAGCGAGTCTTCGTCCGCTATCTCAAGCTTTGTATATGGCACTATGCCAAGGCAGTCAAGGCCAGTTAGCTCATGAAGTTTTTTTATACCTTCATCTAGTAGGCTCGCATCGCCTCTAAATTTATTGATGATGTAACCCTTTATTCTTGATCTATCTTTTTCATCAAGTATCATGTATGTGCCATAGATTGAAGCGAAGACGCCGCCCTTGTCAATATCAGCGACAATGATTGCATTCGTGTCAGCAAGTTCAGCCATACCAGTATTTACAAAGTCATCTTCAAGTAGATTTATCTCTGCTGGTGAGCCGGCTCCTTCTATAATCATCACATCATATTTCTTCTCAAGCTCTTCAAAAACTTCTTTTACTTTTGCCTTTAATTCTTTCTTAATCGAGTAATACTCCTTAGTATTCATGTGCCTATATAATTTACCAAGTACATAGACGTCGCTACCTGTGTCTGACGATGGCACTAGAAGTATCGGGTTCATATACTCATCGGCCTTGATTCCAGCAGCGTAGGCTTGTATAGCTTGTGCGTTACTAATAAGTTTTCCGTCTTGAAGCTTAAATGAGTTTCTTGACATATTTTGCGATTTGAACGGACATACCTTGTAGCCCTTGTCCCTGTAATATCTGCACATAGCAGTCGCTATCGTCGACTTGCCTGCAGACGATGTCGTTCCATATATCATTATCTTTGCCATTTAAAATTCCTCTTCGTTGTATTCGATAGTGCCTAAATCAGTTTCAATCGCAATTAAATTTTTCTTCCACTCTCTATATTTAGCCACTTCTTCGCTTATAGACTTAATTAGTATTGACACACCAAATATTTTCGAAGCTATGACGAAGAAAGCATTTTGCTTATATGAATTTGGATACAAAACTATTAGTAGACCTGAGATGATAAATAGCATATTTTTCTTCTCAATGCCCCTGTACTTGCCATTATAATAATCTTTAACTAGGTCCAAAAAGTCATTGATAAGGTCTTGGTACTTTGCCAAATCAGTATTTGTTTTAATGGCTTCACCGATGTCACCAATTTTGTTCATGGCCTCATCCTTATTGAAATTACCAATGTTCATGTCTTTTAAAAAATCAAAATTCATATCTACACTCCCTTTTTTAATACAAAATAAAAATTCGATCCTTTGCCATAACTGCTCTCTACTCCAAACTCTGCCTTATGAAGTAAAAGCACTTCACGTGCGATGTATAGGCCGAGGCCTGTCGCATACTTTTTGAGCTCGTGGTTCGCGCTCGAGATGTAGTAGCGGTCCCAAACCCTCTTGATGTCCTCTTCCTTGATGCCCATGCCGTGGTCGATAACCTCGTATCTAACGCCATTTGCCTCTTCAGTAATCCTCACAAGAACATCTTCGTCCTCATTTGAATAGTTCAGTGCGTTTGATAAGTAATTATATATAACGCTTCTAATCTTCTTCTCATCAGCCATGACCATAGTATCGCCACTTACGTTTAATTTAATTCTTTCTCTATTTTCAGCAGTATTTAATTTATCTATAATCTCCTTTGAAATGGCTTCGAGCGAAATTCTTTTTAATTCAAGTTCACCAAGGGCGCTCACGTTCTTTGACGCTTCAAGCATCTCGTTAATCATGCCGTTTAATCTATCTGCCTCTGTGATGATGGTGTCAAGATTATCTTCACGCTTTTCTTTATTATCTCCTGTTATATCCTTAATCATCTCAGCATAAGACTTTATCACGCTTAGAGGCGTTTTAAAGTCATGTGAAACATTGGCAATGATATTCTCGCGAAAGTCCATAGTCCTCTTTAAATCTTCATTTGCGTTCTCAAGACTCTTCTTTAGCTCTTCAATCTCTTCGTAGCCGCCCTCTTCTTCTATAGAAAAACTCTTTGTGCCCAAAAATTTGGACGCTTCCGAAAGATTTTTGATTGGCCTAGTAAGTTTCTTTGCCAAAAAGTAAGATAAAGCTAGAGCTAAAACTATAGCCACGAGACTTATGTATAAAAGTTCTTCCTTTAGCATCTTCTTTACTGAGCCATCTTCATCAAGATTGTCAATAAGCTTCATATATAGTTTTGCATTAACTGTTTCGTATCTCTTTAAAAAGACTAGGTACTCTCTATCGTCATGCTTCTTGATATAGTCTATGCTATCTTCATTGCTTTTAACAAAATCAAGGTCTTCCTTATCAAGCTCAATTAGATAATTTGGGTACAAAACTAAGCCATTCTCATCAAAAATAATTATGCCAAGCCTTGTTTTGCTCGCAATGCTATTTAAATACGAGACGAGATCAGTTCCTGAATAAGAAGAAATTTCTTTTTCAGTGTTTTGAATGAGCTCCCTCTTCTTTTGCGTGTATATCTCTTTGAAGAAAACTATGTTAAATAGCCACATTGTTGATAGTATCAGTATTGTGAATATCAAAAAGTAGCTGATTAACTTTGTGAATAGTGATTTATTCTTCATCTTTTTTCTCCAGCTTATAACCATAGCCACGAACTGTGCTGATTATATCCTTTTCATAGCCAAGTGAGTTCCTAAGCATCTTGATGTGAGTGTCAACAGTTCTATTGTCCCCGAAGAAATCGTAGCCCCAAACATTTTCAAGTATAGTCTCACGCGATAGAGCTATGCCTTCGTTTTGAGCTAGATAAACGAGTAGCTCATACTCCTTTGGTGTTAAATCCAATTTTTTGTCATTAATAAAAGCTTCTCTCGCATCAAAATCTATTTTCAAGCTGCCATTGTGATAAATATTTGCCTTTACATTGCTTGTGTGTCTTGCAAGTATCGCCTTGACCCTCGCCATAACTTCACGCGGACTAAAGGGCTTGACAACGTAATCATCGATACCTATCTCAAAGCCATAAAGCTTGTCATACTCCTCACCTTTTGCGCTAAGAACAAGAACGGGTATGTCTTTTACTTCCTTAATCCTCTTGTAAGCCGAAAAGCCATCGAGCTTCGGCATCATTATATCTAAGATGATAAGGTCTATATCATTATTATTAACTTTATTAAGAGCGTCGATGCCATCAACTGCCTCGATCACATCATAGCCGTTAATGAGAGAGTACTCCTTAAGTACGTTTCTTATATTTTCATCGTCATCAGCTATAAGTATAGTCGCCATACTATCACCTCTATCAATTTTTACCCGATAATAATCTTTTTAAACGCTTTATATGCAAGTAGAGCCTTGCATTAACAAGGCCCATGTAATTATTTTAAACTGTCTAGGTATTCCTTAAGCTCATCTATATCTAAGATGGCTCTTTCGTTGTCACCAAGTATAAGAGCTGGTATGCCGATATTGCCAGCGCTCTTTGCTCCGTCAAATTCGCTCATTGTGTCTCTTGCTTTTAAAAACTTTTTCATGCTCGCAAGATTTTCTGTGATGTCAAGGTACAAGAAGCGCACACCCGACTCGTCCATCACTTCTTTAAACGGTCCGCAGTCTGGACACATAGAGCTACCAAAAACTATCTTCTTTACTACTTCACTCATATGAATTCTCCTTTACTCATGTATTTACTATTTATCTTATCTTCATTGTAATGGTAATGGCTGTTTTTGTCAAGAAAAAAGAAAGAGCTAAGTTAATAGATCTTTCTTCATATCAATACTAATTGCTAAATATACCAAGTTTATCTGAAATAAATTCTTGCTTGCCGTCTCCATCTATCTTTATGGTGTAAACGCTTTGAACCGTGTAGCCCTTGTCTCTATCGCCTCTATTCATAAGTAGAACGGAGTATAATTTGCCATCATCAATATCATAAGTGACTTCTGTAAGTATCATATCATCTTCTTTGTGTGCTGACTTTTTATTAAGTTTAACTTCATTGATAAAGCCAGATTTAAAATTTTCAAGCTCTGCTATCTTCTCTTTGATGTACTCCTCATCATTTACTTCATCAAAAGCTTTATTAAAGTCTTCATCAGAAACAAATGAGCTTGGTGCTTTCCAAAGAAAGTCTTTATATTCCTTTTCAAGGGCATATTCTTTGCCTTCGTTCCACCTTGTCAATTCAATTTTAAAGATAGGCATCTTAATATTATTTTCTATGCTGATATCATCAATCGCATCTCTATCCACGTTATCTAAAACTATATCGTGCTCTTTAATTTTCTTAATATCATCTAAACTCACATTGCCAGCTGCAATTATGACAGGTTTCATCTCACTTGTATCGACATAGTTAATACCATTTTCCCTCTCAAGATTATAATCATTAACAGTTATCACTATCGACTTAAGAAAGTCTTTATAATAAATTTTTCCTATGCTATTTACATAGTTTTTAATAAAGACTGAGTTTTGATACTCACCATCAACAAAGCTGTTCTTGACATTATATACAAGTTCTTTAACGTTCCAAGCGCCACTCTTAGCTGATGAGCTAATTCTTGAATAATCCTTCCAATACTTCATTATATCAAGGTCATCAAGGTAAATGCTTCCAGTGAATTCATCGACGCCAAAGAATTTGTGATTATAATTTAAATCCATATGCAAAGTTGATTCACTCCACTTACCATCTCTATAAACAAAGGCTTTCACATCGCTTGTATATGGAAAGCTAAGTACTCCAAATCTAATAAAAAAGATTGTTGCCAATATGATTATAAGTATTATTGTTTTATTTTTCATATTGAACGCCTCCTTACATAAGATAATTATATCACATTTAGAAATATTTGCGCAAAAAAAGAAAGACCATATAGATCTTTCTTCATAAACTATTTTATTACTACTGTAAATATTTTGTTCTTAACGTAAATTTCTTTAACGATGTTCTTGCCTTGCTTTGACTTTTCAAAAAGTTCGTGTGTGTAAACTTTTTCTTTTACTTCGTCTTCAGAGGCATCTCTATCAATCTCGATCGTGTATCTAACTTTGCCGTTGAATTGAACTGGTATCTCTATAGTTTTGATTATAGTTTTTTCTTCATCATAGCTTGGCCAAGTTGATTTATAAAGTTCTGTATCGAAGCCCACCATCTCATTGATTTCTTCTGTGATGTGTGGTGCAATTGGATATAGAAGTGTGATATAAGTCTTAAGCTCTTTTCTTGTGATGCTTCCCTTTGAAGTAATTTTGTTAAGTAGCTCCATAAGTTTGGCAACTGCTGTGTTGAACTTTAAATTTTCGAAGTCTTCTGAGACTTTTTTAATAGTGATGTGAAAATCTTGTTCTAAGTCTTTAGAATAGTTTTCGTCGTCATTGACTATTTCCATCAAGCGATAAACTCTTTCAAGGAACTTTCTCGAGCCTTGTATACCTGTCTCTGACCACATAGCAACTTTTTCGTAGTCACCCATAAACATTTCAAAAACTCTTAGTGTGTCTGCGCCATACTCTTCAACTATATCATCTGTATTTATTACGTTGCCTCTTGACTTACTCATCTTTTCTCCGTCTTGAGCAAGTAGCATACCATGTGATGTTCTCTTTTGATATGGTTCGCTTGTTGGCACTACGCCTATATAATATAAGAATTTATTCCAAAATCTTGAGTATAGTAAGTGAAGCGTAGTGTGCTCCATACCTCCATTGTACCAATCAACTGGCATCCAGTATTTAAGTGCGTCCATGGATGCTGGTGCTGTGCTGCACTTTGGATCAGTGTATCTTAAGAAGTACCAGCTTGATCCAGCCCAGTTAGGCATAGTGTCTGTCTCTCTCTTAGCAGGGCCGCCGCAATGAGGGCAAGTTGTGTTAACAAAGCTATCGATCTTAGCTAGTGGTGACTCACCTGTATCTGTTGGTTCGTATGCTTCAACGTCTGGAAGTGTTAATGGCAGATCCTCTTCGTTAAGTGGCACCCAACCGCATTTTTCGCAGTATACCATAGGTATAGGTTCTCCCCAATATCTTTGTCTCGAGAATACCCAGTCTCTTAGCTTGTAGTTTGTCTTAACAACGCCTACTTTTTTATCTTCAAAATATTTAATTATCTTTTTCTTTGCCTCATCAACTGATAGACCATTTAAAAAGTCTGAATTAACTAAAGTGCCTTTTTGTGTATCAGTATAAGCTTCTTTACTAATGTCGCCACCAGAGATAACTTCTTTTATCTCTTCGCCAAAAGCTTTTGCAAAGTCATAGTCCCTTTGGTCGTGACCAGGTACCGCCATGATGGCGCCTGTGCCATAAGTCATTAAAACGTAGTCTGATACGTAGATGGCAATCTTTTCCCCATTAGCAGGGTTAATGGCAGTAAGGCCATCTATCTTAACTCCTGTCTTTTCTTTAACAAGCTCTGTTCTTTCAAAATCAGATTTTAATTTAGCCTTATTTTGATATTCATGAACTTCGTCAATGTTTTTGATACTATCTTTATACTTTTCTATAAGCGGATGCTCTGGTGAGATAACCATGTATGATACGCCAAAGATGGTATCTGGTCTAGTTGTATAAACTTTTAGCTTGTCATCCACTTCATCTATATCAAAATCAAGCTCCATACCGTGGCTTCTGCCTATCCAGTTAACTTGTTGCGTCTTAACTCTGTCAATGAAATCAACTGTGTCAAGGTCATCTATAAGTCTGTCAGCATACTTAGTTATAGCTAGCATCCATTGTGTTTTAACTCTGTGTTCAACAGTGTGGCCGCATCTTTCGCAGTGGCCTTGAATAACTTCTTCGTTTGCAAGACCAATCTTACAGCTTGGGCACCAGTTAATATTCATTTCCTTTTTATAAGCAAGACCCTTTTTGAATAATTGTATAAATATCCATTGCGTCCACTTGTAATATTCTGGATCAGTTGTGTTGATCTCTCTATCCCAGTCAAATGAAAGACCTAGTGATGTCAGTTGGTGCTTAAAGTGAGCAACGTTTCTCTTAGTAACATCCTTTGGGTTCATTTTGTGCTTTATGGCATAATTTTCAGTTGGAAGACCAAAAGCGTCCCAGCCCATTGGGTACAAAACGTTGTATCCTTCAAGTCTTCTCTTTCTAGCAACTATATCAAGCGCTGTGTAACTCCTTGGGTGACCAACGTGTAGTCCCTCTCCTGATGGATATGGGAACTCTACCATCAAAAAGTATTTTGGCTTGTCTGAATCATTTTCTGCATGAAACGCTTTATTATCTGCCCAGATCTTTTGCCATTTGCCTTCGACATCTTTATGATTATATTCTTTCATAGCGCCCTCCTAAAATTCACAGTGATGAACTGTTCTTGGGAATGGTAGGACGTCTCTGATATTTTCAATACCTGTTATATACATGATAAGTCTTTCAAAACCAAGTCCATAGCCAGAGTGAACTACTGAGCCATACTTTCTAAGGTCCATATACCAGTCATATGAATCCATATCAAGACCTAATTCATTAATTCTCTTTTCAAGCTTATCGTAGTCTTCTTCCCTTTGTGATCCGCCAACAATTTCGCCAATACCAGGAACTAAGCAGTCCATAGCAGCAACCGTCTTATTATCTGGGTTGAGCTTCATGTAGAAGGCTTTGATATCCTTTGGATAATCAGTAACAAAGATTGGTTTTTTAAATATTTGTTCAGTTAAATATCTTTCGTGTTCAGTTTGTAGGTCCATACCCCATTCAACTTTAACATCAAATTTTTCTTCGTGTTCTTTTAGTATTTCTATAGCTCTAGTATAAGTAACTCTTTCGAAATCTGAGTTTCTAACGTGATTTAATCTATCGATTAGGCCCTTGTCAACGAATTGATTGCAGAATTCTATTTCTTCCTTAGCATTTTCCATAACATAGTTAATAACGTACTTAAGCATCGCTTCAGCCACGTCCATGTTTTGATTGTTATCCATAAATGCCATCTCTGGTTCTATCATCCAAAATTCTGCTGCGTGTCTAGTTGTATTTGAATTTTCTGCTCTGAATGTTGGTCCAAATGTATATATCTTTGAGAAAGCCATGGCAAATGTTTCGCCCTCTAATTGACCTGATACTGTTAAGTGAGTTGGCTTGTCAAAGAAGTCTTGGCTGTAGTCAACAGCGCCATCTTCTGTTCTTGGCGGATTGTCTATATTAAGTGTAGTTACTTGGAACATTTCGCCTGCGCCTTCAGCGTCTGATGCTGTAAGTATTGGTGTGTGCACGTAAACGAAGTCTTGTTCATTAAAAAACTTGTGTATAGCAAAGGCTGCTAGTGATCTAATTCTATAAGCTGCTCTAAAAAGGTTAGCTCTTGGTCTTAAGTGAGCTATGCTTCTTAAGAATTCCATTGAGTGACGCTTATTTTGTAGTGGATAATCAGCTGTTGAGTCGCCTAAGACTTCGATCTCTTCTGCCTTAATCTCAAAAGCTTGTTTATTGTTTGGTGTAAGAACTAGCTTGCCCTTTACTCTGATTGACGCACTTAGATATAGCTTTGATACTCTTTCAAAGTTTTCTAGTGCGTTATCATAAACGACTTGAACACTATTAAAGAAGGATCCGTCATTAATTTCAATGAAGCCGAATTCTTTTTGTGCTCTTAAATTTTTAATCCAAGCTTGAACCTCAACAGTCTTGCCGTCAAGCTCCTTGTAGCTCTTATAAAGTTCTCTAATATCCATACTCTCACTCCTATTTATAATCTTCTACTGTAATAGTTTCAATTACAACGTCTTCAAGAGGTTTGTCGTTTTCATTAACTTGTGATTTTGCAATCTCGTCAACAACGTCCATGCCCTCATAAACTTCGCCAAAAACTGTGTGCTTGTAATCAAGCCAGAATGCGCCGCCTATCTTTTTATAAGCGTCAACAACAGCCTTTGGATATCCCTTTTCTTCGCCAGCTTCTTCCATTTGTTTAATGATGTCATCTTGAAGAGCTTGGCCTTGTACTATGAAGAATTGTGATCCGTTAGTATTAGGACCAGCGTTTGCCATGCATAGAGCGCCTCTGAAGTTTCTTGTGTTTATATCAAATTCATCTTCAAATGGAGCTCCGTATATACTTTCTCCGCCAGTGCCGTTACCATTTGGGTCGCCGCCTTGTATCATAAAGCCATTAATAACTCTATGGAAAATTAGATTGTCATAGTATTTATCTTCAGCGTGTTTAGTAAAGTTCTCAACTGCCTTTGGAGCTACTTCAGGGAATAGTTTTACCTTGATATTGCCCTTATTAGTCTTGATAGTCGCTATCTTGTCACCTGCTTTTGGGTTTTGTAGTTGAACAAGTTCCGCATCGTCTGTAGTTACTTCGCTTTCGCTTCTTTCTTTTTTCATTTCACTCTCACCGCCATTGTCATTATTTTTGCTACATGCTGTTAAGCTCAGGCACATAGCTATTGTTAGTAATAATAAAATTATCTTTTTCATAATTCCTCCTACTTAAGTATTCTTTTTTGACTCACTATATTTACATCCAAGTCTAAAATATTTTCCTTTATTACATCGCCTACGTTTATGGGCGCCTTCGCGCGTAAATCAAATATTTCTTTTAATATCGCTTGATGATATATTTTAGCTACCTTCTTATCAGTCTTTACAGGAAGGCCCGAAACCATCTGACTATCTATCCTAATCTTGCCATAAACGTAGTCGTCCTCTTCTTCAAGAAGGCTTTTTGCGTAATTATATCCCCTTCCGCAACGATTGCCAGAAATTTCTTCACCATTGATTTTTATTCTGCAGCAAACTGGGCAGCAGACGCATTGTACTATCATGCTATCACCTTCGGTTCTATCTCTTTTTTAAGTATAATCTTAAACCATACATAAGCAACTACACCTTTTAATATTGACGATAGTGATATCGCTATCCATACACCATTTAGACCATAGTATTTCATAAATATCATTGCAAATGGTATACGCATTAAATTTAGAACTACTCCTGAATAAGATGGCTCCTTCGTTCTGCCTATGCCATTGAAGAATCCTGTTACACCTATCTCTATAACCATAAATAATTGTGAATAGCCAAGTATCCTTAAATAGTCAGCTCCTGCCTGCATAGCAACTGGATCGTCTGGTAAAAACGCTGCAAATATCGGCTGAGCAAATACTATAAGTAATAGTGATGTAGCCGTTCCTAGTGTAGCCATGATTCTCATGGATTTCTTAAAACCAAGAACTATCCTATCGTAAGTGCCTTTACCATAGTTTTGTCCAGTAAAAGCAGTGTTAGCAACAGAAAAGCCGTTTGCCGTCATCCAAGATATTGACTCAATTTGCGAGCCTATTGACATAGCTGAAACTGCATAGGCACCAAGCTTTGTTAAGTAGCCTGTTAAGACCATAGATACTGATGCGTGGCACGCTTCCATAAGCGTCATTGGTACGCCAAGTTTAAGTATATGCATAGTTATTTCTGATGGCACTTTCTTTAGATAATTTACTCTTACATAGATCAGATCATTCTTAAAGCCTATGTAGATATATATAAGGAAGATTACTAAAGTTGCTATAACTGATGCAATCGCTGTACCCATGGCTCCCATGTGAAAAACAAAGATGAAAACTGGGTCCAAGACCATGTTTATAAGTAAACCGATAGAACTTATGATAAATGGAGTCTTGCTGTTACCCATGCTATTGAATGTCGAAGCAAATAATGGGTTCAAGAACATAAATACTAGTCCAAAAGCAATCGCCACCATGTATTCACTTGCTAATTCTTGAACAGCCACGTCACCTTCTTTGAATGAATAAAGGCCGATGAGCTCATTATGAAATATTATAAATATGGCTGTGATTGTCATAGCGATTAAAAATCCTAGCCTAAAGCCACCGCCAATATAGTTCTTCGTATTTTCTAAATCCGATTTACCAAAGCTTTGTGAAACGCCGACAGATAGACCCACCTGACAAAGTATGATTAGTGAACTTATTAGCCAAAGGTACTGACCGACTATGCCGACAGCTGCAACAGCTTGTGTACCGACTTTGCCAAGCCAAAACATATCCGTGATTTGGTATGACATCTGTAGTAAAGATGTCCCCATAAGTGGAATCGCTAGCTTAAACAGAATCGGCGATATCTCCCCTTTTGTTAAATCCCTTGTCTCTGTCATCTACACATCTCCTTGATCGGTCGTTATAATCACGCCGTTATCAGTAAGTGCTAAGGTGTGCTCGAATTGAACGCATTTGCTGCCGTCCTTAGTTCTAGCAGTCCAGCCATTCTTATCAAGCTTCATCGCTGCTGAGCCCATGCAAATCATTGGCTCTATCGTAAAGGCCATGCCCTTAACAATTCTTGGTCCTTTTACGCAAGCATTGTAGTGAAAAACTTGTGGATCTTCGTGCATGTTCTTGCCGATGCCGTGACCAATAAATTCTTTTACTATAGAATATCCCTTAGGCCTTGTAAATGCTTCGATGCACTTACCTATCTCGCCTACACGAACATTCTCATCAACAATGCTGATAGCCTTGTACATAGCCTCTCTTGTGTGGTCAAATAGCTTTTGGTCCTCTCCAGAAAGTTTTCCAACAGCGTATGACCAGCAAGAGTCCGCCATCCAGCCTTTGTAATTGACAACCATGTCGATGGAGATGATGTCACCGTCCTTAAGAACTACGTCATCGCTTGGAAAGCCGTGGCATATCTCGTCGTTAACTGATGCGCATATAGCGTAAGGAAAGCCTTGATAACCTTTTTGCTCAGGATAAGCGCCTTGACTCACTATGAAGTCATCAACAAAGTCGTTTAATTCCATTGTCGTAACGCCTTCTTTAACCTTATCTCTTAATGCATGATGAACGCTAACAAGTATCTTGCCTGCGTCAATCATTTTATTAATTTGATCTTTTGTCTTTAAATATATCATATAATACTCCTTTTAAGTCTATTCTATTATTATATATATTTTAGCCCAATATGTCAAGAAGTTCACAGCATATAGACAATATATCTATTAACTGTGAACTTCTTGTAAAGCTCTTATTAAATTATCTGATTCTTAATGTGTTTATTACTGATAATAGTGTTACGCCTACATCACCAAAGACCGCTACCCATAGAGGTAGTTGTATGAATAAAGCTAGTATGATGATGGCCGCCTTGACAAAGCCAGTGAAGATTAAATTCTCAATTATAATCTTGTTAACGAAATGTGATGTATCAAAGATGTTTACTATCTTTTCAATCCTGTCGTCCATGATAACGATATCTGATGCTTCGATGGCTGCGTCAGAGCCAAGTGCTCCCATGCTTAGGCCAATGTCCGCCCTCTTAATAACTGGTGAGTCATTGATGCCGTCACCAACAAAGGCTACGAGGCCGTCCTTACCTTGCTCTTTCTCGAAGAATTTTATCTTGTCTTCAGGAAGCAGCTCTGCCTCGAAGGAGTCAATGCCTAAATCGCGAGCAACCTTCTCAGCATATATCTTCGTATCGCCTGTAAGCATAACTGGCTTAACATTTCTTTCTTTTAATTCGCGAACAAGATTCTTTGTCTCGTCCTTTATCTCGTCTTCTATATATAGATGCGCGATAAGCTTATCATCAAGATAAGTGTCAAGAACTTTGTATTCACTTTCTTTTTCACTCGTAATGACCTTAACGCTGCCAAATTTTGTTTCAGCTTGGACGCCATTCTTAAGGCTTGTGTAAGAAATTATCTCTTCTTTGTTTATAGCCTCTCTATCATCAAGTATAGCTCTTGCTATAGGATGCTTTGAATGATACTCAGCAAGTCTTGCTAAGTGCAGAGCCTCTTTCTCATCCATGCCGATGGCTTCAACGCGAACTAGCTTAAACTTTCCGCTAGTTAGTGTACCAGTCTTGTCAAAACAGAATGTCTTTATATTTCTAAATTGATCTAAGAATTTTGTTCCTTTAAAAAGAATACCGTTCTTGCTCATCTTGCCTATACCTGAGAAATAGGCAAGTGGCACTGAGATGATGATTGCGCATGGGCACGATACTATAAGAAAGGCGAAGCATGTGTGAAGAGCTTCCTTAAGCGGCATTATATTTAGTACTGGTGCTAATAGTGCAATCATTGCCGCGATAACAACGACGATAGGTGTATAGATCCTGGCAAATCTCGAAACGCCTGTCTCAAGATTAGCCTTATCGCTTTGTGAGCTTCTAACAAGCTCTTGTATTCTAGCTGCTGTTGAGTTCTTCGCAAGTTTAGTAGTCTCAATAATTAAGTAGCCTTCCTTAACTATAGCGCCTGAGTAAACCTCACTATTGATATCAACATAAACTGGTTCTGACTCGCCGCTTATGTGAGCGTTATCGACCTTTGCGCTTCCTTCAATAACAGTGCCGTCTATGGCGATGGACTCGCCTTCACGAACTATTATCTTAGAGCCAATAGCAACGTCTGCTGGTTCAGATTGAATTTCTTTGCCATTATCCAAAACTGTTGCAAAAACTGGTGACTTAACTATAAGCTCTTTAATCTTGTCTTTTGACTTATCAACTGCTATGTCACTAATTATTTCTCCGATTTGATATAAAAGTGATACCAAAACTGCTTCTAGGTACTCGCCTATGAATATGGCGCCGATGGTAGCGACACTCATTAAAAACTCTTCAGCAAGTACGCCATGAAAAGCGCCTTTAACACCGTTAATGATGATGTCGTATGAGATGACGATGTATGCTATGGCGAAGAAGACCATCTTGTACGGGCTGTCTACGAATAAAAATGCTGCTAAGGCAAGTATCGATACAGCTATCCTAAGCAAAAAGACTTTTGAAAAGCCTTCTTCAAGCTCCTCTTCCTCTTCATCTCCCCCACGTGTAACTAAGACGTCTGGCTCTAAGTCGTTAATGTATTTAGTAATCTCTCTTAAAGCTGCCTCTCCATCTGCTCCGTCTTTCATCTCAATACTAAGAGTAGTATTTATAAAGTCTAGACTTGCGCTTTCGACCGATGCATGATCATTTGCAAAGCGCTCTATCTTTTGTGCACAATTGGCACAAGTAAGTCCATTTAAAAATAATTTTTCCATTGCTGCCTCCTAATCTATGTCTTTTAAATTTATATTAATGTTATGTTTATATGTATGAACACATAAACATATATTTATATATCAATACTAATATAACACATATATATTCAAAATGCAAGAGTTTTTTTTAAATTTTTTAATTCTTTTAACACTTTTGTATACATTTAATACGCGCTATATGTTATAATCAAGATATGTAGTAAAGGAGGAAACATGCAAGAAATTATCGAACTGAAAAATTTAAAGAAAGCATTTAAGATCGGTAAAGAAAGTCTTCTTGTACTTAAAGGCATTGACCTAACTCTATATAAGGAGCAAGCGATATGCATTGTTGGACCATCTGGTTCAGGTAAATCTACTCTTTTAAATATGATGGCTGGACTTGAAAAGCCAACGTCGGGTGAGATAGTTGTAGGCGGCATACACATAGAGAATCTTAACGAGGATGACCTAACTAAGTTTAGGCAACTCAATGTAGGCTTTGTGTTTCAATCGTATAACCTCATCCCTACCCTAACAGCACTTGAAAATGTTGGATTGGGTTTGATATTTAAAGGCATACCTAAGAAAGAAAGAGATGAGCGTAGCGCGTATCTACTAGAGAAGGTTGGTTTGAAGGATAGAATGAAGCACAAACCAAGTGAGATGAGTGGTGGTCAGCAGCAAAGAGTAAGTATAGCGAGAGCTTTTGTAAATAAACCGAAGATAGTCTTTGCGGACGAACCAACAGGTAACCTTGACACTAAGACTAGTGTCGAGATTATGGAACTGATGACTACTATGACGAAGAAGGATAAACAGACGCTTATCATAGTAACTCATGACCTAGAAACAGCAGTCTACTCGGACAGAATCGTTCACGTGCGTGACGGTCTGATTGAGAAAGACGAAATGAACAGAAATAAAAAGGAGGCACAATTAAGTGAAGAAGATATTTAGCATATTATTAATAGCTGTAATGATGATAAGCACCTTGAGTGTGGACATTTATGCAGAGAATCCAAACAAGCCAAGTAAACCTGGTCAATCAACAGAACCAAGCACAACCCCAGCAGTTGAAGAAGTAATCTTACAATCTGACCCAAGTTTGGTCGCAGAGCAAGGTGAAGAAAAATATATAAACTTTTCCCTACCAAGTGGCAATGATGAGATTACAGACATTATAGCTAGTACAGATAGTCCAAACAACTGCTACGTTATAAAAACTGCAAGTGGCAATGGTAAAATTACAGTTAAGATAAAGATAACTAATGCTGCTGAACAAGGCACTTATAAAGTTACTGTTAAAGGTAAGTCTGGCAATAAGAGCGTTTACGGTGAATGTAATGTAAGAGTAAATGTAAATAAAAGAGATACTCTAGGCAAAGACGAAGAAATAAATTTAATTTCAAGATCAACAACTGAATTAAATCCTGGCGAAGAAGCATCTATTTACTTTGAAACTGAAAGGCCATTCTTTGGACTTAGCTTTTATGGACTAAGAGCAACAAGTGACAGCCCTAATAACTGCTACATCACAAACACTTATGGTGGCCGTGGCGATGTAGAACTTAGAGTTAGTATACCTCAAAGCGCTGAAGCAGGCACTTATAAAGTGTCTGTCACAGGAAAAGCGAGAATTGATGGTGAAACAGTAAAAGTATATGGTGAAGCTTATGTAAGAGTAATCGGTGGAAGTCAAAACAAGGCTCAACTAAAAATAAACAGAGTTGACGTTCTACCTGAAGCAAATATTGTACCTGGCTCATATGTAGCTCTTGGATATGAAATTGAAAATATTTCTGATGTTTTAGCGAAAAATATCGATCTAAATATCTCTTTACCTGCTGAAGCTGGTCTATCTGTCAGAGGCGGCACTACTACTCAAAAAGTTAAAGCAATCGAACCAGGTAAAAAAACATACGTTTACTATGAGATGAACGTAGGCAAAACTGCTAAGTTTGGTTCGTATGAAATAAAAACAAATCTTAGCTACGAAAGTGAATTTAATAAGGAGCCAATAAAAGAAGAAACATCTGCCTTTATTAATATAGGTGGGGATGCTTCACAAAACTCACAATTAATAATACAAGACCTAAAGTTCCCAGCAGCAACACTTGGAGTAAACAAAACATTCGATGTAAGCTTTAAAATCAGAAATCAAGGTCAATCCGTTGCTAAAAGCATCAGAGCAAGCGCTAAGAGCGACGACCCATCAGGCGTTGTATCAAGAACAGTCTCCGACATACTTGTTAGGGACCTAGCTCCTGGCGAAGAAGAAACAGTTAGCTACAAATTCTTTACAACAAAGGGCGGCTCGACTAAGAACTACCCTATCAATATTAAGATAGAATATCTTGATGATTTTACTGATTCAAAAGAGCCAAAAACTGTTGAGCAAATCGTCGGCGTCTTCCTAAACAACCCAGAAAACATTGGCGATGGTAAAGACGCGAAGAAATCAACACCTAAGCTAATTATAGATAGATACGAATTCACTCCAAAGCTTCCACTTGCTGGAAATGAATTCGAAATGAATCTATCATTCTATAATACAAATGCAAAAAAAGCTGTTAAAAATATTAAGATAGATCTAACAAGTCAAGATACTACTGATAATAACTCAAACACATCAGGCTCATCAGTCTTTACTCCAGTTGATAGCTCAAATACCTTCTACATTGGTAGGATAGCTCCAAATGGCAAAGTTGAAAAAACTATCAAAATGTTTGTTGTGCCAGACGCTACAGCAAAGACATATACTATCACAGCTAATTTTGAATATGAAGACGATGAAAATAACGAGTACAAATCAAGTGAAAATATTGGTGTGCCAGTTTATCAAGAATCAAAACTTGATATCGACCCAATAAATTATCAAACAAACGCCTTTGTTGGTGACAACATCCCTATCACAGCAAACTTCTATAACACAGGTAAAGTTACCCTATATAACTTCAAGGTGACTTTAACATCTGATAACGCCACTATAAACAACGGCACATACTATATCGGTAACTTCAACTCAGGTGGACAAGACATTTACGAAGGCTCAATCATGCCGAATGAACCAGGTGAAATCAAAGCTCAATTAAAATTCTCCTATGAGGACTCAACTGGTGAAGTCAAAGAACAAGTAGAAGATATTAATATAACAGTTGATGAAGCTCCACCTATGGACCCAGATCTTGGACCAGATGGCATGCCAATGCCAGATGGCAACATGGCTGTAGACGTGCCATGGTATAAGAATCCGCTATTTTATATACCAACTGCTCTAGTCTTATTAGGAGCAATCGGTTTTGTAATATTTAAAAAGATTAAAAATAAAAATAAAGAAAAGGATCTGAAGATAGATGAAGACTAAAGATCTAATATTGATGAGTTTGAGAAATCTTAATCGTCGTAAATTAAGAACATTCTTAACAGTATTAGGTGTAGTTATTGGCTCTATATCCATCATCATGATGATATCCTTAGGCTTCGGTATGACGGACTCAACTAAAAAGCAGCTTGCATCAGTGGGCTCCTTAACTCAAATAGACATCTACCCTGCCAATAGATATGGTGGCATGGATGAGGAAGATGGCAAGAAGAAAAAAACTGACAAGGTGGCTAAACTTGACGACGCATCTGTTGAAAAGCTAAAAAAGATTCCTCACGTAGAAGCAGTTCTTGCAACTGAGCAGTTCGAAGCGCAAATCAATGTCAAGAACCTACAAGGCTACGCGAGCATCGTAGGCGTTGACCCAGTTGAATACGCGAAGTTCGATATAAGGCTTGACAGCGGTAGAATGCTTCAAGAAGGCGATGTGAATCAAGTAGTCATGGGCCGAGATGTTCTTAGATGGCTAAGCAACCCGCAAAGGCCTCGTATGGGAGCCTCGCAGCAAGAAGAAAGAGACCCTCTTACAACGAAGATGTTTTTAACGCTTAATCAAGCTGGTGGCTACGACCCAGATGGTAAGAGCAATGAGGCTAACAAGCCTAAACAAAAATATCAAATAGAGGCAGTCGGCGTATTTAGAGATGATGACTACGAAAATAATTATTATATCGTTATGCCGATAGATTATCTTAGAAAGATGAAAAAGGATGCCAAAAAATTACAAGCAGGCAATAGGCAAAATGGCTACAATGACTATATGTTTGGCGGACGTCAAGATAAGGAAAATAAATACAATAACATCAAAGTTAAAGTAGATAATGTTGACAACGTTCAAAAGGTTCAAGAGCAAATCGAAGCTATGGGCCTTAAGCCGCACTCGCTAAACGATATCTTAGTTGAAATCAATAACTCATCTAAAACACAAAGACTGATACTTGGCGGTATCGGCGCCGTATCCTTACTTGTCGCAGCCATAGGTATCTCCAATACCATGGTCATGAGTATATATGAAAGAACTAAAGAAATCGGCGTTATGAAAGTTATAGGCGCGAGCGTCTCCGATATTAAAAAGATGTTCCTTACTGAATCAGCTTTCATCGGTCTACTTGGGGGCCTCATAGGTATAGTCCTCAGCTACGCGATAAGCGCCCTCATCAACTACTTGGGCGTGAAATATGGCTTTGCCGCGAACATGGCAGGAGGCGGATTCTCGCCAGACTTTGATCCATCTCAGTTAAAGATGTCAATCATACCAGCGTGGCTAGCACTAGCGTCCTTAGTGTTCTCAGCACTTATAGGTATAGTATCAGGTTACTTCCCTGCTAAGAAAGCAACTAAGCTAAGTGCACTTGAAGCAATGAGACAAAACTAAATATATAAAGGCAAAAGAGTGAGCAAATTAAATCTGCCCACTCTTTTTTCGCACAAAATGGCGATGGACTCATCCATCGCCTATATTTATCTTTATAATCTATTTCTTCTTCTCTGGCTTTACATCTTGTACTAAAAATACTGTGTTAAGCGCTCTTCCTGCATTTCTATAGTACTTGCCGTTAGCATACATAGCGCTCGATGCACCGCCATCAAGGTTAAAGGCGTCAGTGCAGCCAAGGTCTTGCATTATACCTGTGACTTGCGCCATGGTACCCGAAGTAGTCACCATGACCAATTGGTTTGACTTATTGATGCCTATCAAGGTTCTTGCGCCTGCGCCAGTTGTCATCTTTGCTTCCATGCCCTTGACATAAGTTTCGTAAACGCTCTTTGAGTTTTCTATTAGTAATGGTCCTGCTGATATTATCTCAGTCACTTTTGTATATGGAATTTTTTCTCCATTGTAATCAAAATCAGTTTCAGTTACAAAGCCATCTTTAGTCTTCTTTGATAATACTAGTTCAAGCTCAACAGTTCTTCCAATTTTGAATCTATCATCAATGTATTTATCGTCACAAGCCTCTTTGCCATAGTAAATAATGTAGCCATTCTTTGGTAGAACCATGTTTTCAGATGATTTATATACTTTACTTACTTTATTATCAACAACTTCGATGACAGTTCCGCCGCCAAACTTAGTAGCGGCATTTCTGTATGAATTGTATACGTAAGCAGTCTTTTCGCTCGTTAAATTGCCATTGACATTCCAAATTTCAAAAGTGTTTGCTTTTTTATTTATCCAATCATTTTCTCTTTGTCCATCAAGAAAACCATTGTAACGAAGAAAGCCTTGTACTATCTTAAATTTATTCTTGTCAAAAACAAGTAGAGACGCGTGATCGCCAGACATGTTTATCATCTTGCCCTCAGTCATTTGCGTGCCATATGGGTAGTAACCGCCCTTGTATGCTTCAAAATAATTTGCGTTTATCGCTGCTCTTGGCTTGTATGACGCAATAAAGTTTTTAAAATTCGTAACGCCTACTTGCTTCATATTTGGCTTAACTACCTTAAAAGCAGTAGTATCATCAGCTGTAACAGTAATTACATTGCAGCTTCTGTTTCTAAGCTTCACTTGCTTTACTTCAGTCTTTGCGAGTATATTCACTTGACTAGCGAGTATCATGATGGCCATGACTAGTGCCAATATTTTCTTCTTCATAATATTACCTCTCTTGATTTACTTTATTCTATTATATAAGAAATGAAATATAATTGCAAGAGAAAAGCTGAAGTATTTCTACCTCAGCTCTTAATCTTATTTAGCTACTTAATCTTATTTATCGTAAACAAAAGTTTTTAAGTTAACGTTTAGCCAATTTTCTTCAATTGTTCCTTGTCTTGTATAGTCATGACCATTGCATGCTTCTACAATGTCGTAGAATGCCCAGTGAGTAGGAGTATCAGTAAACCAAAGTATTGCTGATCTATGTTTAGTAATAAAGTCTTTATCAGCACGTCTTGTAAGCATTCTATTTGTGATACTAACTACTTCAGCTCTTGTAATTTTGTTTTCAGGCTTAAATGTACCGTCAGGGTATCCACTTACCCAACCAGCACTTGCTGCCTTAGCTATAACATCATTAGCCCAGTGAGTGTATGGAACGTCAACAAAACCTTGAAGTCCGCCGCCAAATAGGTTAGCAAATCTAGTTGCCATAGCCGCAAACTCAGCCCTTGTTATACTCTTTTCTGGTTTAAAAGTTCCATCAGGATAACCCTTAATTAAGCCAAGCTCATTCATGTAGCTAATAGCTGTCGCAGACCATCTAGTATTTGATAAATCTTTAAAATTATGATTGTAAATGTGTCCTTTTATTGGTCTTCTTACCATAAGTCTTGAGAACATTACAGCAACTTCTTCCCTAGTCATGTTGTTATTTGGTCTGAATGTTGCGTCCTTATATCCGACCATGTATTGGTAGTGATCGTTAATGTTTAGCATTGGCTCTTCATCAGCTGTTTCACTCTCATCATCATATCTTCTGTCTTTCTTGTAAATAGCGTAAACAGTCATGTCTTCATAAACTACAGTGTCGCCAGTAAATGTCATGCCGCTTCCGTCAGGCATAGTGTTCCACTCGATAAACTTGTATCCTCTCTTTTCAGGATCTCTTGGCATATAGCTGTTTTGGTTTATGGATGTGCCTTCATAAACTTCTCTTTCATCGTAGAATCTGTCATCGTTAATGAATGTAACAACTGGATTATGGCTTGTCTTTCTTTCTTCAACATTGAAAGTATAAGAAATTAGATTTGGTTTTTTTCTATCAGCAGCTGCATCTGTACCTTCATTTGATTGTTTTGCTGCAAAAACAACAAATCTTCTAATTCCATCTGTTGTTTTATTAAATTTTAAATTATCTAAAACACTTTTATTTTTTGATAAAATAATATCATACATGCCTGCGATAGAAGCTGTTATAGTATAATTTTTATTATTTTTAATTGAATTATTAAACTTTATACCCTTAATCTTCAAAGTCACATTTGGATTCCACTTATTAAGAGTGTTATAAAAATCAATATAGTTCATTGTAGGTTTGATATTGTCTTCATCTGCATAAATAATAATTTTCTTTCTGTCACTATCATTACTTCTTAACTCTTCATGTTTTAAATTATATCCTTCTAAGCCTTCTATTTCAAATTCAGCATCTTCAGTAAGTATAGCTTCTTTTGGAAAATCTAAAGTAAATGCAAATTTATCATCTTCTCTTGCATACCCATTTCCTTTTTTGCCTATTCCACTTTGATGTCCATCTGAAATGCCCATTACTAATCCATAAGTGTTCTCGGCTTTAACTAGTGTAGATAAATCAACTGTTAAAGCTAAATCCATACTTGAATCATTTTTATAAGTATCTATAGAAGAAGAATTTTTACTATCAATTTTATACATATCACCATAAATGTTAAAATCATTTATATTCATTATTGTATCTTTAATTAAATCAATATTAAACTCATTCCAGTCATTGTAATGTTTAATATTAGCTTTAAAAGCATTATAGTCTTGATTAAGTAATCTTCTAAAATCATCAACTATCTTCTTCCCACCAGCCATAATTGTACCATCATCACCAAAATAATCAAATAATGCAGTTCTATCAGTTCTAATTCCAGTGTTTAGCCATGGATAGTACAATTCATCTACTTTTATATCTGTACCTAATTTAGATTCTTTATTAGGATTTACACCTATAGGAACTGCATTTAGTCCATCTTTTTCTAGATTAACCCAATAATTATCTTTTATCCATCCATCAACATCATCTTCTGTTACAATCGGGCCGAATTGTGCATATGAATTTAATGGAATTACAGATAATATTAGTCCTAACAAAAGAAATAATGAAATAATTTTTTTCTTCATTTATATTTACTCCTTTATCTTACAATGCTTATTTCATGTTTTTTAAGTTCAACATCAACTAATTGAGTTCCGCTAAATTTGTTTCCACCTTTAAATAAAGCGCAAACACCTTCAGAACTAACATTTCCTAAAGTATCTTGATTATTATTTGTGATATCTACAGAGTATGGAATACTTATTTCAATCTTGTGTCCTGTTTCACCTTTAATTTTTTCATACATAGCAAAGAATCCTTGATAATCATTCCAATTACCTAAATAAAATCTTAACTTAAAAGTTTTTCTTTTTTCATCCATTACATTCGCAAAATCTTCTATTTCAATCTTACTTACAAGTGTTGTGCCTGATTTAAGTTCAATATTGTCATAATCAATATTAAAATTGTTAGGGAATGTTACAGTTAGATCAACTGTAGGAAATTTATCTCCTTTATTAAACATAACAAAATTTTCAGCTTTGCCAAACCAATAAACATGACCTTTATAATCCATTTCATATTTATTGTAAGCTCCTTCAAATAAATCTGATGCTTCTGCTGAGCCTACAATCTTGCCCTTATAAATAGTTTTTCCGTCATCATTTGTAAATTCATTTTCTTTAAAATTGTTTACCACATTTGATAAATCAACCCAACCTTTAATTCTCCAACCATTTTGATCGTATCTGCTTTCAATATTATTTGCAGCAAATACACTTACACTGCCTGCAATAACTGTAAGCACCATGATTATGGCTAATGCTAAGCTCATAATCTTTTTTGTCTTTTTCATTTTTCTTCCTCCTTAAAATTAATTTTTTGCATTAAAAAAAGTTGACAAAGAACCTACCAGTAACGGTAAGTACCTTTATCAACTTCAAAAATTACACGAAAATAAGACAGAAAACTAGCTGTCTGTCTGTCTGTCTGTCTGTCTGTCTGTCTAACGATTTTCTCAAATCAAACATTATTTGTCAACTCTTTTCGTTATTTATATCATAATTATACAACATTTTTTATATTATTTCAATATATTTTATTCTTTATTGTAATAATATTTTGTGTTATAAAATTTTTCTATACATAAGTATTGTTTTTTAAATTTTCTCTATACTTTAGCAGAATTTCATATATCTCATCAAAGTCTTTGCTCTCGCAGATTGCATTCTTCACTTTCGCTGCGTTTCTTAAGCCCTTGATGTACTGCAATAGCTGCTTTTTCATATTGTTTTTTAATAGCTCCTTGGGATAAAGCTGTAAATCTAGGTCCATGTGCCTTAGTGCGACGTCTATCTTTTGATATTCTTCCGAAATATACTCTTCGCCCTTTAAGTAGCTAGCTATCTCTTTAAATAAGAATGGATTTGCAAGCGCCCCTCTGCCTATAGCAACGCCCTCTGCCCCTGTCACTTCAAGTATTTTTTTATAATCATCAAGGCTCGCCACATCGCCATTGGCAATGACGGGTATATCGACTGCATCTACAATCTTTTTGATGTAGTCCCAATTGGCGCGTCCTGTATAGAAGGCCTCTCTAGTCCTTCCGTGAACGGTGATTGCATCCGCTCCCGCCTCTTCTATCGCCTTAGCGTTTTCGATTCCATTTAAGTGCTCATCGTCCCAGCCGATGCGTATCTTTACGGTGATGGGCTTCTCTGAAGTGCTCTTCGCAGCTTTTACTACGCTATATACTTTTTCTGTATCTTTTAAAAGCGCGCTGCCATCGCCATTCTTAGTAATTTTTGGCATAGGGCAACCCATGTTGATGTCTATGATGTCCGCGTCCATAGCGTTTAAATGATTCTCAATCGCTCTTTTATAGTCATCCTCATCGCTACCAAAGATTTGCACGGCGTAGATGGCTTCGTCCTTTATCCTCTTTGTTAGATCCAAGGTCTTTTTGTCATCATGAACAAGGCCCTTGACGTTAACCATCTCGGAGACAGTCATGCCAGCTCCTAGCTCACAGGCTATGTGCCTAAAGGCGTAGTCAGTGAAGCCTGCCATCGGCGCCAAGACTAGTGAATTTTTTATCTCAAAATTTGATATTTTAAGCATGATTCATCTTGTAAATTTCATAAAGGCCTAATAATGTTAGATTTGGCTCGATAAGGTTTACATATTCGCTATGAACTGCAACTTTCTCAGAAAGTCCGCCTGTTGCAACGATTAGAACCTCGTCCTTTGTCTTTCCTATCTCTTGTAAAATCTTCTTTATGATGTAGTCCATCTCCCCAATCTTTGAGTTCATAATACCGCTTTTGATGCTCTCAACAGTGTTTTTGCCAAGAACGTGCTCAGGCATTTCAAGCTCAACGCGTGGAAGCTTTGATGTTCTCTCAGATAGAGCGTCCATCGATATCTTAAAGCCTGGCGTAATGATGCCGCCTAAGTAGTCGCCTTTTTCATTTAAGTAGTGATAAGTGTTTGCCGTACCTAAATCTATGACTATAGCGGGCTTATTTGTGATGGCTCTAACGGCTACTGAGTTTACTATATTGTCCGAGCCGACTTCCTTTGGATTGTCCATGACAATGTTGATCTTTGTCTTAAGATTTTTGCCGACAAGCTCTGCGTCAACCCCAAAATATTTTTTGATTGCATCAATCAGTGGTCCTGTCACAGGCGGCACCACCGATGAGATGATGGCAACATTTATATCTTTTGCATCGACTTTTGCAAAATCTAAAAAGTCATGAAAGATGATGCCATATTCATCCAAAGTTTTATCCTTATCAGTCGATAGCCTAAAGCTTTCTTTCATATTATTATCGTCGAACAAGCCTAAAACTATGTTAGTATTGCCGACATCCATTGCTAATAGCATAATTATCTCCTTTCAATTGCTAGTACTCTTGAAGCAATAACAGTCACCGCTACTATGGCTATGATAAGTTCAGGAATTGCGTTTGTTGTTGCAATCGCTAGTATATAGCCCTTCGAAGCACCAGAATCTAGTCCAAGCGCTCCCTCTATAAACGTGCCATAGATTAAATACATAAATGAAAGTACAAGTCCAGTGTTTACAAGCGTTCCAACGAAAGTTGGCACGACTATGTCAAGTCTGTACTTTTTCGAGCCTTTGATAATAAAGGCAAGTATCATAAGTGTAAGCAGCAAGAATACTGCGTTAACCACTTTGATTATGGTCTTGATCTCGGGACTTCCGACATATAGGATGACCCATCTTAAGTAGTAGATGAAGATCAGCGTAAAGACTGTTAAAGTGATTACTTTGTTAGTTTTTTCATCTCTTTTACTCATAAATTTAAATACAAGACCCGATAGTAGTCCTATCAAAACTCTTGGCACAACCGCTATAATCGGGTTTAAAAATACTAGGGATATAGGATTTGGCTTGATGATAGCATTGATTATGCTTGTGATGCCAAAAACAAATCCGACGATGGCCCCAATAAGTGGACCTTCTAGTATACCCGCCAAAATGACTGGTATATGTAGCGTCGTTGCATTAGTTAGACCAACTGGCACGAAACCTATCGGCGTAAATGCGAATAGTAGTACGATAGCTATGTATATAGCTGTGTACGCAACTCTTTTTGAGTTCTTGCTCATGTTCATAAAATTACCTCCATTCCGGTTCGCTAAGGATACCGTTTGTTTTACGATAAATATTATAGCACAAAAAGCATCACCATTGCAATGATTAAAAAAATAAGCAGCCAATATAATGACTGCTTACTCTGTAATAATATAGTTTACTAATTAATTCTTTTTATTGTAGTATTGTTCCTACTAAAATACCGTACCAGTTACCTAATACGTAGCCAAGTGTACCAACTAATAGTGCTGGAACGATAAGTGCTTGCCAGCCCTTAGATACAGCCATAGCTGCTGCTGTTGTTGGTCCACCAACGTTTGCGTTCGAAGCAATGATAACTTCTTCGATTGAGAATTTGAATATCTTGCCAAATAGTAGTGATATGATTAAGTTTGTGAATACTATGATAGCTGCTAGTGCTAATAGTAGTGGAGATTGTTCGATGATTAACTTTAATGAAGCTGGTGCTCCGATTACAGCGAAGAATAAATAGATTAAGAAAGTACCGATTTCTTGGCTGCCATTAATCTTTTCGAAGAAGCCGCTAAATACTGATGCAAGTATCATAGTGATAGTTGTCATGATTAGGTATTTGTTACCTAATAGACCGTTAAATAATTGCAATACAAAGTTGCTTGTAGGTATAACTGAACCTAAGAATGAAGCAATAAGGTCTGATACAGTAACGATTAGGAAGGCACTTGCAACTACTGTTGCTATATCAAGTAATGATATATTCTTTGCTCCCCAATATTGAGCTGCCATAGTCTTGCTGCTGTCTTTAAGGTCAGCGTTCTTTTCAAGTTCATCGATGTATGGGTGTTTGTAAGCTTTTTGAATAAATGTCATACCTGGTAGAGCTATAAGCACGAAGAAGTATAAAGCCATAAGTAGGTTATCTGCAACTAGTGCCGCACTTGTAATTGATTGATCAACTGCATAGTTGTCAGCCATAGCTACGAAGTTAACGCTACCTCCTGTGTATGTTCCTGTGAACATAGGGATAATATTGCCAATATCTGATATAGCGCCTCTTAAAATATAAAATGCTGCGAAAGAACCAAGTATAGTTCCTAATGAACTTAGTAGATAAATAATGAATACTCTTCCTGATTCTTTAGCAATTTTCTTGATATTTGCTTTGAATAATAGCATAGGTACTGCTAGAGGTACTACGTAGTCCCAAACCGCGTCGTAAACTGGTGCACCAGCTGGGATTAGGTTCACGTTTGATAGTATCATAGTGATAGTTAGCGCTAGGATACAACCTGTTACCTTGTTTGCCCATTTGTACTTTTGTTCTAGGAATATAGCTAGAGCTGCTGAGCAGGCTAAAACTGTCCATAGAGCCCAAGTATTCTCAGGCGAAATAAAACTTGCTAAAAACATAAAATCACTCCTTTATAGTAAACTATTACAATAATAATTATATCACTAGATAAATATTTTTTCAAGTATAAATGCTTATTTGTATAAATTTTTCTTATTCTTTCTTGAGTATTTGGTAAATTAATCAATAGTGATTGACATCTGCTAATGCTTTTGCGCACCATAGTTCATCCGCGCGACAGATGTCATTAGCTCGTCATATATCATCTACTCGTCATATGCCATCCGCCCGTCATATACCATCTACCCGTCATATATCATCCGCTCGTCATATGGCATCTGCCCGTCATATGCCATCTGCTAGAAACTTGCTTAGCAAAGCCATTGGCAATATAAAAAGCACCTGCCTAAGCAAGTGCTCTATATACTATTCACCAAGAACTTCTAAAAATTCTTTTCTATTAATTGTTTCTTTTTCAAGAAGTGTTTGAGCTAATTTCTCTAGCTTATCCTTATGCTCTAGAAGTATTTGTGTTGCTTCTTCTTTCGCTTTCAAGATAAAGTCTTTAATCTCTTGATCTATAGCGTATTGAACTTCTTCTGAATAAACTTTTGTTCTGCCATAGTCCCTGCCGATGAAAACGTTTTCGCCTTCATTGTCGTAGCAAACTGGTCCAAGCTTTTCGCTCATACCGTAGACAGTAACCATGTTTTTCGCAAGGTCTGTAGCTCTTTCGATATCGTTTGATGCGCCTGTAGATATGTCTTTGAAGATGATTTCTTCGGCAATTCTACCACCAAGTAAGGACTTAAGCATATTCTCCATCATGGACTTAGTTGTGTAATTAAAGTCTTCTTTTGGAAGATATTCTGTGAAGCCGCCTGCCCTGCCTCTAGGAACTATAGTTATCATGTTGACTGGATATAGCTCGTCTGTGTAGTGACTAACTATAGCGTGGCCTGCTTCGTGGTAGGCAACTATCTGTCTTTCTTTTTCTATGACTGTTTGTGATTTCTTTTCTGGTCCTGCAACTACCTTGATTGACGCCTCTTGAACAAGTCTCATAGGTATCTTATCAAGATTTTCTCTCGCAGTTAATAGAGCCGCTTCGTTTAGAAGGTTCTCTAGGTCTGCTGGTGAGAAGCCAACTGTTTTCTTAGCAATATTTTCTAAGTCAACATCTTCATCTATCTTTTTGTTCTTTGCATGAACTTCAAGTATCGCCTCTCTCGCCTTAACGTCAGGAAGTGAAACGTAGATATTTCTATCGAATCTACCTGGTCTTAATAAGGCTTTATCAAGTATGTCAGGTCTATTAGTTGCCGCCATAACGATGATGCCTTCGTTTTGCGAGAAACCGTCCATCTCTACAAGTAGTTGATTAAGCGTTTGCTCTCTTTCGTCGTTACCGCCGCCAAGGCCAGCACCTCTTTGTCTACCAACAGCATCGATTTCATCGATAAAGACTATGCATGGAGCATTCTTCTTCGCTGTTTGGAATAAATCTCTAACTCTTGAAGCACCAACGCCGACAAACATTTCCACAAAGTCTGAACCACTTATAGTGTAGAATGGCACGCCTGCTTCGCCAGCAACTGCCTTAGATAGATATGTTTTACCTGTACCTGGCTCGCCAACTAGCAAAACGCCTTTTGGTATTCTCGCGCCAAGCTTGATATACTTCATAGGATTTTTTAAGAAGTCAACTATTTCAAATAGCTCTTCTTTTTCTTCGACAAGTCCTGCAACGTCTGCAAATTTAACGACTTTGCCATTGACAGTTTTGGACTCTCTTGCTCTGGATCTACCAAAGTTTTGAGGGCTCGTTCCATCTTGAACTCTTGGTGATACTAAGGCTCTCATGATAAACATGAAGAATATCATTGATCCAAGCATCATTAGTATGTTTATCATCATTGAGTTATCTCTAGGCATAGTAACGTCGTATTGAAGTTTGTCAGATATAACTCTGTCTTTTACATAATCATCATAGATGGATTTCCATACGTTCGGGTCTACCTCTACGTAATCGCTCTTGCCATCGTTCTTTGTATATTTAAATCCGTAGCCTTCTTGGCTAATTCTCTTTACTTTTCCATCTTTTATATCGTTTATGAATGTATTGACATTGGCCCTGTCCTCTTCAAAAAAGCCGCCCGAGAAAAATCTCAGCGAAACAAAAACAAGTATCAATATAAATGCATAAACAATTATATTTCTCATTGAAGATCTTCTCAATTTATTCCTCCTCACTTAAACAAGTTTCGTCTAAAACTCCAATATATGGCAGATTCCTTAAGTGCTCGTTATAATCAAGGCCGTATCCGATGATAAACTTATCAGGTATTTCAAAGCCAACGTAGTCAACTTTTATATCTACGACTCTTCTATCACTTTTGTTAAGCAGTGTAACTATCTTAACTGATTTTGCTCCCTTATTTAAAAGGTACTCATGAAGACACTTTAGCGTAAAGCCTGAGTCAATGATGTCTTCGATGATAAGTATGTCCTCACCTTTTGGATCAAACTCCATATCTAGCTTTATATTAACTTGGCCATCTGATTTAGTCTTGCTTCCGTAGCTTGAGGCTCTCATAAAGTCAACTCTAAGCTCGTTATTTTCAACATTCTTTATTAAATCTCCCATAAATACAAAGGATCCCTTTAGTATACCAACGAAGATTGGGCTCTTGCCTTTGTAATCCTCAGTCAATTGTTTTGCTAGTTTTAAAACTTTTGCTTGAATTTCTTCTTCTGTGAACATTATTTCTTTAATTCTATAAGCCATCATTACCCTCCATTATAACGTTTAGATAGTTTTTAGTTTTGCTGCTTGCTCTATATTTATCAGCAATGTCATAGCCCACAACGTAGGCTATCTCGTCACCATTCATCAGAAACAAAACTTTACTTCTATCGTCCGAAGACACTTTTTTATCAACAAAGTAGTCCTTAATCTTCTTAGAACCCTTCATACCGAAGGGGTTAAACCTATCGCCACTGCGTCTATTTCTAAGACTAAGCTTACCCGTCAATAAATCGTAGTCTAGGTACTTTTTGCTAAGTATTTTATCACTTAATACAAATTTGAATTTACTGCCATAAATATTGTATACTTTATCCAATTTAAAGTCAAGCGATATTTCTTCTGAAAGCTCATTATCATCAAGCTTTTTGAATATAGTTTTGTCAAAATCATTCACAAGATAATGCTTGCCATCTATATCATATTTTTTACCCGAATCGAGCGAAATTAAATTAATCATGTCCTCGATATTGTCTTTGCTAATATTGTTTAAATAATTTAAATTATCTCTTAAAAATTTTCTTAAGATAAGAGTCTTTTCATAGTGACCGAGCTTATTGAAGCCCTCTCTGTCAATGGTATTGGCCTTGATTATGGATTTATACTTATCATTAATAATATCTTCGAGATAAATATTATTTTCTTTTGCAATAGATGCGAGCCTCGACATAGACGAAACGATATTCTCATTAAAATTCTTCTTGATAAATGGAATAATCTCGTTACGAATCATGTTTCTTTTGTAATCGTTAGTAAAGTTCGTCGAATCGTCGACATAGTGGATATTATTTTCTTTTAAAAAATCAAGTATCTCTGACTTTTCAAAGCAAAGTATAGGCCTTATGTAAAAGTCCCTTCTAAGTGGAATCGATTCAAGTCCATCAAGGCCAGTGCCTCTAAATATGTTTAGAAATATGGTCTCGGCTACATCGTTTTCATTGTGAGCGATGGCGACCTTATCTGCCTTGTACTTTTCCTTAATCTCTTCGAAGAAAAGGTATCGTAGCTTGCGGCCTGCCTCTTCACAAGTAAGTGAGTGCTCCTTGGCATAGCCTGCCATGTCGATGTGCTCTACTTCATATATAAGTCCGTTTTTTTCTGCGAGCTTCTTAACAAAGTCTTCGTCTCTTTGTGCTTCAGCGCCTCTAAGCCCATGGTTCACGTGAGAGACTATAATCTTAAGATCGTAATCATCCTTGATAGCTAAGAGCATTTCAAGCATAAAAACAGAGTCGGAGCCGCCTGATACAGCGCTGACTATGCTGTCGCCTTTCTCGATTAAATTATTTTCTTCGATGAAATTTTTGAACTTTTCTAAACTATTCATAATAACCTCGCTCTTAGAAAAAATATATAAAGTAAAATTAAAGGCTGAACAAATTGTTCAACCTTGCTAAATTCATATTGCTTAAGAAGCTATCTATCGTAATTACCCTTCTTTGAGTGATAGCTGCTCCTTCTGTTTTCTTTAAACTTCATTTGATCCATCTTCTCAGTACTTTCTTTTAAAAATCTTGAGATCTTATCTTCGAAGCTTAAATCTTGAGACTCTGTCTTTTCTCCTTCCCAAGTGTAGATCTTTCTAGCTTGTGGCTTGGAAAAATCTTTTCTTGGCTTTGAGAAATCTTTTTTATTATTAAAATCTCTTTGCTTAACAAATTCTTTTTTTGGAAGAGTTTGCTTAATTGACAAACTTAGCTTTCCGTTCTCATTTGACAAAACTTTGGCTTTAACCTCTTGTCCCTTCTCTAAAACATCTGAAACGTTTTCTACGTAATCATTTGATATCTCCGAGATATGTACAAGACCATTTTGCCCACCTTCTATTTCGATAAAAGCACCGAAATTAGTAATATTAACAACTTTTCCACTCACGATGTCTCCAACTGAAAGCGTCATAAAAAACAAAATCCTCCTTAATTATTATTTGTTTTCCTTAAATATATCTGTGTCGACTTTGTCAACAACTTTTATTTCTTTAGGCTTAATCATTCCTAATTCATCTCTAGCTATTAGTTCAATAAATTCTTGAGTTTTAGACTTAGAAAGCAATACCTTTACGTCTGATATTTCATCCTTAAGTTCTGCAATCTCCTCTTGCTTTGCCTTATCTTCTTTCACTAATTTATTGTAAGTTACTACTTGATTATAAAAATGGATTGATACGATTAAGAATAAGGATATAAGTCCTAACTTAAAAGCTGTAATACCACCTTTTTTATTCTTTTTCATAATCTCACTCCTTACAAATCATAGCTGTTTATACATCAGCTTAGCTTGATCCTTATTTGGACTCTCCATCAAGGATAGTACTTCATAGCTTCTGTGCTCATCGTTAAACGTTGTAGTTATAACGTCGCCAATTTTTAATTCGTCGCCTGGCTTAGCTACTTTTGAATTTATAAGTATCTTGCCGCTCTTCGCAGCATCGTTAGCTACTGTTCTTCTCTTAATAATTCTCGATAGTTTTAAAAACTTATCAAGTCTCATGAAATCACCCTTATGTACATCGTAGAAAGTCAGGCAGAGCCTGACTTTTTACTTATTGTGCTAAAATAAACTTCCCTTAGGGTCTAGCTTATTTTCTTTTTCCTTTAGTGTTAACTGTTTCTTTTAAAGTCTTACCAGCTTTGAAAACAGGTGCTTTTGATGCAGGAATCTTGATTTTTTGCTTAGGATCTCTTGGGTTTCTTCCTTCTCTAGCTTTTCTGTCCTTTACTTCGAAAGTACCAAAGCCTACTAATTGAACCTTATCACCTTTTTTAAGTGTTTCAGTAACAACACCTGTAAAAGCATTTAGACAAGCTTCAACGTCTTTCTTAGTCATTTCAGTTTTTTCAGCCATAGCTGCAACTAATTGAGATTTGTTCATAATAAATCCTCCTTTTAAAAAGTGCTTTGAAAAGCCATTTGCGGCTCTTCTATACTTATATTATAACCTATTTTCGCTAAAAATCAAGGTTTTTTTGCATTTTTTTGTAATTTTATTGAAAAAATAGCGATTTTTTTACTATTTTGTGATAAAATCTTCTATTTTAACCAATTTTAACAAAAGTGCAAGACCTGCATAAACTATAATTCCAAAGGAAATCGATAGCGATGTCGATATCAATAGTGAAAATCTCATGCTTAAAAGTTCATATACTATCTTAACCGAGACAGCCATAATTATGCTTATAGCTAAAACTTTTATCGCATAAGATAATAAATTGTATTTTTTATCAACTATCTTTTCTAGATCGATGTAGTTTAGCACCATAGCTACTAAGAATGCTACGTCTGTACTTATTGCTGCTCCTTTTACATTAAAGTAGCTGATGCCTGTTAGTATATATGTTAAAACGATTTTAACGATTGAGCCGATTACAAGATTCTTAACGGGCTTTTCTGGGCTGCCTACAGCTTGAAGTATGGCCGTAAGTATCTGTATCATGCATAGACAGATAAGACTTATTGATAGTATGCTAAGTAGTTCAGCTGTGCCGTTAATGGCCTCAGGCGAGTTATTGTAGTATATTAAGGATATGATTGGTTTATTTAGTGCAATAAAGCCCAGTGCACATGGAAAGGCAAAAAGGCAAGTGAACTTAAGTCCACTATATATCGTTTGATGCATTTTATCATTGTCATTTTTAACCATGTAAGCAGAAACTAGTGGCACTATACTCATTGACAAGGCTATGGATATAGCTTGAGGCATGTTAATAAGTGTTGTCGCCATACCCTTTAACCAGCCGAACATATCGTTCGCCTCTGCCATAGTGTAGCCTATGTCTGTTAATCTCATAAACACTAGCTTTGTATCGATAAAGTCCATAAGTGGATTGATTGACGCGCCTATGGTGATGGGGACTGCTATGGCTAAGATGTCTCTTATTACTTCCTTGTCATCATAGATGAAGCCGCTCTCATCAAGTCTTTCTTCTACCTTATATGATTTATAATTGAATAAAAATACTATAAGCAAAAATAAAAAGCCAAAGAAGGCTCCGATTGAACCACCTGATTGTGCTGCACCTGCTGCAACGGCTACGCCATACATCTTTAGGGCGTACTTTGTAAGCATTAGCCCAAATATTAGTTTAAACAGCTGCTCTATAACTTGTGAGATGGCTGTCGGGACCATATTGTCCTTACCTTGATAAAAGCCTCTAAATGATGACATTAAAGGCGCAAATATAAGGGCTGGTATAAGTGCGACTAATGAGTACCAGCTGTTTTCATTTTGCAAAAAGCCAGCTATTTGGTGGCTGAAAACGTAAACAAAGAGCGCACTCGCTATGCCCAGTATGAACATAAGCTTTGTCGACTCTCTGAATACTTTATGTGCTGCCTTTACTCTTCCTAGTGCATAATTCTCTGAAACAAGCTTGGCGACCGCTATCGGTAAACCCGCTGTTGATACAGTTAAGAGTATCTGATACACAGGATAAGCCGCTTGATAGTAGCCAATCCCTGTATCCATGATGATGTTTGTTATAGGTATTCTATATACAGCGCCTATGATCTTAACTAAGATGCCCGCTATAACAAGAATAAAGGTATTCTTAAAAAATTTATTTGTTTTTTTCTTTTCCATATATTAATCTACGAAGTAGTAGCCTACCCCCCATTTAGTCTTTAAAAATTTTGGTCTCTTGCTGCTTTCTTCTATCTTGTTTCTAAGCCTTCTTATGTGAACATCAACAGTCCTTTCATCGCCATAGAATTGATAGCCCCAAACCTTTTCTAATAGGTCCTTTCTCGAGAAAACAACTTCTTTATTTGAAGCAAGAATATAGAGTAAATCAAATTCCTTACCTGTTAGTGAAATTTCTACACCATCTTTGAAAAGTTTTCTGCCAATGGTGTTTATGGTGAAGTGATTAAACTCAAGTATATTGTTCTTCGAATCGTCATTTGCTCCTTGAACTCTTCTAAACAAGGACTTCATCCTCGCTTTAAGCTCAAGAATATTGTAAGGCTTAACTAAAAAGTCATCTGCACCATATTCAAGCGCAAGTATCTTTTTAATCTCTTCCTTATTATTTGTCGATATGATTATGGCGACGTTTGAGTCCCTTCTGATATCTTGGCATAGATTGAGACCGCTCTTATCTGGCAAGTCTATCTCCATAATTATTAAATTGTACTCATTTGGCTTAAGAAGCTTTTGTGCCTCTTCAGCGCTATATGCTGTATCTATAAGATACTCATCTTGTTCTAGACTGTATTTGAGACCCTGAACAAAGGTTTCATCACTATCTATTAATAAAATCTTTTGCATATATACTCCTACCTTTTTAATACTCTCTTATCGCCAAGCCTCTTCGTTAAATTGGCCTTGTCAAAATCTTCAAGCAAAGCAAGCGATATCTTTCTATTTGACGAGATAAGGTCCCTGTACTCTGCTAGACTTATCTCTTGATTCTTATTTAAATACTTAATTAGCTCTTCTCTTGCATTCAAGAAGGCTTTGTAGCTTATATAGTCGTCTTGAAGCCTGTAGATGCTCTTGCTAGCTTGTAAATCTTGTAGTGCTTCATTTAAAAATTCTGGATTGATTTTGATTTTCTCTTGTATAGCATCTTTTGTAATGCCATCGTATTTTGCTTCTTCTATCATATTCAAAACCATGTCCATGGACTTTTTGTCTTCATCCGATAAGCTTGGTGCGTAGCCCTTGATTGAGACTAGCTCGCCATTTAGCTCTAAACTGCCCTCATTAAGTATAAGTCCAAGAACGTGTTCATATAGCTTTTGATTGTTATTAAGCTTCTTAAAGAATCTATTTTTAATCTCTTCTTTGAAAATTCCTCTTCTAAGTGGATATTTTTCATAGTATTTATTTAAGTGAACTATTAGTTCTTCGTTCACATTGTGTATATATCTTAGTGATACAGGATAGATGCCGTTCTTTAATTCATATATAGCGATGGCGCCATCATCTACAAGTTCCTTTAGCTCTTTGTCAACTAAGTCTTCAGACTTACTTAATAATTTAGCGATTTCTTTTTTATTTAAGAAATCATCTTGTCTTGTGTAAATAAGATTGTTTAGAACGTCTGTATCTGAACCCTTTTCATTTATCTTAAACTCTTCAACAGCTTCTTCGTCAAAACGCTTTTTCTTCTTTGGATTAGTTTCGAGTATCACTCCGCCCGCTATGGTCGACATCGGTGAGTAGAATCTTAAAATGAATCTATCCATCCTCTTACAAACTGTTTCGCTCTCAAGAATCAATTGCGCGTAGCCTTCTTCGCCAGGATTAAGTACGTCTCTATCTAATAGCACGACTCTTGCTAAAATTTCTTCAGTGCCTAAGTATAAGAAGACTCTTGATCCATTCTTTATGGCTCTCTCTTGATCCTTAATGCACTCGATCTTTACGTCAATTAGATTAGTGTTTTTAAGTGCATCAGGAAGACTTATAACGCTGCCCCTATGTATATCTTCTTTCTTAACGCCAGGGATATTTAGAGCGCATCTTTGTGAAGCGTAAGCCACATCTTGTGACTCTTGGTGCACTTGAATGGACCTGATCTTAGTCTTTATTCTCTCTGGATATATCTCAATCTCATCTTGTAAGGATAATTTTCCGTCCATTAACGTGCCTGTTACTATGGTACCAAAGCCTGATATAACGAAGACCCTGTCAATAGGCAGCCTTGGTGTATCGTTCTTTTCTTCTTTTTCAAAGCTATCGGCGTGCTTCCTTAAAATATCTTTTATATCATCAATACCTTCTAAAGTCTTGTTAGAAACCCTAACTATTTCAGAATTTTCAAGGAAAGTGCCTTTTAAACTGTCTCTTATGTCTGATGTGACTAATTCTATCCACTCTTCATCAACTAAATCAGTCTTAGTTAAAGCAACAAAACCGTGTTCGACGCCAAGCATAGTAAGTATGTTTAAGTGCTCAATGGTTTGTGGCATAACACCTTCATCAGCCGCAATGACAAGCATAACAAGATCCATGCCGCTAACGCCTTGAACCATGTTTTTAATAAACTTCTCATGACCAGGCACGTCAACTATACCTACTCTTAAATCCTTTTCTAGATCAAAGTAAGTAAAGCCAAGCTCTATCGATATCCCCCTCTTTTGCTCTTCCTTTAGCCTGTCAGTTTGTCTGCCAGTTAGGGCGCGTATTAAAGAAGTTTTCCCGTGGTCTACGTGACCCGCAGTTCCAAGTATTAAATGTTTCAATATTACTCTCCTAAAATCCCCTTAAGTTCATTTGCAATAATTTCGTATTCTTCTTCGTCAATAGTCCTTAAATCAAGCAAGATCTTGTCCTTGTATATCCTAGTAATGATTGGTACTTCAAGCTTTCTAAGTCCTTCTTCAAGCTTCGCAGCCGATATATTTTTTGGATCAATTTCAATTGCTTTAGACTTGATAAATTGGTTTGGAAGTGAGCCGCCGCCTACTTCTGATGCGGTTTGGGCTATGTTTAGCTCTACTCCCTCCATGCTCTCAAGCATTGAGAATAGTTTTTCCGCTCTCTTCTCAATTGATTCGAAAGATTCAGTAATCATCTTTATAGTCGGTATCTCAAATGTTTTGTTCTTATCAATATAATAGTTTAGTATTGTTTCAAGCGCTGCTATAGTCATCTTGTCCACACGAAGCGCTCTAAGTAATTGATTCTTCTTGATTTGGCTGATGTATTTTTCCTTGCCGACTATAATGCCCGCTTGTGGTCCGCCTAATAGCTTGTCCCCGCTGAAAGTAACTACATCGACGCCGCTTGCAACTGATTCCATAACAGTTGGTTCGTGCTCAAGACCATAGTCCTCAAGGTTAATTAAAACGCCCGAGCCAAGGTCCTCAATTAGAGGTAAATCGCCTTTTATGGTAGCAATTTCACTTGCGCTAACGCTTTCAGTAAAGCCTAAAATTTTGTAATTTGATGTGTGGACCTTTAGTATTGCGCCTGTCTCTTCATTTATAGCGTTTTCATAATCTCTTAGGTGAGTCTTATTTGTTGTGCCAACCTCCCTAAGTGTAGCTAAGCTTCTTTCGCAAACATCAGGTATTCTAAATGATCCGCCTATTTCGATAAGTTCGCCTCTTGAAGTGATTACTTCCTTGTTCTTGCTAAGTGTGTCAAGTACAAGCATAACAGCTGCAGCATTGTTATTTACTACAAGTGCCGCCTCTGCTCCAGTTATCTTCTTAAGCTTTTCTTCTATATGAGAGTATCTTAATCCTCTTTCGCCTCTTTCAAGGTCATATTCAAGGTTTGAGTAGCTTGATAATAGTCTCATAATATTTTCTTGAGCCGACTTTGGTAGTTTTGATCTGCCAAGATTAGTGTGGATGATGATGCCTGTCGCATTTATAACTGGTCTTAGGCTATAATTAAGCTCATCAGCTAACCTTTGTGCAACAGCCTTGTCAATATTGTTAAGTCTCTCTCTAAGAGCGTCCTCATCAAGGCCTTTCTTAATCTCGTCTCTCATCTCATCTAAGATAGTTCTTATAGTATCGTTAATCAGTTTTGCATCGTGAAGCTCAAATAATTTTTTAATCTCTTCATTTTCCATAACTTGATCAACGCCTGGAATCATTCTAAATAAATTCATATCACACCTACTTAATTAAAATATATTTATCGTCGAATTTTTTTGCCTTTGCAATTATATTTACATCAAATGGAAGGTCTATCCTTTCCATATAAGTCTTCGCATCCTCTTCTGATAGCGATATCAACAATCCTCCAGAAGTTTGTGGGTCGAATAAAAGGTCTTCCATCTCTCTTTTGATATCAGCGTCTATCCTAAAGTTATCACCAACAAAAACTCTGTTATCATAAGCACCTGCTGGCACTAGGCCCATCATCGCATAATCAAGCGCCCCCTTTAGTACAGGAAGCTTATCTGTATAGATTTCTACTGTAACATCAGTATTTCTAAGCATTTCGTATACGTGACCCATAAGTCCAAAGCCTGTTATATCAGTACATGCGTGTACATCAAGGCCTTCCATAGCGTCCTTAGCCTTTTTATTAAGCGTCTTCATTACTAAAACTGCTTCATCTAAGGAGTCCTTATCGCAGATATCGCCCTTAACAGCTGTATTTATGATGCCTAGGCCAAGTGGCTTAGTTAATATTAGGACGTCGCCCTCTTTAACACCAGTATTTCTCAAAACTTTGTCAGGATGAACAAAACCAGTAACGCTCATGCCGTACTTAAGCTCATCGTCTTGAACAGTATGTCCACCTATTAGCAAGGCACCTGCCTCCTTAACCTTGTCAAAGCCGCCCTTTAATATTAGCTTTAATACATTTGGTGACAAACAGTTTGGGAAGCATGAGATATTCATCGCAAGTATTGGCTCTCCACCCATGGCGTAAACGTCTGAAAGCGAGTTTGCTGCTGCTATTTGCCCAAATGTATATGGGTCATCAACTATTGGCGTAAAAAAGTCCAAAGTTTCTATGATGGCTCTGTCCTCGCTAACCTTGTAAACAGCTGCGTCATCGCTTGTTTCCAATCCTACTAATAGGTCTGGATCTGGTGAATTCTTCTCTAATCCTTTTAATATTTGATCTAAAACCTCCGGTTTAACTTTCGCTGCTCAACCAGATGTCTTAGCAAAACTTGTTAATTTTACATTTATATCATTACTCATACAATCACCTTCCGCTTACGCTTATATAATCTTTCATGTTCTTAAACTTGTTCTCTCCGATTCCTTCTATGTTCATGATATCTTCAATCTTCTTAAACTTCTTTTTCTCTCTGTAATCAATAATCTTTTGCGCAGTCTTCTCGCCAACGCTTGGTATTGATGTGAGCTCATATAAATCAGCCGTGTTAATGTTAATCTTCTTCGTTTGAACAGAGCTTGCCGCGTGACTCGTCTCGTCAGCTTCGCTCGTGCCCTTCGCAGGAACTATGATCCTCTCTTCATCAACTAGCTTTTCAGATAGATTGATTAGATCGATGTCAGCGTCCTCAGTAAGACCGCCCGCCTCTTTAACAAGGTCGTCCATACGAGTGCCCGTCTTCATCTTGTATACACCAGGCTTTTTAATCTCGCCAGTAATGTGAGTGTAGATGTAGCCCTCTTCGGTATCAGCCTCGCTCAAAGAGTCCTTAGATCCAGTATCAAAAGCTCTATCGACCTTGACCTCGCCATCGCTTTGATTAAAGAAGTCCTTATTCATTATATTTATAAATACTATTATCAGTATGACTATAAGAAATATCTTTAGTCCCTTTTTGATTTTATCGATGTCCATAGAATCACCACATATATTATACCATAAATTTGATAAAAATGAAACAACTTTATGAACTTTTATTCATAAAGCTATATGATGCTTGCAATTGCTTATTCTTATATGCAGTCACTGTCCATATAAATAAACTTAAAGTTTTGTCCAATAAATCAACTATTATAAGTAAATAACTTACTTATAATAGACTATCAAGTGATTAAAATTTATAATTATATTAAAATTCATATGCTAGTCGAACACCAAAAGTATTCCGAAATCCAGCTATAAGCATAAAAAAAGCCTATAGACTAAGTCTATAAGCAATCTGGTGGAGATGAGGGGAGTCGAACCCCTGTCCGAAAACCCTTCCTAAAGAACTTCTCCGAGCGCAGCTTTTTATCAAACTTCACTAAGACCAATTTAAAAAGCAAAATAAAGTCTTAGCTAGCTTTGAAATAATCTCTTAACTTTTAAGCTTGGCTAAAAGATTTTCTCGTCTAAGTTGACCCAATATAAAGCCGAACGAGAAAACTCTATATTGAGAGCCGCCTAACTAGGCAGCGTATGCAAAATTATTGTTTTCTGCGTTTATATTTTTTTGACAGATGTGACGTATCCATCGACCCGGCTCGCTATTCTAAATTCCAAATCCCCGTCGAAACCAAAATTCATCCCCATACTATTAATTTTTACCCAAAATCTCTCTAAATATAACTTTGATAATAATTTAAGGTGCGCAAGGCACCCTAAACTATATATCCATTTGATAAATTCTATAAGTTATATTGATTTTTGCACCAAAGCTTTCAACGTCGTTCATCATATCTTTGTTGTACTCCCAAATTGTTGATCCTTCAAGCTCTGTATAGCCTTTCTTGATGGCGTTTATGTATGTCTTTAGGTACATAACGCTTGTAACGCCCTTCTTTTGATACTCGGGCACTACGAATAGAACGAAAAATCTAATTCTATCAATCTTTCTCTTGTGATACAAGAACTTTATAAAGCCAAATGGAAGTAGTCTTCCCTTCATCTTCTTGATTGCTTGGTTGTAGTCTGGTAGAGTTATGTTAAAACCGATAGGCTCATTTGTTTCATTGTCTCTAGCGATAAATATAAGCTCTGGATCAGCATATGGTTTTAGCTGCTTAACTACCTTTCTGATCTCTTCTTCGTCAAGTGGAGCGAAGTCGTCCCATTCTTTAGGCATAGCTTTTTCAATTACATGCATAATATCTGCTGCATCGCTGTCAAGTCTACTAAAATCAATATTGTCCACTCTAAAATTGAACTTCTTCATCGCATATGGAACAAGTTTTTCAAATCTCTCAATATTAGCATTTTCAATTGTGTCTTTATAAGCATAGCAGTCAAAGTACTTTTCGAAACCATATTTCACGAAGAAATCGTTGTAGTAGCTTTTGTTGTATGTGTTCATTATGTATGGTTGATCTTCAAAGTTATCGACTATAAAGCCTCTGTTGTCCTCGCCGCCTGGCAGTGAAACTGGTCCTTTCACCTTATTCATGCCGTGCGCCCTAAGGTATTCTACTGCAGCATCAAGAAGTTTCTCAGCATATTCATAATTGTTTTCACACTCAAATTGTGAGATGTAACCTTCTTTAAAGCCGTGGTAATCGTTAACGATTTCATTGATGCCGACCAAAAGTCTTCCAACTACTTTATCTCCATCGTAGCAGATAAACTTTGTATTTGGTCCTGCGTTGTTTAGGTCATTGTCCACGCCTTGTAAATATTTTAAATAATCTTTTCTAATTGGTGGAACAAAATTCTTGTCACCTTCATATATATCATAGATAAAATATGCAAACTCCTTTAAAGTTTTTTTGTCAGTAACTTCTTTTACACTAATCATTGTTACCACTCCTTTTTATTTCTATAAGCTCATAAACATCCGAGCTTAAATATTTTTTACAATCCGAAAAATCATTTTCGTAGCACTCTCTGACCTTCGATGCGCTGATAACTTCGCCTTCTATAGTCTTTCTCCCTATAAATTCAGTCGCTATACCATATTCAGAAAGTATCTTCTTCATCATTTCATTATACTTTTCAGTAACTTTGTCAATAGGCTCTGTGCCGAAGTACCTTTTTTTGATATTCAAATCCTTTGCTATGCGCCTTGCGAATATTTTTGCATCAAGCTCTGTATACACCTTAAGCTTATCTGTATCCTTCTTTAAAAAATAAGTTGGGAAGGTCGCTCTAGATATGATGTATGGACCTGATTTATAGACATGAACCCTATCATCATCTTGATAATGCTTTTTAACTATCTCGTATCTATCCCTAGTACTAAAGTATGATGCATCCTCTTCCAAAACGAAGATTATTAAGTCTCTATCATTTTCCAAGGCTTTATCTACTAGGTACTCATGACCAAGTGTAAGTGGATTTGCATTCATGACTATGGCATTATACTCGTCTTTGTCAAGATCTTTCTTTATAGTCTCTATCCAGTCCTTGTACTTGAAGAAACCGCCTTCTAAGAGAACAACATCTTCAGTCTTTTCAATAGTATCCATAGATAGTGAAGTGAAAATATTTTCATTTTTTGCCTTGGTAAAGACAAAGTAGCTTCTATATCCCTTGGCGATGATGTCTTCAAGCGCACTATTAATAAGCTCTATCGCAAGTCCCTCGCCTTGATATTTATCATCGATATAGAAGAATTTAATTAAATTCTTCTTTACTGATACTGTCGCGATTATTTCTCCCGCATCTCTTATAATGTAGCTCGCATCAACGTCTTCATAGATAACATCTCTTTCTAACAAAAATTCTGAAAGTGCTGTTTCACTCGATGAGCCCTTAATAACTCTATCTACATAATACATGATTAATCCACTATAATGCCGCCGCCTACTACAGTTCTACCGTCGTATACAACGAGGCTTTGTGACAGAGTTATCGCTCTTTGCGGCTCTTCAAATGTAACTGTGTAAGTACCGTCGTCATTCTTCTTTACTTTTGCTTTTTCATCATTTGATCTATATCTAACTTTTGCTGTATATGCCTTGTATTCATCGATTTCATCAATAGATATCCAGTTCACATCTTTAATTACGGCAGTCTTTTTAAATAAATCCTCCTCTGGTCCAAGAATGATCTCGTTAGCCTCTGGATCTATCTTAGTCACAAAAGCTCTTTGACCTAAGGCAACATTTAATCCGCGTCTTTGGCCTATAGTGTAGTTTCTAATGCCATCATGCTCGCCTAAAACTTTGCCGTTCTTGTCTTTAATAAGACCCTTCTTGCTAATATTTTTAGAATATTTATTTAAAAATGCCTTGTAATCATCATTTGCAATAAAGCAAATCTCTTGCGAATCCTTTTTATTGTATACAGGTATGCCCGCTTCCTTCGCTATGGCCCTAGTTTTGTCCTTGTCCATGGCGCCAACTGGGAATATCGCGTCTCTCAATTGCTCTTGCTTTATATTGTATAGGAAATAGCTTTGATCTTTTCTGATATTTGAAGATTTTTCTAGATAGTGAATGCCATTTTCCTCGTATTTTTCAACATAGTGACCAGTCGCAATAAAGTCCGCATCAAAGTTCTTCATCTCATCGTGAAATCTTTTGAACTTGATATTTTTATTACAAAAGATACAAGGGTTTGGCGTATGACCAAGCTCGTACTCACGGATGAATGGCTCAATTACCTTCTCTTTGAAGTCTTCCTTGTAATCGACAACGTGATGCTCTATGCCAAGGTAGTCAGATACTCTCTTTGCATCCTCTATCATCTTCGTGTAATTGTCTTTAATAATATCGTCGCACAAGTTAAATGTGATGGCTACAACATCGTAACCAGCCTCTTTTAATAAGTATGCGCTGACGGAGCTGTCTACCCCGCCCGATAAAGCTATTAAAACTCTCTTCAAACTATTTCGTCTCTCTTTCTATCAAATCTACTAAATCTTTTGCTAATTTTTTTAATTCATCTTCGTCTTCACCTTCAAGCATGACCCTTAAAAGCGGCTCAGTGCCTGATGGTCTGATGACTACCCTCATGTCTGGATTATTCTTAGTCAAATCATCTATAGCGTTTTTAACGCTTTCTATCTCTAAAACTTTATTTTTTATCTCGTTAGTAACTTTTGCGTTTAAAAGCACTTGTGGATATGTTTTCATAAGTCCGTTTAATTCAGCAGCTGTCTTTTTTAGCTCGGTCATGGCATTTATTAAAAATATCGCGCTTAAAAGTCCATCGCCAGTATTTTGATAATCCTTTAGTATTATATGACCCGATTGTTCACCGCCAAGTGATAAGTCATCCTTGATTAGTTCAGCTAAAACATATCTATCGCCAACGCTAGTTACATCAAACTCTACGTCAATAGTATCAAGGTACTTCTTTAGGCCAATGTTTGACATGATAGTCGCAACAAGCTTGTTCTTCTTAAGCTTATCATGCTTTTTCAAATATGTCGCAAGAGCTGCTAATATGTGGTCTCCGTCCATGGTCTTGCCATCATTATCAACTACTAATAATCTATCTGCATCGCCGTCAAAGGCTATGCCTATATCTGCCTTATTATTTTTAACAGTCTCTATAAGTGATTCCAAGTGAGTTGAACCGCAGTTATTATTGATGTTTCTACCATTTGGCTCGTCATGAATGTATATCATTTCAGCGCCTGATTCATTTAAAACTTCTTTTGCAGTCACGTAATTTGCTCCATTTGACATATCGCAAACAATTTTAAGGCCGCTGTAGTCCTTCATGAGAAAGCGTAAGTAGCTTATGTACTCAGTTTTATCAATCTCATCAGTAATGTAATTACCAAAGCGCTCTGGTTTTTTTAACTCTTTGTCATTTAGCATATTCGTTTCAATCGCTTCTTCAACTTCGTCTGCAAGCTTGTATCCGTCCTTGTTAAAAACCTTTATGCCGTTGTATTCATAAGGGTTATGAGATGCTGAGACAACGATGCCAAATAAAGAATCATTCTTGCTAATTATGTAGCTTGCTTCTGGAGTCGATGTTACGTTTAAATCATATACATCAAGCCCCATAGATGTGATGGCTGCTGCAAGTGATAGCTTTATCATGTCCTTCGACTCTCTTGTGTCGCTTGCTATAAAAACTTTTTTTCCCTCGCCGCCAATAAAGTAGTCTGCTATATATTTACCTAATTTGTATGAAAATTCACTAGTTAAAAACTCGCCAGCGACGCCTCTGACGCCGTCTGTGCCAAATAATTTCTTCATTATTCTTCCTCCATATATTCCTTAAGAAGCGGGAGCAAAGTTTCTCTGTCGTTCTCAAGCTCGCCCAAACTCACCATTTCTTTAATTTTTCCAAGTACGTGCGCAAATTTTTTGCCCGGCACGTAGCCCATGGCAATCAAATCATCGCCGCTAACAGCAAGTTTCAGCTCGCCGCTTTTGTCAAGACTATCTTCAATCTCTTTTATGTAAGTCTCAAATTTTGTGATATTATCAAGCTCTCGGCCAAGTCTCGTCGCAATACTATCTGCCCTAATCAAATCAAGGTAGCGATAGATATTGTCCTTACCATAGTAATTATAAAGCCTTCTCACAGCCTTGATCCCAAAGTTTGGATCCTGCTTCATGTGCTTTAAAATGAGGTCGTGAACTAGGTTTATGGTCTTCTTGTCATAATTAAATTTTTTTAAAATATCTACTGCCATCTCGGCTCCAACCTTGTCGTGATCGTAGTAGTGAGAGATGTCCCCATCTTCAGAACGTGTCAATGGTTTTGCCACATCATGAAAAAGTGCCGCAAGACGCGTTGGCAAATCCTTTTCAGTCGCTTCAACTGCCTTCATCGTATGAGTAAATAAATCATAGCTATGATAAGGATTGTTCTGGTCGTAATTAAACTCCCTATCAATCTCAGGAAGGACTTCCTTCAAAATGCCCAGCTCGTGCATAAGAGTAAATGCGTATTGAACATTGTCAAGAAGCAAAATCTTGTTGAATTCTTCGCGAAATTTGTCCTTTGAAAGAGTTTTTAAGAAAGGCGCATATTTTTTCGCAGCCTTAAAAGTTTTATCTTCAATCTCAAAGCCAATCTTCGCTGCAAAGCGCACTAAACGCAGTATTCTTAAGTAGTCCTTTGCAAAACTTTCGTACGGATCAATAACAGTTCTTAAAATTTTCGCATCAAGATCCTTTTTTGCGTCCAGAAAATCATAAATATTTTTGCTCTCATCCATTAGCATGGTGTTTATGGTGAAGTCGCGCCTAATAAGGTCTTCCTTAACATCGCTCGTAAAGCTTAAAGTGCTTGGGTGCCTGCCATCAGCGTAGTCATCCTCACGTCTAAAAGTAGTTATCTCGATTGCATTCTCGCCCTTAATCTTGACAGAGCCATATTTTATAAATTTAGTATCTAGCTCGTAATCTTTTAAGATGCTTACAAGTTCATCAGGCCTCTTTGCAGTGCAAATGTCTATATCGTAGACCTCCTTGCATAGCAAATAGTCCCTCACAGCACCTCCAACAATGTATGAGGAACCTCCTAACCTTTTCAAGATATCAATCGCGTAATCTAAATTTTTCATAATATACAATAGATTATATCACATTCACAAGAAAAAATCAAAAATATCTAAAAGAAAAACAGCCACATGATGTAGCTGTTAATCCATTATAATATTTCTTTTAACTTATCGCTTTCGTATAAATAATAATTCTCTACTCTATCGACCTCATAATCAAAGTCATCGATGACCTCTTCAAGAGCTTCTCTGTTCTTGATCGAAGTGGCTAAACTATTGCCACAGGATGAAGAAAGATCTCTCGGTGTTGGTATGATGAGTGATTCGATGCCGAGCTCCTTGAGTTTATTATTTAGCATAAGGCACGACGATATCGAATAGAATGTTACTATGACAACGTTATTTTGTTGCTTTAAGCTCAAAGTCTTCTCCGTCTTCTTTAACTGCTACAGTGTAGCCAGCATTTTCAAGATATCTTGTAACATTTTCTTTAGCAACTTCTATGTCAACTAGAACTGTAAAGTCCTTTGTGCCTTTGTCTGCTTCGTTTTTAGCTAAAATAACGGGTTCTGGACAAGAAAGTCCTCTTGCATCAATAATATTATTTGCCATTGTGAGCTCCTTTCTTTCTTTCAGCTATGATGAAGTATGCTGCGATTATAACGAATACAAATCCGATGATAACTGCAACTCTACCATTAGCAGTTGTTCCCTTACCTGATGAAGCTAAGCCAAAGTTGTGTGATGCAGCTGCTCCGCATATAAGACCGATAACTGTCATGAATGCGTCTGTATCGCCTTGTGAAGCAAGTATTGTTTGTCTGATAGGGCAGCCACCAAGTAATACAGCTGTTAAACCAACTAAGCCCATGGATAAGAAGTTCCATAAGTGTTCTGAGTGAGCCACTGGTTGAGCTTCGAAGCCAAATTTAAATTGACCTAGGCAAAGGTTTAGAACTAAGTTTGCTAGTACTATACCAAGTATGCCATATAGGAAGTGATAATCCTTGATTAGTATTGCATCTCTAAAGCCTGCTGCTGTACAAAGTCTTGTTCTTTGTAAAATGCCACCAACGATTAAACCTGCTACTAATGAAATTATGAATGGCGCATGCATTGATCCAGGACCTTCTGTTGAGAAGTGGATGAATGCTGGTTTTGCTAGTGCTAAGATAAGTAATACAACTGCAAATATTGGCATAATAAGTCCAGATAATTTTGATTGATCATGGTTTCTGCCTAGAGAGTAACCTTTCTTAATAAATACAATACCTACTCCAATACCTGCGATAAAGCCTAGTAAACCAACTACAGCGTTCATGTCTCCAGCGCCGATTCTTAGAAGCATTCTAAGTGGGCAGCCTAAGAATACTAAAGCACCTATCATCATCACGAAGCCGTAAACGAAGCGAAGTGCTGGGTTTGATCCACCCTTTGCTCTGAATTCGCCTTTAGCCATAGAAATGATGAAAGCACCTAAAATAAAACCGATGATTTCAGGTCTTATATATTGAACAACTCCTGCAGAGTGTAGTCCTAGTGCGCCTGCAATGTCTCTAAAAAAGCATGCAACACAGATACCCATGTTAGCTGGGTTACCAAAGTGCATAAGTAAAGCTCCAATTATACCGATAATGGCGCCTCCTATGAAGATAGTCAAATTTTGTTTTTTCTTCATAATATCCCTCCTTTATATGAGTATATCACAATTAGAGTCTTTTTTTCGATGTATTAAAAAATTTTATAGTTTCAGCATTTATTATAAGATATCGTTATTAATATTTATTTATATAACTATGATTATGGTCTAGCTACTATTAAATATTTTTATAATGAGGCCCATATATATAAAATTATTCTATACTTATTGAATGTGAATTCTTTATGATATATAATTTAATTAATACTAATACTATGGTAAAATTTAAGAGAGGTGGATTATGCATTACATAGGAATTGACATAGGATCAACTGCTTCAAAGGCTGTTATCCTAGATGAAAACAAGGAAAAAGTATTGCACGAAAAGATTATGCCAAGTGGCTGGAACAGTAAAGAAACTGGTGAAGAAATTAAAAATTGGATCAAATCACTAGGCTACGGCGAAGATGATGTGAAGATCACTGCGACTGGCTACGGAAGAATCAGTGTGCCTTATGCGGACAAAACCGTTACTGAAATCACTTGTCATGCTAAAGGCGCTCACTTTTTAAATCCTGAAGACATGACTGTTGTTGACATAGGTGGACAAGATACTAAGGTTATACTTGTACAAAACTCAAATGTCATGGACTTTATTATGAATGACAAGTGCTCTGCAGGTACTGGAAAGTTCTTGGAAGTTATGGCCAATAGGCTTGGACTTTCATTAGAAGAAATGTTCGAGTATGCTAAGAGAGGCCAATCTGTCAACATATCATCTGTATGTACAGTATTTGCTGAATCCGAAGTAATCTCGCTTATGGGTAAAGGCACTCCTCGTGAAGACATTGCAAGAGGTGTTGTTGACTCAATAGTTAAGAAAGTTGCGGCACTAGCAACAAGAAAAAATGCATCAGATAATTACTTCTTAACTGGTGGTTTCTGCGACTCAGAATTTACAGTTGAACTTTTAAGCGAAAAACTTGGTGCACCTGTAAAAACACATCCAGATGCAAGATTTGCTGGAGCCATAGGCGCTGCACTACTTGCAAAATAATGATAGACGTAGAATTCTTTAAAGAATTAAGGCGTAAAGCTTATGTCGATGCCGTCACATTTAAAATGAGTGAAAACAACGTCGTCGGCTACTTTGCTAAAGACATCGACGAGGCATTTTTAATGAGCTACGGCCTTGTTCCCTACCCAATCGAATCGACTGACACAGAGATTTTAGCTTATGGTGAGTATAACACTTGCGACATGATCAGTGCGACTACCATTTACATGACAACAAAAAAGTGCCCGCTAATCTATTCTTCCAAAATCTTTTTGATTGAGGATATTTGCAAAAAATTCACTGAAGTCTTTAGTGCTAGTTGCGACAGATATATCTATAAATATAGTGGGGATATTGCAGGAACTGATATTGACGGCGTAATAAAATCTGTTTACGGCTTTAATTTTGATGAGAAGAAATACAAGCAAATGAAAAAAATATTTTCTAAAATCGATGAGCTACTATTGGCAATAGAAAAAAAGCTTGAGCCATATGAGTATAACATTGTTAAATACTATATTAGATACGTGGCTGACCCTCAAAAAAGAGTAAAAATTCTTGAAAGGGTTTTAGAAGATAATCAAAACAACATTAATATTAAAATGAATAAATGTATTAATGTCGCCTGTCCAGAAATAATTCTGGATGAACTCAAAGGCCCTATATCTGAGAGCTACAAAAACATTGACCTAGCTCCAAGGGGCTGCATATTAAAAGGAGGAAAAAATGGATAAGAATCATGAAATGTGGACTAATCTAGGCATGGACGTTGAAAAACACGATATGCTATGTGAAGTTTTACCAGGAGCTTTTGGAGACGTATTCCTAAGCCAAGAAAACAGACCAAAGGGTATGGACTACTGGAACATGGTAGTTGGCGATATCCACGGTATTAGACCAGCTGAATTAATCGAACACCAAAAGAACGGTGGCAAGGTAGTTGGTACTTTCTGTATACACGTACCAGACGAAGTGCCTATAGCAGCTGGAGCAATAGTTACAGGTCTTTGCAGTGGATCTCAATTCTGGGTACCTGGCGGAGAAAAGAAGCTTCCTACAGCAACTTGCCCACTAATCAAAGCTTCACTAGGAGCAAGATTTGACAGAACTTGCCCATTCTTCAGAATAGCTGACCTATTCGTTGGTGAAACTACTTGCGACGGCAAGAAAAAAGCTTGGGAAATACTTGCTGAAGATGCACCAATGTTTATCATGGACATACCTCAAATGAAGAGAGATGAAGACTTCGAAAAATGGGAAGAAGAAATCAAACGCTACATGAAGAGAATCGAAGAGCTTACAGGCAATGAAATTACTGAAGAAGGACTAAGAAAAGCTATACATATTGTTAACAACAAGAGAAGAGCTTTAAAGAGACTTAACGAATTTAGAAAGAACGATCTAATTCCAATAAGTGGTAGAGATGTTCTAGTAATCACACAAGTTGCTTTCTATGACGATCCAGAAAGAACTACAGAAATGATTAACAAGCTTTGTGATGAACTTGAAGAAAGAGTTAAGAATAAAGTTTCAGTTTATAAACCAGGTGCAAAGAGAATACTTCTTACTGGTACTCCACTTTCTATTCCAAACTGGAAGATGCACCAAATCATCGAATCACTTGGGGCAGCTGTTGTTTGCGAAGAAATGTGTACAGGAATTCGTTACAGCTACAAACTTGTTGAAGAAGATGATAATGCAGATATGGATACTATGGTTCACAATCTTGCACAAAGATACCTTGGCAGCATAAACTGCGCATGCTTCACACCAAATACAGCAAGAATCGACGATATAGTAAGACTTGCTAAAGAATACAAGGCAGATGGTGTTATCGACCTTAACCTTAAGTTCTGTAAACTATACGACACAGAAGGCTACTTCGTAGAAAAAGAACTTAACAAGCTAGGTATACCAGTTATGGGTATAGAAACAGACTACACAGACGAAGACGCAGAACAATTAAAGACAAGAATTGGCGCTTTCTTAGAAATGCTTGACTAATTTAATGAAAGAGCTAAGAAACTACATTCTTTTAGGCGATTCAGCTTCGGCTACAAAACTATACTATCTGCTTAAAGATAATGGCTTTGAAGTAAACATAGCACCAACACCGAGAAATGCAGACCATTGCTGTGGTTTATGCATTATATACGAAGCTAAAGATAGAGAAAAGATAGCGATGCTCGCAGAAAAAAATTCTATAAAGATAGATAGATTTTGGGAAGACATCGTAAGAGATGATCCAAATAGAATGAGATTTTGCTAATATAAAAGGGATAGACAAATGGCCTATCCCTTCTTTTTCTTAAATCTAGCTAATAGTTGTTATAGCTATAGCGAGTATTATTAAGACTAAGCCAAGAACAAATTCTATCAGGCCTAGTTTTTTAGCATAAGAAGTATCTCTTCTTTTATATAAAATATCTAATTTAAAAGAATTTATCAAAGAATATTTCTTTCTAAAATAGATAAGATATCCGAATGTAGAAAAGACTGTACCTAAGATAAATAATAATATTTTCAAAATCAACATAAGTTTCTCCACACCTTAATATAAGCTATACTTCTTTATTCATTAATATAGTTTTAAAATTAATACCACCCAAGTAATAATAATCCACACTCTTAAATGCTTTGTTCTTTAGAGCGTAATCGAGAAAAATCTTATCCCCTTCCCAATGAGGGCTATGATAAAATTCATCCTCACTCATAAACTTAAGACTGCCCTCAGAACATTCTTTAATCACCCCAGAATAATCATCACTGTAGTATACATACATTTTTTCATAAGAGTTAGCATCAAGGTCAATGTAGCGCACCTCGCCCATGTAGTAAAAGCTCTTAAACTTGAGATTTGTCTCTTCATAGACCTCGCGCACAATGCACTCATCCTTCGACTCACCCGTCTCAATCTTGCCGCCTACACCGATGTACTTGCCGTGATTAATATCATTTTTCTTTTTATTTCTGTATAAGAACAAAAATTTATTAGTAGTCTTGTCCTTGATATATATAACAGTGTAAGCTTGTTTTAATTTCATAATAAATTATCGTTTATTTACAAAATTTATTCCAAAAATCCACCCAGCTGCCATGTACTTCTCTTTGGTCAATGTAAGTAAAAGTATCTTCATCATACCAATCATGGTTAACTATATCGTCAATAGTCTCAGGAACAAAGAAGTTGAAAAATTCTTTCTTGAACGAACTTCCATACTGTAAATAATATGCACCTACCATCTTTGTAAAATTGGTTTTCTTTACATCTTGTGGTTTATACAAAAGTGCTTCTCCAACCTGATTTAAATCAGGGCTTACTTCAAGAAAAACTAAACTTAAATCATCTTCCTTATAGCCAAGTATAAAACTTCTGTATTTATAGGAAACGGTACGAAGCGCTACGAAATTCGCACCACTAATATCTTCTGAATAAGCATAAACTATTTTATATTCCGAACCATTATCTACTTGCTTATCAAAAATTTCTCTCATGCGATTTTTGTTTTCATTGCTTTTTACATTATCTAACTCAACTGTTTTTTTTCCACCAAATAAATTAAACAATCCCATTTTATTGCCTCCTATCATAATTTTAATTTCTTCTGTTAGTTATAGTATTTTTGCGTTATTCCATTTATTAAGTCAGTATAAACAAACTCAATAATTCCATTCTATTCAAAAAGCCTTAAATGATAATGTATTTTTAAGCCGCTAACTCCTAAAGCATCTAAAAGATCTGTGCCGTCTTTGCTGTAATGCCAAACATTATAATTATTTTCAATCTTGCAGGATTACTTACTAAATTAATCTCTTTTAGTGTGCTTAATATGTGAACCTCTTTCATTTTCACATCATACTTACCATCTTTAAATATAAAATAGCATAAATTAATTCAACTGTCAAGTGTTTTTTAACGTTAAGTTATATTTATTTTATCTATAATTATTCTTGGAAAATAAAAAAGCTACTAAGTTATAATACTTAGTAGCATAATCTAATTTACGCAAACAAACAATCTTCAATCAACTCTTTGTTTTTTAGGGCTCTATGTCAAATATTGGGGAGACTTATTGATTTAAGTCTCTCTTTTTACGTT
>UQBO01000009.1 GCA_900539225.1 uncultured Eubacteriales bacterium
AACGCTGAAGGTACTTGGTTGGAGACGACCTGGGATAATAGGTAGCCGCCACTTAGCAAAAGCAGTTCATATTTATATGAGCTGTTTTTTTATAAATTATCATATTTTTATCAAAAAGTGCTTGACATGAACCTTGGGGGCAGTGATATATTTTACTTAAGGAGTGTGATTATTATGTTAAGAAATGAAGTTCAAGAAAAAACTGCTTTAAGTAGAAAGGCAATTGAATACTATGAAGAAAAGGGGCTAATTCGTCCAATAAAGCTTGAAAATGGCTATAGGGATTATAGCGACGAGGATGTCGAAGTTTTAAAAAAAATATCACTTTTAAGAAATTTAGGACTAAGCATATCAGAGATTGCTCTGTATCTTGACTCAAAGGAAGAAGCTTTGGCATCTATACTAAGAAGAAAAGAGCATGAACTTGATATTTGTGAAAAGAGAAAAAACGTTCTTAAGCTTATTGTAAAAGGTGAGAGCGTGGATCTTATTAATGATGAACTTGCTATTATTGAATCGCAGGAGACTATATATGATAAGCTTATTAGAATTTTCCTAGGATATTTTGGACAGCTTATTTTTTCATCTTATAAAATATTTCTAAATGAAAGCTTGAACAAAGACGAAGAAGCTGCTTTTAATGAATACATTAAGTTTTTAGATAGTCTTACAAATTTTGAATTAAGTAAGGAGGAGAAAGATTATATAGAGGCGATAAGTTCTAGCTTTGATATGAAGACTTTAGACGATTTAAATAAAGGAAAGCTTATAGCTATTGAAAATTCAAAGACTTAGCTTGAAGAAAATAAGGATTATATCAAAGCTTATAAAGAATATATAAATACTGATGAGTATAAAAATGGTTTGATGAAGTCAATTCAAGATAAGCTTAAAAAGTTTATGCAAGAAAATAATTATTATGAAAAAGCAATTCCATTAATTAGGAAGTTCAGTAAAAGCTACGACGCTTACTATGAAAAGCTATTAAAAGCGAATGAAGAATATTTAAAATTTAATAAATAATCATAGCCGCATATATATTTGTATGCGGCTTTTTTTGCGTAAAAAGCTATTTTGTGGTATAATTCACTAAAGGAGGCTATTATGAAGAAATTCAAAGCTCTATACTACAGTCTTTACATAATTTTAGCTTTAATTGTCATCGGCTTTTACCTTATTAATTATGGCAATCCCATTATCAAAGCTAGGGTAGAGAAAGATGCTAATGAGTATATAAAAACTAATCAAGCTGATCTTGACCTTGAGATCAAGGGCGTTAGCTACCAAATGATGGGCGGCTTTTATGTCGTAGAGCTTCAGGATAAAGAGAGCCAAGACACGAATTTTAAGCTAAACTACGATGCTCACGGCAAGTTCATGTATACGACTTATGATGAAATTCTTGGCAACACTTACGATAGGTATAGGGCCTTTCTTAAGGACTATGCCAAGGATATAGCTGATGAGGAGGCTTTTGATTTTGAGCTTAGCCTAGAACCTGACAATGAGCTTAAATATGAATACTACCTTACACTTGATCAAGATTTTGACAGGGAGTATCTGCCAAGCAAGGTCTTAGCACACTTTCACGCATACGAAGACGAGCCGAGCCTTAAGGGTATTATGACTAGACTTAAAAAAGTGCAAAAAGCCACATCTAAAAGGAATTTGGACGTGCGCTACTACTCAGGCAGAATCATTCCCACAGCTGACAAGGCCGAAGAGGGCATGGCAGAGCCGTGGTGGAACGCTATCAGCGTCGATAGGGTTATGGAGAAGACTATAATAGATGGGAATATGGAGACGCTAGAGAGAATATATGAGCGTAAAAAACGATAGGAGGTATATGTAAATGACTAAGAAAAGTAAAATTATATTAAATGCAGTACTCACAATTCTACTGCTTGTAGTTATGTTTATTCAGTTCGTTTTCTATGGCAACCCCATTAGCAAAATTTTGGCGGATAAGGCAGCGGATAAGTACTTAAAAACGCACTATACAGAGCTTGAGCTTGAGCGTGATAAAGTTTATTATAATTTCAACGACGGGACATACGTAGTAAGGCTCTGGGACAAGAATAGCATTGATACAATGTTTAGTCTTAAGTTCGATAGCTTTGGTAAAATGAAGTACGATACTTATAACGAAAGATTTTTCAATACCTTCTTTAGATACGTGAACTTTTTAGATCATTTGGGATATGAGATAGCTAAGGACTGCGGCCTTGGTTTTGAGGTTTGTCTAAGACCTGATGATGACGTTGACTGTAGAGCGTATCTCACACTTGATCAGGAATTTGATGCAGATAATTTGCCAAGCAAGATTACAGCTGATTTTCAAACTTATGCAGAAAAGCCAAGCTTAGATGACCTTATGGATGGCCTTAAAAAAGTCTACGAAGCTCTTAAGAGAAGAGATATAGCTGCGAGTTCATACTCAGGACTTGTAATTCCTAACGATGATAAGGAAGAAGATGGCGAGGCAGAGACTTGGGAAAATGGGATCAGCGTCAATGCTGTGCCTGAAGAAGTGATTGTGGACGAAGACATGAAGGAGCTTAAGAAAATTTATGATAAGGGAAATAAAATTCTTCACAAATAATACAAAAGTATAAGCGTGGTAGTTCCACGCTTTTTCTATTGCCATAATTTATAAGAAATTTCAATATTATAAAGTATTCTTATAGTTTCTTGTAAATATATGTGTTATAATAAAACTATATTAAATTATGTGAGGTGTAATTTATGAGCAAAAAAGAAAAAGCAACAGATCTTTGGGTGTATGATCTTCTTAAAGAAGCACATATTGACTTAGATCCGCAAGGCTCTTCAATAAAGGAAATTGATGATGCATTAAAGACAGCATCTAAGAGAGGAACTGGCAAAGTTGGCTATCCTGAGTATATAGGAGTAGTGCGTGATTTTATAATTGTCATTGAAGATAAAAAATCCATTTCTATGCACGAAAAACGTGATGATAATGACATTTTATCTGAAGATATTGATTCAATATGTAATTATGCTGTAAATGGTGCTCTTTTTTATGGCAAACACCTTGTTAAAAACACTTCTTATAATAAAATAATAGCCATAGGTGTGTCTGGTTCAGAAAAGAAACATAAGATTAGTCCTATATTCATAAATGAAAGAGAAGATTATTACGAGCTTAGAGAAATTGAAACATTTATTTCATTTAATGAAGATAATATTCAAGAGTACTACACAAAAGAGATATTAAAAGAGGATACTGACTTTGAAAAAGAAACATCAGAAATACTTAAAGACGCGGCTACGCTACATGAAGACTTAAGAAATTATGGCTCAATTCAAGATAAAGATAAACCTTTGATAGTTTCAGGAATACTTCTTGCGCTTAGGGAGATAGAGTACGGATCTTTTTCTATTGATTCTTTGACAGGAGACACAAGAATTACAGACGGTCAGAAGATATATAACGCCATCGAGGCAAATCTTCAAAGGGCAAATGTTTCTCCAGAAGTAAAGAGGGATAAGCTTCTTAGTCAGTTTGCAGTTATAAAAAATACAACAAAGATAAATCAGATAGATCCAGTGCTTGGCAAGACACCTAACAAGCACTATACAGAGTTTCTTTATAAAAGTATATATAGATCCATAAGATTTCATCAATCGGGAGAGGACTACCTTGGCCGTTTTTATGGTGAGTTTATGTCCTACTCAGGTGGCGATGGTCAAAGCTTAGGAATAATACTTACACCAAGACATATAACAGAGTTATTCTGCGAACTTTTAGATTTAAAGCCAGAAGACAAGGTACTGGATCCATGTTGCGGAACGGCCGGATTTTTGATAGCTGCTATGCACAATATGCTTCAAAAGACAGATGATGAGTTTGAAAAAAATAATATAAGGAAGAATCAATTATTTGGTATAGAAGACCAATCATATATGTTTACCATAGCGACAACTAATATGATACTTAGAGGCGACGGTAAGAGTAATTTAGAAAATCAAGACTTTTTAAAGCAAAATCCAGCAAAGCTTCAATTAAAGGGATGTACAGTTGGGATGATGAATCCACCATATTCACAAGGGTCTAAAGATAATCCAGGACTTTATGAAATATCATTTACAGAACACCTTTTAGATTCACTTGTAGAAGGAGCAAGAGTTGCAGTCATAGTGCCACAATCAACCATGACAGGCAAAACTAAGTATGAACAAGAAACAAAAGCCAATATACTTAAGCATCACACACTTGAAGGCGTAATAACCTTGAATAAAAATACATTCTACGGAGTTGGGACAAATCCTTGCATAGCAGTTTTTACAGCAGGTGTAGCGCATAATAAGGATAAAGTATGTAAATTTATAAATTTTGAAGACGATGGCTTTGTAGTTGCAAAACACATAGGACTTTTAGAGACACCATCTGCAAAAGATAAAAAGCAGCACCTTTTAGACGTTTGGTTCGATAGAGTTGAAGCTGAAACTAAGTTTTGCGTTGAAACAACCATAGAAGCAAGCGATGAGTGGCTTCACTCATTCTACTACTTTAACGATGAAGTACCGACAGATGAAGACTTTAGAAATACAATAGCTGACTACATTACATTTGAAGTCAATATGATTACTCACGGCAGAGGCTACCTTTTTGGTTTAGATGATGAAGAAGATATGGACGAAGCAGAAATTATATCCATGGCAGCAGAAGAGGACGAGAGATATGATTAAAGATAGAATTTCATTAGATGATGTTGAGTGGGGCGAGTTTAGGATAAAAGACTTGTTTGATAAAATTGAAAAGGGTAAATGTACAAATCAGAATATACAGACCAAAAGAAGCGATAAAGGAATATCTTATTTGTCAGCAACAAAAGTTAATAATGGTACTAGTGATTTTGTTGAAAGAAATGAAAGAATGCAAAAAGGTAATTGTATAATGTTTGTCAATCAAGGCGATGGTGGAGCTGGATATTCTGTATACAAAAGTGAAGATTTTATTTCAACTAGTTCAAATTCATTTGGATATGCAACTTGGGTAAATAAAAATACTGGCTTGTTTTTCTCTACAATATCTAGCAAATTAAAAGAGAAATATTCATTTGGATATGGAAGAACTGAAAAGAGATTAGAAAGAGATAAAATAATATTACCAATAGATAAAAACGGAGAGCCTAATTGGCAATTCATGGAAGATTACATCAAGCAAGAACAAAAAGCAATTGCACAAAAACTTATTAACTATTATGAAGATAAAATTATTAAAACAGGTTTTGATTTACTTGGACTTGAGGATGCTAAGTGGGGAAATTTTAAGATAAAAGATATATTTGACATAAAAGCAGTCAAGGGCAAAACTCTGTCCTCATATCCAGAAGGAGCTACTCCATACGTTTCGACATCAGGCTTAAACAATGGAGTTAGTGGTTATGTTGATGCTAAAGATGATATCAGCAATGAAAAATGCATATCTATCGACCCTATAGGTGGCAAGGCTTTTTATCATAATTATAAATTTGTTGGAAGAGGTGGAGCTGGATCCGCAATAAATCTTTTATATAATCAAAATTTGGATGAAAATAATGCTCAATTTATTTTGACAATGATAGAAAAAGTTTCACGGGAAAAAGCTTCATATGGAGTTGCTTTAAATGGAGAGAGACTAAAAAACATGAGACTAACACTGCCAGTAGATGAAAAGGGCGAGCCTTATTGGGATTACATGAGTAAGTTCATGGAAAAGATTGAACAAGAAAAGCTTGAGAAAGCGCTTAACTATATATATATATATATATATATATATATATAGCTTAGCCATTTGTGAGGCACGTAAGCTTCCTAAATTTGAAGAAAAAGAGTGGGGAGAGTTTTGGTTTGAGGATATCTTTACAAAGATACAAAGAGGTAAAAGACTTAAAAAAGACAATCATATCATTGGCAATACTCCTTATGTATCTTCTACAGCTATAAACAACGGTTTAGATTGTTTTATTGGGAACGATAAAAACATTCGTATTTTTGAAAATAATTTAAGCTTGGCAAACAGCGGAAGCGTTGGTGCCTGCTTTTATCACAAGTATAAATATATTGCGAGCGATCATGTTACATCACTTAGCTTAAAAAAATCTAATGAGTATATTTATAAATTTATGTCTACAATTATAAGCAGACTTGAGGAAAAATACTCTTTTAATCGTGAGATAAATGATAAGAGAATTAGAAAAGAAAAAATACTTCTTCCTATAAACAAACTTGGCAAACCAGACTATAGCTACATGAAAAAATACATGCAGATAGAGGAAATAAAACAGGCATATAAAATCATTGATTACTATATAAAATCAATTTAAGTATAAGCGTGGCAGTCCCACGCTTTTTCTATTGGCAAAGCCATAAATAATATCTATAATAAACCCAATCAATATAAAGAAATTTAATGCACCTGTAAATTCTCCTCTTTAGAGCACATATATAGAAAAAAATCTATATATTTTGCGAAAACATATTGACTTTTTTCTATATGTATGATAGTATTGATTTAGAGAGAAGAAAGGAGCGAAAGATATGGTTGAAAATATTTATGAATCTATTTCTAAAAAGCTTAAGGCGATATCGGATCAAAAGAGGCTAAAGATTGTTGACATGCTATCTTGCGGGGAGCTATGTGCCTGTGAGATTCTTGAAAAGTTTGACATCACTCAGCCGACTTTGTCGAGTGACATGAAAAAGCTTGAGGAGGCAAAGCTTGTCAAGAGCCGCCGCGAGGGCAAGAACACTTACTACTCGCTAAACAAAAAGGCGCTTGAGCACTTCCTTGAGCAGCTTGAGTACATCTTTAGTGACAAGCCTGATTGCATCTGTCACAGTGAGGAGAAGCTTGATTACTAATATATCTATATAAGTTTTTGAATGTATTAAGCTAATAAATGCTAATGGATGCGCGCTTTTCGCGCGGAAGCGAAGGCATCTGATAGGGCAAAATGCACTAAAATAATTTTTAAATAATTAAATCTAAAGGAGACAGTATGAAAAAAACAAATAATAAAGCAATAGGATCTTTTCAAAAGAATTTATCGCTATGGGTATTGATATGCATGGTTTTTGGAACTTTGCTTGGTAAATTTATCCCTGCAATTCCACAGCTACTGAATAAACTATCTATCGCAGGTATTTCTGTTCCGATAGCTATTTTGATTTGGGTTATGATATATCCAATGATGATAAAGGTAGACTTTCAAAGTATAAAAGAAGTAGGCAAAAATCCTAAAGGGTTATTTATAACATGGATAACAAACTGGCTAATCAAGCCATTTACAATGTTTGCACTGGCTTACTTATTTATGTTTGTAATATTTAAATCATTTATTACTCCGCAGCTAGCAACAGAGTATTTGGCTGGTATGGTGCTTCTTGGAGCAGCGCCTTGCACTGCTATGGTTTTTGTTTGGAGCACTCTAACTGATGGTAACCCAGCATATACTGTTGTACAAGTGGCGACAAACGACCTTATTATCTTGTTAGCTTTTGTGCCGATAGTAAAATTTTTGCTAGGCGTTTCAAATGTAGTTGTTCCATACAGCACATTGTTTATAAGTATCTTTCTTTTTGTAGTAGTGCCACTAGTTGCAGGTGTACTTACTAGAGTAGTTGTTACTAAAAAGAAAGGTAAAGAGTATTTAGAAAATAATTTTCTACACAAATTTGATAATGCAACAAGCATCGGCCTATTGTTAACTCTTGTACTAATATTTAGCTCTCAGGCAGAGGTTATCATCAATAATCCGCTTCACATCATATTGATAGCAGTGCCACTAATAATACAAACTTATCTAATATTTTTCCTTGCATTTGGAGTAAGTAAATTACTAAAGCTACCTTTTGATATTGCCTGCCCTGCTGGCATGATAGGTGCATCAAACTTTTTTGAACTTGCCTTAGCAGTTTCGATAGCTTTGTTTGGAACAAATAGTGGAGCTGCGCTAGCTACGACTGTAGGAGTGCTTACCGAAGTACCTGTCATGCTTTCATTAGTTAAGATAGCTAATAAGGCAAAAGCTAAGGCTAATATATAAAGATATATTGGGGTAAAACATAAGATTAATTATAATATTATAAAATGAGAAGATTATCAAGAAGAATTTTGATATCTTAGGTAAAAAGATTTTTCATATCAAAAAAATTTAAGAAAGGGTGTTAAGAATGAAAAGAATGTCAATTTATGAACCAGCTATGTGTTGTGATACAGGTGTTTGCGGAGTTAATGTAGACCCTGAACTAGTACGTATGTCAACAGTAATCAATATTTTGAAGAAAAATGGTATCACTATTGAAAGATACAATTTATCAGGTGAACCAATGGCATTTGCCAATAATGAGAAGGTAAAAGAAGCTTTGGATAAAAATGGTGTCGATATACTACCACTAATCCTTGTAGACGACGAGATAGTCATAGAAGGCAGATATCCAAAAAATGATGAAATAATGGAACTTTTACAAATCTCTAAAGAATATTTTAAAGCTAGTAAGCAAAATAAAGGATGCTGTGGAGGTAATAGCTCGTGTTGTTAAGGAGGGGGTATTATGAAAGAATTTAATCTTGAAAATCTTAAATTAACTAAATATCTATTTTTCACAGGCAAAGGAGGTGTTGGTAAAACATCTGCAGCTTGTGCAACAGCAGTGACTTTAGCAGATGAAGGAAAGAAAGTGCTACTTATTAGTACAGACCCTGCTTCAAATCTTCAAGATGTTTTTGCAACAGAATTAGACGGTGAAGCAAAACCTATTAAAGGAGTAGACAATTTAGAGGTAATTAATCTAGATCCATTGGAAGCGGCACAAAACTATAAAGAAAGTGTAGTAGGGCCTTTTAGAGGCAAGATGCCTGATTCTGTTATTGAGAATATGGAAGAACAGCTATCTGGATCTTGTACAGTAGAGATTGCTGCCTTTAATGAGTTTTCTAATTTCATTACAAATCCTAAGCTCAATAAAGACTATGAGCATATTATATTTGATACAGCTCCTACAGGTCATACCCTTAGGATGTTACAGCTTCCTTCTGCTTGGACTAATTTTATCAGTGAAAGTACTCATGGAGCATCCTGTTTAGGACAGTTATCAGGCTTAGAGTCTAGAAAAGAAATATATAAACAGGCAGTTGAAAATTTAGCAGATGAGAGTTTAACAACACTAGTATTAGTTACGAGACCTGATAAAACACCACTTAATGAGGTAGAAAGAGCATCAAAGGAGCTATCTGATATTGGAATAAAAAATCAAATATTAGTGATTAATGGTGTCTTAGAAAATTATGATGATGAGCTATCTGAAAGTATATATAAGAAACAACAGCAAGCACTTGAAAATATGCCAGAGATGTTAACTAAGTTTGATACCTATACGATTCCATTGAGATCATATAACATTACTGGAATTGACTCAATAAGAAATCTTCTTAAGAAAGATCAAATAAATGAAGGGAAAGAGGAAGTAAAAGGCAAACTCTTTAATTTAGATGATGTCGTTAGTGATCTTGTAAAGAATAATAGAAAAGTAATCTTTACTATGGGCAAGGGCGGCGTAGGAAAGACTACTATAGCAGCTTCTGTTGCTCTTAAGCTAAGCAAACTTGGTAAAAAAGTACGCCTAGCTACAACAGATCCTGCTGACCATATAAAATTCATGATAGATAGTTCAAGTGGAATAGCTATGAGTCATATTGATGAAAAAGAAGAATTAAAAAAATATCAAGAAGAAGTACTTGAAAATGCAAGAAAAACAATGAGTGATGATGATATAGCTTACATTGAAGAAGATTTAAGATCACCATGTACACAAGAAATAGCTGTATTTAGAGCTTTTGCAGAGCTAGTGGAAAAAGCAGACGATGAAATAGTAGTTATTGATACTGCTCCTACGGGTCATACTCTATTGCTCTTAGATTCAACTTTAAGTTATCATAGAGAAGTTGAAAGAACTCAAGGACAGATACCTGAATCTGTAAAAAACTTGTTACCTAGATTAAGAGGAGAGGAAACAGAAGTATTAATAGTTAGCTTGGCAGAGGCTACTCCATATTACGAGGCATATCGCTTAGAAGAAGATCTAAAAAGGGCATCAATTCATACCAATTGGTGGATTGTTAATTCATCCCTTTACAAAGCAAATCCAAGTAACAAGATGTTATCTGCTAAAGCAAATGAGGAAGTTAAGTGGATTAACAAGATATTAGATCATACTTCAGGAAAACTAGCCGTCGTTGAATGGACAAAAGAAGACCTTCGTGGCGAGAAACTTTATAATATATAGTAGGAAAAAATGAATAAAACTAAAATTGCCTTTGTCTGTGTTCACAATTCATGCAGAAGTCAAATCGCTGAAGCACTGACAAAAAAATTTGCTGGTGATTCTATAGAGGTATATTCTGCAGGGACAGAATTGAAGGATCAAATTAATCAAGACGCAGTAAGGCTTGTCAAAGAAATCTATGGAATTGATATGGAAGAGACACAAAAGCCAAAACTTTTAGATGAAATCCCAGAAGTTGACTACCTAATTACAATGGGATGTAATGTAGTTTGCCCAATTCTGCCTTACACTGTTAAAAAAGATGATTGGGGACTTGATGATCCTAGTGGAAAAAATGATGAAGAGTTTATAAAAACAATCAAGGAGATTGAAAGTAAAGTTCATAAATTAATTGCGGAGATAGAGGCAATTAAGGAATGACGGTGACTGCGGCAATAGCTGCTGCTAGGATCATTTACTATATAAGTTAATAAAGCATTTAATGCATAAAAATAGCGAACATATTTGTACGCTATTTTTTATTTACTCAACTATTTCTTTTTAATATCTAGGGCTAATAGCTTAGATCTAATATATATGATTTTATTTATTCTTTGTCCCATACCTGCCATTTTTTCATTTCGTTTTTTCTTAATTCTTTCTCAGTATTTCCGTCCCTATACTCCTTCAATTTTCTTATCATATCCTCTTTCCCTTCAGGGAATTTCGCTAGCAGTGGCAAAGGATTTGTCTTGTGCGTCGCCTTGATTACTGTGCTATTCTCAAGGTTTTCAAGTATATATATTTCCTCAGCTAAAACGTCTTTTATGGCAAGTCTTGTAAATTCTTTTGCGCGAACGAGGTCCTTAAGCGGCGCGCGCTTGAATATAACAGTCGTTACGAAAACTATTTCGAATGGCCTTATCTTGTTTAAAAGTTTTGCCGTTCCTTTTCTATGAGTCAGTGTCATTTCTTTGCCGCCAAGACCGAGCATGATGTAGACGGAGTAGCTAATGCCAAGCCTTTCAAGCTTTTTGCAGGCTCTTATGCTATCACTCACGCTGTGACCCTTTTTATGAAAGCTCAAAACTTCGTCCGAACCGCTCTCAAGACCGAGGCATAGCCTATCCATGCCCATGGCTTTAAGGCGAAGTAGCTCCTCATCAGTCTTGCGAAGGACGTCTGTCGCACGCGCAAACATTGATATGTAGTCTACTTCGAAGTGCTTATGTATCAGAGCAAAGACATTCTCAAGGAAAGATGCTTTTACGCATAAGGGATTACCCTCAAGCAGTGTAAATTTCTTGGGGCGGCGTCTCATATTGTCGTATCTAATTTTCTCCTTACGCAAATAGTCCTCGATCTTGGCGAGCTTGAAGATGTGAAATTTCTGCCTAAAATTCAGGTCGCAGTAGAGGCACTTTTGGTAAGAACAGCCTGATGTCACGGGCACCACGGGCATCGGCGTGTACATGTAGATGGGGTAAAAGTTTTCCATAATTATCTCCTTATAATTATATTAGCACTAAAATGTAATTATGTCAAAACTGTGTTATAATATAGATAATAATTATAAAAATATGGAGGAATATAAATGATTTTCTTTGATTTAGATGACACAATACTCGAAACAGCAAAAACAAATCTATTAATTTTTGAGCGTGCGCAAATGGATTTGCACATAGCGATCGATGCGGACGAGTTCAGAGGCCGCATAAGGACTGCACTTCGCTCGCGCATGATAAGGCATTTGGACTTTGCCTACAACGAAACCATCGGCATAGATCCACTTGACTACATGCTTATGGAGGAGCCATACGAGGAAGAAAGGCTAGAGCTATTCAAGAATGGGGTTTATAGCGATGTGAAGGACATTTTGGGCGAAATTACTCAAGAAGAATTTTTCGCGGCCTTTTTGAAGAGGCGCTTTGATTACACTGAAGCAATTGACGGCATGCTAGATTTAATAAAGGATTTAAAGGCTGCTGGCCACAAGATCGGCATCATCACAGACGGCATCAGCGAAGTTCAGCATAGAAAAGCACAAACACTTGGTCTTGACAAGCTTGTAGACCGCGTCTTTGCTTCAGGCGACTTTGGTTATGGTAAGCCCGATACAAAGTTTTTCTTCGGTGCTATGAAAATGGCTGGCGTTAGAGCAGAGGAGTCCACAATGATAGGCAACAACATCGACTCAGACGTTTTCGGCGCACTTGCAAGCGGCATGAAAGCAATCTACTTCGGCGGGAAGCCTAAAAATTACGTAGTTACATGGGCAAGTAGCGCGGATGAATTAAGAAAGATTTTATTATAGGCTGTGGTTTATTATGAAAACTGTTGACCATTATTCATATCCAGCGATTGTCACTTATTTTGATAACGGCACAACTGAAACATATTTTCCTGATTTTGATATTTATACAAGTAATGAAGATGACAAGGATCTGATGAAATACGCAAAAGAGCTACTTTCTGTACTTATAGAAGGGATTTTAGATGATGAAGAATTTTTACCAGAGCCGAGCAAATTGCAAGATTTGGCGCTTCAAGACAATGAAAGGACTATGCTTGTTGAAGTTTTTGTGCCAAGTGAAATTAATATAAAGAAGAATATTTCTGTTTATCCTTGTGTAGTAAGGCGTGAAGATGGCGTTTATTACGCTAATTTTCCTGACTTTGACGCCTGCTTTACTGATGCTGAGAGCTTAGATGAACTTTTTGTAAACACAAAAGAAGTTTTAAATGGGCTAATAAATACTATTTATGATAATGATTTGGATGTGCCTATGCCAAGTGAGGCTGATGATATAAAGCTAAAGAGTGACGAATTTTTAATTTTAGTAAAGGCGGATTTATCTAGCAATATGATTGAAAACGCATATATAAAAAGCGATGAAAAGTATTATAAGGAGCTTGTAAAAAGAGCTTCAGATATGAAAAAATAAATAGAGATAGCAAAAGGCGAGGGTTTTCCTCGCCTTTTCACTTCTCAAACCAAAATCACTTCTCAAATCAAAATCACTTCTCAAATCAATTTTACTTATTTAATCAATTTAGTTTACTTAATCTTTTCTATTTCTCTGCCAAAGTCTCTCGCTATATACATCGCCGTTTCACCATTATCTTCACTTACTATAAATGGAAACTCGGCTATATTTGTGGCGGCGCCCCATGCCCCGTCCTTATTTACTGCAATTACTGAGAAGTCGCGCGGCTCTTCGCCCTTCGCCCTAAGTTTTGTGTCTAAATCCATGACTGCCTTTGCCCCCGCTTCTTGAGGACTTAGGCCACCTGCCATTAAACTCACTATTGCATACGATAGTGCTCCTTTAATTATGTCTTCGCCGACGCCTGTTGCAGCTGCGGCGCCTACTTCGCTGTCCGCATATAGGCCTGGACCCACAAGTGGCGAGTCGCCAACACGGCCCACATTTTTCATGAAGAGACCCGAGGTCGATGTCCCCGCGATGCATCTTCCGTCCTCTGCGATAAGGCCGCAGACTGTATCGTGGCCCTTATAAACCTTTGGTTTCTTCGCCCTTTCTTCGAGCCAGCGCTTCTTCGCTTCGTCCGTAAGCATTTCTTCTTCTTTAAAACCCACTTTCTTAGCGTGCTTCAGAGCGCCTTCCCCGACTAAAAAATTATTATATTCATTATCAATGAGCGTATAAGCGACCGAGACAGCGCTCCTTATATTTCTAAGGCCAGCAACCGCGCCAAAATGCAGATTGTCCCCGTTCATAATGGCTGCATCGCACTCAACCACGCCATCTTCATTCGGTAGGCCACTGTAGCCGACTGAGTGAAAATCTTCGTTCATTTCAACATCTTTTATTAAAGTAATCAAGGCCTCTTCAAGCGGTGCGCCCTTTAAAAGCCCCTCACGTGCGAGCTTTGTGCCATTCAAAGCCATTTTCCAAGTAGCTATAATTGTCATATATCCTCCTAAAAATTAGAAAAATTAGTCTTGCGAAGAACTTTTTTATCCTTCATCTCAACAATGCCCTTGCTAATAACTGTGTCTATGTCGTCATTATCGTCAAGCGCCATAAGGTCAAGTGAAAGCCCTTCTTTGATCTCGCCTGTGATGTGGTCTATTTCAAGCGCCTTTGCTGCGTTAGTCGAGGCAAGTTTAATCATGTCCTTTAACTCATAGCCATAATTTTTGCAAAGCGCCTTTATAGTATCGAAAAGCTCTGTAATCTTTGCAGCGCCTATACCTAAGAGCTCCTTGTCCTTGGACCAGATAGGCACTGAGCCGTTCGAGTCCGACGAAAGAGTGATTTTTTCGAATGGTGCGTTTTTTATCGCGTAATCGATCGCGTCAAGACCATCATCACCTGCAGTGAAATCCGCGTATCCACCCATATTCATAAACTTAACAGCGTCGTCCACTATGTTTTTGCAATGTGTTGGCCTGAAAGTCTTGATTGGGATCTCGTGTTTTTCAAGGACGTGGAAGACTTTCGAAAGGCCTTCCTTACCCAGTCCGCCCGTGTGCATGTGTAATTCGCCCACTTTGCCGGCGAAGAGGCCGCCTAGGTAGCACTCGCTCGCTAGCCTTACGAGTTCGTCTTCTGTGATGTAACTTGCTCTGTGGTCTGAAATTGCTAGCTTACAGCCGATGATCTCACTTATGTAGGTGATGTCCTTTTTAACTGAGCCCGTTATGGTTTTAGAAGGAAACTCGTAGGCGCCAGTCAGTGCAAAGGCTCTGACGTTATACTCGTTTAGCGCCTTGACCTTCGACACCAAATTTTCGACCGAACGCGTCGTGCTGTCAGTCCCTAGTAGGCCAACGAGCGTCGTCACCCCAGCCATAATTATGTCCTCGTACTTTATCTCGGGAACGCGTGACGTAGGACCCATCTCTCCGCCGCCACCAGTCACGTGTACGTGACCATCGATAAGGCTTGGAAAAACTCGTTTTCCTTTTAAATCAATCTCTTCAAGACCATAATAATTTTCTATATTTTCTTCTATCTTGGTAATTTTGCCATCTAAAGACAAGATGTCTACACCATTACCATTATAATTTGCGTTTTTAACAAGTAGCATAAATCCACCTCCACTAAGTAAATCATAGCACAAAAGCATGACTATGACAATAGTTTTGGGTATAATAAACTAGGTGATTTTATGAAAAAGACAAATGCGATGCGCCTCATTGAAGCGGCGGGCGTGAAATATGAAGAGTTTGAATACGATGCGAGCCTTGGAATCAGTGGGACTGACGTCGCTCGCACACTTAATGAAGATGAAAGAATGGTTTTCAAGACCCTAGTCACTGAGACGAATAAAGGGGAACACTTTGTTTTCATAGTGCCCGTGGCGATGGAGCTTGACCTCAAAAAGGCGGCGAAGGCGGCTGGCGCTAAAAAGATAGATATGCTGAAACAAAAGGATTTACTGCCACTAACAGGCTATGTGCACGGCGGCTGCTCACCCATTGGCATGAAGACGAAACTCAAGACGTTTATAGACGCATCGGCGATGGATAAGGAATATATTTACGTGAGCGGAGGCAAAGTTGGTTTGCAGATAAAACTCAGTCCAGCGGATTTAATCGAGCTAACGGATGCGACCGCCATTGACATAGTGAAGAGCGCTGTGTTACAATAAGAATAATTGAGGTGATTTAATGAACGAAAAATTTTCTCTAGTAGAGAGTGGATTTATAGACGAAATAAGTTCAGCGTATAAGATTTTTACGCACAACAAGACTAAGGCTAGGGTCATCAAATTTGAAAATGACGACGACAACAAGGCCTTTATGATAGGATTTAGAACGATTCCAGAGAATTCAAAGGGCATAATGCACATAATTGAGCACGCAGTTTTGTCAGGCTCGAAAAAATACACAACAAAGGAGCCCTTCATGGACCTTGCAAAGTCGTCACTTGCAACGTTTTTGAACGCGATGACTTTCCAAAACATGACAGTTTATCCAATTTCATCAAGAAATGCGAAGGACTTTTACAATTTGATGGACGTTTACCTAGACGCTGTCTTCAATCCGAGACTATTAACGGATAAAAGAGTCTTTCTTCAAGAAGGAACTAGACGCGAAATTTTTAACAAAGATGATGAAATACAGTACCAAGGCGTTGTTTATAACGAGATGAAGGGCGCTATGTCATCCTCCGAAGAGTTCATCTACCAAGCGATGCAAGAGGAGATGTATCCCGGTAATTATCCCGCTTTCAACTCAGGCGGCGACCCTTACGAGATCATCAAACTTACTTACGATGAGCTCCTTGACTACTACAAGAGGCACTACCACCCATCGAATTCCTTCACAGTTTTGTATGGCGATGGCGATGTAGACGAGGAATTAGAACATCTTGACGAGTTTCTATCGGCCTACGAGTACAAAGAAATTCCTAACAAAATCGGCATGACTTTAGCAAAGGATAGTAAAAAATTTATCGAACGCGCTTTCCCAAACGATGTCTCAGATAAGCATAATTATGCATATAGCTTCATCACAGGCGATATCGACAATACTCGCGACAGCATTATGACAGAGTTTTTGAGTAAGTACCTAAGCTATTTCTCAAATTCGCCGCTTAAGAAGAAGATCCAAGAGATGGGCATTGCAAGTGATTTACTAAGTTACTCCAACTATGGCTATGGTAATGGTAATTTCACTGACATAAATATGATTTTAAAAGACGCAGATGCAGGCAAGGCAGATATTTTCAAAGATGCTGTAGAAGAAGAGCTTGAGAATATCAAAGCTGGCCGCATCAATGGCGATATCTATGACTCAGCGCTTAATTTAATGGACTTTACTCTTAAAGAGTTTGCAAACACTGCAACAAAGGGCATTGCACTTGCGCTAAAAGCTGTGGCTATGTGGCTATTTGACAAGTCGCCACGGACTGCCTTTGCGTATAATGCTACGCTTGAGGAGCTTAAGAAGGACCAAAGTGCTTTTATAAACTTTGTGAAAGATGTTCACAAGGACCCTAAGCTAATTGATTTTTATCCAGTAAAAGACTTTTACAAGGACAGAGATGAAGCTGAGAGAAAGGCGCTTGATGAGTACAAGGCAAGTCTTTCAGACGAGGAGCTAGAGGCGCTAATTAAGGAAAATGAAGACCTTAAGGCTATGCAAGAAGCAGGAGATAGTAAAGAGGCGCTTGCTAGCATACCAACGCTTAAGCTAAGCGATTTGCCACGCGATATTGAAAAGCTTCCGCTTGAAAAAATCTCTGACTCGGCTTATTATTCTAAGGAAGATAGCAAGATCTGCTACCTAAACCTATTCTTTGACATTTCTCATATTGCCGAAGAGGACTACGTGAAAGTCGCTAATTTAGTTGATTTGCTTGCTGACATTAAGACAGAGAAGTCATCGAGAGAAAAGCTGGAGACTGACATATTCAAAACTACTGGCGCGATAAATTTTGCTGCGAGCGTTGTGAAAAATTATAAGAACGGCAAATTGACTCCGTTTGTGCAATGCAGCGCGAAGTTTACGAAGGATAAAGCGGCGGATGCGATGAAGCTTATTGACGAGATCATCAAGTGCTCTGACCCGAGCGATGAAAAAGTTTTAAAGATGAACGTTTTGGAAAGCGTTTCAGACTTTGATAACAACGTACTAAACATCGCCCCAGCCATCGCCATGGATGTAGCAAAGGCGCAAAGCCTCGAAAAAGAGAGACTTACGCTAAAACTTCACGGCATAGAAAAGTTCATTCACCTTAAAGATTTGAAGGCAAATTTCGATGAGCTTAAGGTTGAGGAGATAAAAGACTATGAACGTCTAATGAAGACTATGTTTAGAAAAGATGGCTTTATCTCACACTATTCTTTTGAATGTAGAATAGCTGAGCTAGATAAGGCTATAGCGGACTTAGAGGCTTCACTTGAGAGCATAGACGCTCCAGCCATAAACGTAGAAAAGAAAAGAGAAAAGAAAAATACTAAGTTTATCGTTTCATCAAAGGTCTACTTCAATGGTATGGCGACTGACTTAGATAGTGATAACGACGGCGATGTAGAAGTTTTAAGACAAATACTGTCGAACGACTACCTACACACAGAGATCCGTGCCAAGGGCGGTGCATACGGCGATGGTTTAAACGCTGGGCTTGACTACCTTGCAGAGTTTACCTTTAGAGATCCGCACGTTGCGAGAAGCCTAGGCGTTATGAGGAAGTCCGCCGAGTTCTTGGAGGGCTGCGAGCTTGACCAAGACGAGCTTGAGAGAAGGAAGATTGCTTCGACACTGAAGTTCAATAAGGCTTATGGCAAGGGTCAAAAGGGCAAACTTGCCTTCGTAAGAATGCTACAAGGCATGACAGAAGAAGACGATTTGAAGGCTTATAGAGAAATTTTGGATACAGATTTGGATGTATTGAAAGAAAAGTACGTGGATAAGTTGAAGAGACTTGAAGATGCTCCGGTGGCTGTTATTGGGCCTGAGTCTAGCGATGAAATTAGATACGATGAAGTGATTGATATTCGTTAATAATTAATAATTCATTTACAAGAGAGCTGCGGCTCTCTTTTTTTCTTAATTAAATACAAAACATTGATTTTTAATGTTTTTTATGATAAAATCAATGTATTAGATATTGTATTAATCATGGAGGTGCCTATGAAACTAGAATTAAATAATATTGGCGTTTTTAATAATGCTTCAGTTGAAATTGACGGCATAACTGTCCTTGCTGGAGAAAATGCTAGCGGAAAGAGTACCGTAGGTAAGGCGCTCTATGCTATATTTCATGGATTGAAGTCATATGAAGAAAAGATATATAATCGTAGATTGTTCAACATTGCAAACTTAATTATAAAAATACCGCTTTCAAGAGGTACGGCTTCTGAAATTATATATAGTCGTAATTTATTTGATGATTTTGCTAAAAAAATACTTGATAATAAAGATAAATATATCGAAAATGAAAACGAATTAAAAAAAGACTTAATATCATATTATGACTTAAATAAAGATAATAAAGCTAACAAAGAAATTATTGAGGATGTATCGAATAGTCTTATCGCGAGCTTGAAGTTGACGGATAAAGAAATTCTTAATAATTTGATAAATATGTCTTTTAACAATGAGTTTAATTCAGAAATCATTAATAAGTTTAATGGCGGCAAAGGATCTGTAAGTCTAATGATTAAGGATGATACTGTAAAGGTTAATATAAACAATAATACTGTTGAAAGCATAGAAAATCCCAAAAAACTAGTAAAAGATATAGTTTATATCGATGACCCGTACGTTTTGGATGATTTAAATATTATTTTTCCATATAGCAATAGACTTAACTCGCACAGAGATGATTTGTACGAAAAATTAAAATTAAAAAATGAAGATACAATTGAAGAAATCAAAATTAATGAAAAATTAAATTCAATTTTAGAAAAGCTTGAAAGCGTTAATTTAGGCGAGTTGCAAAAATCAGGAAACATTTACACATACTCTGACCCAGTTACAAAACTTGAATTAGATGTAAGAAATATAGCAACGGGTTTAAAAGCCTTTGTTATATTAAAGACACTTTTAGAAAATGGATCCTTAGAAGAAAAAGGAACTATAATACTAGATGAACCAGAAATACACTTACATCCAAAGTGGCAATTAGTTTTAGCAGAGCTCATCGTACTAATTCATAAAGTTTTTAACATGCACATATTGCTTAATACACACAGTCCATACTTTTTAAGAGCCATAGAAGTTTATTCAATGAAGTACGAGGTTGACGATAAAACAAAGTACTACTTAGTTACACGTAACGCTGCTGGCTCAAACATAGACGATGTAACAGACGATACAGCAAAGATATATAAATTATTGGCAGATCCGCTAGACAAACTGGATGAGGTTTTAAACGATGAAGCCTAAGCAATTAATAGATTACTTAGCCTCATATAGTGACGTAATTGACAGCGTTTCAGTCATGTCAATGGATCAGACAGAGCCATTTATTGAGTCCTCATATAAAGGGATTAATTTTGACAAAGTAAAAGAAGAATACTGCAAAAAACATAATACAAAAGATAGTCAATCAAACGACAGCGTTTTCTCCTTCAATGGACAAGATTACTTTGTTGAGTTTAAAAACACAGAAAATCCCAAAGCTAAGGATTTGTATGGAAAGATAAGAGACAGCCTACTTATATATCTTGATATTTTAGATGAAAAACTGTCAGTAGTCAGAGAAAATTTAGGCTATATACTAGTTTACAAGAAAAACATTGAATATTACAAAATTACTAGAAAAATTAAAAAACTAGCTAAAGATGACGCTAGCAAGGCAGGACGAGATGTCTGTGATATTAGGAAAAACTGCACTGGGCTTTATTTCAACGATGTTCAGTTTATGGGACCACAAGAGTTTCTAAATGTCTTGAATAATGAACTAAAATAAGCATTTTAATCAAAAAAACTGTGGGAATCGAATCTCACAGTTTTTTCATGTCTATATTTTTATTCATACTTCTCTTGATTTTCGCGGCTCAGCTTCCTATAAAAATAATAAGCAAATATTAATGTCACGCCCTCTGATAGTGCTGAAGCGAACCATATTAGTCTTGGCTCGATCATTGTCAAGACGAAAAGCGCCAAGTATATGGTCACGAAGCTTCTCAAAACGTTGATTATAACTGAGTACTTTGGTTTTAAAAATGACACGCAAACGGCTGCTATGAGTACGTTGAAGCCTGTAATCATAAAGGATATCGAGAATTTGCGAAGCGATTCTACTGAGTAGGCCATAGTCTCTGCGTCTACGTCCAAAAATATTCTAAATATCTTCTCTGGCAATAGCTGTGAGGCTGTTAAAAAGACCAATCCCGTCACAAATATCGCCGCAGTCGCCATCCTATAAAGCTTTTTGAGGCTATCGTAATCCTTTTTACCATAGTAATAGCTTAGAAGCGGCTGTGTGCCTTGCGTTATGCCCGCAAAACAAGTGAGGGCAAGCTGATTGACGTAGCTAATAACCGAGAAAGTGGCAATGGATTTTTCGCCCAAAAACCTGATTATGAATAAATTGTAGAATAGTACTATCATTGCGATGCCGGCCTCTGCGACAAAGTCCCCAACACCAAGCGTAAAGATGGATTTGAGCGTTTCAAGCGAGAATTTTACCTCTACGAACTCAAGATTTGACTTGCCGATGGTGAAGTGAATTAAGTAGACCACTGTCGAGATGACTTGCGAGAAACCCGTTGCAATTGCTGCACCTGCGAGGCCCTTGCCCATGAGTCCGACGAAGACGTAGTCCAAAATCACGTTGCTTAAGCCGCATGTGATAACGGTTGCAACCGCCAAACGCGGAAAACCATCGACCTTGACCAAGACTTCGAAGTTATACGAAATCATTAGGAATGGCACAAAATACACGATGTTACCGATGTATTCCAAAACTAAAGGCTTCAGATCGCCACTTGCACCTAAAAGCGTTGCTATCGTATCCATGTTAAAATAGAAAAGCACTGTCAATATCAGTGAAAATATTGTTACGGTTTTTATATTGAAGCTAAAAATTTTATTAGCCTTCATATAGTTTTTTCTGCCGATAAATACTCCGCACATAGTCTGCGAGCCGACTGCAGCTATTATCCCAAGCGCGAAAACGATGTTTATGAAAGGCATTGAAAGATTGACTGCACTTAGGGCATCGACGCCGACGAACTTGCTCACGAAGAAGCCGTCAACCATTGAATATAGGCTGAAGATGATCATCGCCGACAGCGAAGGTATCATGTAGGAGAAAAACTTTTTCTTGATGCTAATAGTAAGACCTCCCTTGATATATAAGATTATAGCACAATCACAGCTTATAAGCAAGGCTCTTTCGCATTCGATTGGGAATATTACTTAATTATAGTTTTTCTTCTATTATATATAGTTTATATCACTTCTTTTTTCATTATTTTAACTTAGATAATACTGTCTTTATTCACTAAAACTTTAATCTTGAAAAAGGAAAGTAATAATTTATCTTTATTCACAAACACCATTTTTCTTAGATAAAAGAAGAACCACTCCCTTTAGGTCGTGAACCTTGGTGCTTCGCACTGTGATGATGAGTTCTTTTCTCTCCAAAACCATTCTCTTAAGAAATTCTTAAGGGATAATTAAGGAATTCTTAAGGGAAAATTAAGAAATAATTAAGATTTGTGTATTATAATAGACCCATAAAGATAAAAAAGGAGTGAAAACTATGAACGAAATTTTAAAAGTAAATTCTGTAAGCAAGGTTTACGGCTCTTTCTACGCACTGAAAGATGTCAATATGGCTGTAAACGAAGGCGAGATCTATGGTCTTGTCGGCAAGAACGGCGCTGGTAAATCTACTTTACTGAAAATCATAACTGGCCTTAGCTATCAAACAAGTGGCTCAATCGAGCTTCTTGGCGATGCGGGCGCAAATATTAACATAGCGAGGAGAAGGACAGGTGCTCTAATAAATAGGCCTTACTTCATTCCAACGCTTAGTGCAAGGGACAATCTTGAGTACATCGCGATCAACAGGGACATCAAGGACAGAAAGACGAAGGTAAATGAAACTTTGGAGCTAATCGGCCTTGAAAATACTAAGAACAAAAAGGCGAAGAACTTTTCCTTAGGTATGCAGCAAAGGCTTGCCATCGGTATCGCGCTTATCGATGACCCAGTTTTTCTAATTCTTGACGAACCTATCAATGGTCTTGACCCTATCGGTATCAAGGAGGTCAGAGACCTTATTAAGCTTGTTAATCAAGAGAGAAAGACTACTGTCATGATCTCGAGCCACATTCTAAGTGAGCTTAACATGGTTGCTACTAAGTACGGCTTTATTGACAATGGCAGACTGATCCAAGAGATTACTAAGGATGATCTCGATGAAAAGCTTAAATCGTCGACAAAGATCAAGGTTGATGACGCTGCCAAGGCTACTATAGTTTTGGAAGAGGACATGAAGCTTCACAATTACAAGGTTTTAGCTGATAATGTCATTGCAATTTATGATAATGTTAATAGCAGCGCCATATTCAAGGCCTTCCAAGCAGCTGATGTTGAAATTATCGAGATAAATCAAGCTAAGGAAGAGTTTGAATCATATTTCTTAAGCTTAGTAGGAGGTAGAAGAGATGTTTAATTTCATAAAATCAGAATTATTTAGAATTAGTAAAAGAAAATACAATATGGGTCTATGGCTTTTCGGATTTGCAATGTGTGCCTTTGTCTTATACTTCTTCGCAGGACTTCGTAGGGTAGACCGTAACCTATCGATGATGTTCTTCACCTTAGGTCAAATACTATCCTTAGCATCCATACTAATTCCTCTAATGGTGAATTTAACAGCGCTTGAGCCATACGCATCGGGCGCCATCAACAACAACTTAGCCCTTGGACAATCAAGGATAAAAATCTATCTAGCAAACGCAATTATTTCCTTCCTATATGTTTTAGTCTACATGATCATCATGTGCACTATACTTATAGGAGTCGGCGCAATCATCGCATCTATCAGCACTACGCCGTTTGCAGATATGATGAAGAACTTCCTTATAGGTTTTGCATATCTACTTCCATGTATATGGTTTTATGTGTCACTTGTTTTGTTCTTCCAAATACTAACAAGACACAGATCATCAGCTATCGCTATCTCTTACGTTGCCATGGCTATCTTCCAACCTGTACTATATATAATACTAACTAAATTTAATTTGAATGGAAGTTTAATATTTTTAGCACCATCAAAAATTGTACAATTACTAACTGGAATGATGGGTAGCTACAACCTAGACTTTTTGCGTAGTATTACTTATACAATTAAACCTATGAACGTTAACACTATGCTTTATATCATGCTTGGCTGGATAGCTCTTGTTTGGGCTGGCATTTACTTTGTAGGTAGAAAAAGAGAATTTTAATGAAGAGGGTATTTCCTTCAATCATACTAGCAGCGGCACTAATTTTTTTAGTAGCCGCTCTTGGTTTAGATTTGATGAGTGTAATATTCATACTATTAGCACTTGTGGCATATCTTTCGTATACCATATATCTCTCAAGAAAAGAGCTTAGGGAGTTTCGTGAAAATCTTGAGTACAAGGAAGCAAGCGAAATTAAGGTCGCTTTGCAAAGCTATTCTTACACGGGTGAATTGAATGAGATCTGTAAGATAATTGAAGCGATCATTGACTCGAAGAACACCATGGGTCAAAAGTACAATGCATCGATCGAGAATCAAAACCTCATGATTACGAATATCTCGCACGATTTTAGAACGCCTCTTACATCCATCATGGGCTACATCGATGTCTACGAGAAGACTAGGGACGAGAAGTACCTTGAGATAATCAAGAAGAAGGCCGAGGAGCTAAAGGAACTCATCGACGGTTTTTATGATTTTTCAAGGCTTGTGTCGAAGTCCTACAAAATTGACAAGAGGGTCTTTAATCTCGATGACTTTATCAAGGAAGAGATAGTTAATTACTACGACTACTACATTGCCAAAGGCCAAATGATTGACGTCGAGCTTGATAGAGTGAGATGTTTCCAAGATGAAAAGAATCTTAAGATAGTTGTCGACAATTTAATCTCAAATATGATGAAGTACTCAGAAGGCGAGGACAAGATCGAGCTAAAGCTGAAAGATGGCTACTTCGAGCTCAAATTTTCTAATCTTGCTCAGATTAAAACGGATGATAGTATAGAGAGAGTTTTCGAGAGGAACTACACTATAGATAAGTCGAAGAATGATGCGTCGAGCGGATTGGGGCTGAATATAGTCGAAAACTTATGTGAATTGATGGGCTTGAATGTATCGGTTGATTATAAAGATGATGTGTTTAGCATATTAATTACAGGCAAAGCTCTAAACAAATAAAAAATAAATTCATAATAAACTCATTGAAGCGATTGATATCATCGCTTCTTTTTTTGCGATTTTTTTACTATTTTCATAGAAAAATAAAAAATATGTTTATATTTTCATTTACTGGGTATAAATAAGTCAGAGATAGTCAAAGGAAGTGATATTATGGAGTATAAAGATTATTATAAAATATTAGGTGTCGACAAAAAGGCCTCTGATGCTGAGATTAAAAAGGCTTTTAGGACGCTTGCCAAGAAGTATCACCCTGATTTGCATCAAGGTGACAAGGCGAACGAAGAAAAATTTAAGGAAATAAATGAGGCTTACGAAGTTCTCTCTGACAAGGACAAGAGACAAAAGTACGACGCTTTCGGTTCTAACTATGACTTTAGAGGCGGACAAAACTTTAACCCGAACGATTTTGGTTTCGGCGGCTTTGGCGGTGCTAATGGTAATGGCGGCACTTATTACAGATACGAAACAAACGGCTCTGGTGGCGACTTCTCTGACTTCTTCAACATGTTTTTCGGTGGAAACGATATGGGCGGCATGGGTAATGGCAGAGCAAAACGCTCATCTGGCTTTAATATAAATGACTTATTTAGAGGCAAGGCAAAAAAAGAGAGACAAAGGTACAATACTGAGCTATATATCACGCTTGATGAAGCTTATAATGGCTCAAAAAGATCAGTTTCACTTAATGTTGATGGCAAAAATATTAATATAAATTTAAATATACCAAAGGGTATTACCGCTGGCAAGTCCATAAAAGTAGCTGGCGAAAAATGGGGCGTAAGTGGCGACATTTACTTCAAAATTCAATTTTTGAAGGACAAACGCTACGAACTTGACGGTCTAGACATCAAAACGAGCGTGGGCGTCTACCCTTGGGGCGCGTATTTCGGTTGCGAAAGAGTGGTCGAAGTCTTTGACAAGAAGATCAAGATCAAGGTGCCAAAGGGCTACGACGTAAGCAAGCTTATGAGGATCAAGGGCAAGGGCTTTACTGATATGAAGGGCAATACAGGCGATTTATACATCAGATTTAACATGGTGAACCCAAAACTTGACGAAGCTAGCGAAAAATTATACAAAGAATTAGAAGAAAAATATAAATAAATATAATAGAAGGTGATATTATGAACATGGATAAATTAACGAAAAAAACAATTGAGGCGATAAATAATTCGAATGAGGCTGCGAGATCACTTGGCAATCCTGAGATAAGACCAGCGCACCTTTTAAAGGCACTACTTGAGGACAAGGAAGGCCTGATCAGAACTACAGTTGAGGCGATGGGCGTAAATGTAGACGGCATGCTTATGGATGTCGATGCTATTATTAACAATTTCCCTAAGCAAAGCGGGGCAAATATCTACACATCGGCTGAGTACAATAAAGTTTTGGAACTAGCAGAAGAAGAGATGAAAAACTTTCAAGATGAGTACCTAAGCGTTGAACATCTATTCTTAGGTATTATGGAAGTAAAAAATGCAAACATAGATGCCATTTTCAAGAAATACAATATAACGAGAGCGGCATTCTTAGATACTTTGAAGGGCTTTCGTGGCAATCAAAATGTAACAAGCGATAACCCTGAGATGCGTTATCAAGCGCTTGAAAAATACGGCAGAGACCTTGTGGAATACGCAAGAAAGGGCAATATGGACCCAATTATAGGCCGTGACGATGAGATCAGAAACGTTCTTATGATTCTTTCGAGAAGAACAAAGAACAATCCTTGCTTAATCGGTGACCCAGGCGTTGGTAAGACAGCAATAGTCGAAGGTCTAGCACAAAGGATAGTTAAGGGCGACGTGCCAGAAAATTTGAAGGACAAGACTATTTTCGAGCTTGACATGGGCGCTCTAATCGCTGGAGCTAAGTACAGAGGCGAGTTTGAAGAGAGATTAAAGGCAGTTTTAAAAGAAGTCGAAAAATCTGAAGGCAAGATAATTCTATTCATCGATGAAATTCACAACATCGTCGGCGCTGGCAGAACTGAAGGCTCTATGGATGCTGGAAACCTTCTAAAACCTTTACTTGCAAGAGGCGTGTTAAGAACCATCGGTGCGACAACCATTGACGAATACAGAAAATACATCGAAAAAGATAAAGCACTTGAAAGAAGATTCCAAAAAGTTATGGTCACTGAACCATCGGTTGAAGACACCATCTCCATCTTAAGAGGCCTAAAGGAAAAGTACGAGGTTTATCACGGAATCAGAATTTCTGACCCCGCTGTTATAGCTGCCGCAGTGCTTTCAGATAGATACATCACCGACAGATATTTACCCGACAAAGCCATAGACCTAATGGATGAGGCTTCGGCGATGATTAGAACTGAGATTGACTCGATGCCAGAGGAGCTTGATTCGAAGAGAAGGCTAATTATGCAGCTTGAGATTGAGAGAGAGGCACTTAAGAAAGAGGACGACGAGCGCAGCATGAAGAGACTTGAGGAGCTTAACAAGGATTTGCAAGCACTTCAAGAAGGTTACGACATTAGTCTAAAGAAATGGCAAGAGGAAAAAGACAGGATAGAGGGTGTCAAAGAGCTAAAGAAGAAGATAGATGAGACAAAATACGAGATAGAAAAGGCTCAAAGAGAATACAATTTGGAAAAACTTTCCGAGCTAAAATATGGTACGCTTGCGAAACTTGAGGCAGAACTTAAGGAAAAGAACGAAAATGTCAATGAAAAGCAAAAGTATCTAAAGCTTGAAGTTACTGAAAACGAGATTAGAGACGTTGTATCGAAATGGACTGGCATACCTGTTTCTAAGCTTGAAGAGAGCGAAAAGGAAAAACTACTAAAACTTGACGAGATACTTCACCAAAGAGTAGTCGGCCAAGATGAGGCGATAGAAGCCGTATCAAACGCCATCATCAGAAACAGAGCAGGACTATCAGATCCGAACAGACCTATCGGCTCCTTCATATTCCTAGGACCAACTGGCGTAGGTAAGACAGAATTAACAAAGGCCTTGACACAAGACCTATTTGACGATGAAAAGAATATGATTAGAATTGATATGAGTGAGTATATGGAAAAATTCGCTGTATCTAGGCTAATAGGCGCACCTCCAGGATATGTAGGCTACGAAGAAGGCGGCGAACTTACTGAAAAAGTAAGAAGAAAACCATATTCGGTAGTATTATTTGACGAGATAGAAAAGGCTCACCCAGATGTATTCAACATACTACTTCAAGTATTGGACGATGGTAGATTAACTGACAATCAAGGCAGAACAGTCGATTTCAAGAACACCATCATCATCATGACAAGCAATATCGGCTCGCCAGACATACTTGAAGGCATTAGCGAAGACGGCAAAATTACAGACGAAACAAGAGAAAAGGTAAATGAAGAAATGAAGGCCGCATTCAGACCAGAATTTTTGAACAGAATCGACGAGATTGTTATGTTTAAGCCACTTATGAAGGCAGAAATCTTTGACATCATCGAAAAAGAAGTTGACAAAATCAGAGTTAAACTTGAAGCAAGATCCATCACACTAAAGATGACAGAGGCTTTGAAAGAGTACATCCTTAAAGAAAGCTACTCATCAGCCTTTGGCGCAAGACCAGTTAAGAGATTCATTCAAAGAAAAGTTGAAACAAAACTTTCTAGAATGATTATAGCTGGAGAAGTACTTGACGGCGACGCGATCACAATGGATTACGACGGAAAAGATATTACAGTTAAGAAAAATTAATATTTGCATAAGAAAAAGAGCTTGTACATCAAAAGTACAGGCTCTTTTTGAAGGAGATATTTCAAAATGAAAAAAATATTTTCATCGTATTAACTTAGTTTTTCCTTTGAACTCTCTTAAGGCTCCTAAGTAGAAAATATAAGGCTGCTAGGCCAAGTATAAGTCCTAAGGCTTTCAAAATTAAATAATCACCCATATTGTAAACCTCCTTAAGCTCGTTAAGAATCACTTGAATGTGATAAATCGTTCAATTATATATACCCATTTGCATGGAGATATAACAGTTTTATTAAATATTTATGCAAATATTGACAAAAATGTGAAAATGTAATACAATGTAATAAATAAAGGAGGAAGAGCTATGACTATATCAGTTAGATTAAGTGAAAAAGATGCAAAACTATTCAAAACTTATGCCGATATCAATGGCATCAGCATGTCTGAACTCATCAGAAGCTCAGTTTTGGAGCGCATCGAGGACGAATACGATATCAAAATTTATGAAGAGGCGATGAAAGAATATTTATCTGATCCAAAGACTTATTCTATGGATGAAGTAGAGAAAGAGCTTGGCTTGTGATGCGATATAAACTTTTATTTTCAAAGAGGGCGCTTAAGGAGCTTAAAAAGATGGATAAGGCTGTGAGCGCACTGATATTTGCATGGCTTAAGAAAAATATTGATGGAGCAGCGGACCCAAGGGCTTTTGGCAAGGCACTCACTGGCGACAAGAAAGAGATGTGGCGATACAGGATAGGAGACTACCGCGTTCTAGCGAATATTGAGGATGAGAACCTTACCATAATCGCGATTGAAATTGGCCACAGAAGAGATATTTATAAATAAATCCATCCATTTCCTTGACAAAATAAAGTGGATGTGCTACAATCATCATTGTAATAATTAATACTTATCACTAGGGGAGCCATTGGCTGAGAGATTTATCGACCCTTACGACCTGATCTGGTTAGTACCAGCGTAGGCAAGTGCGATTAAGCTCCTAGTGATCATTCATTAGGGGGTTTTTTATGAAAAAATTTGATACGAAAGTATTAACAGAAGCAGCAGTTATGATTGCCTTGTCAATAGTACTTGGCAGATTCAAGATTTTTGAAATGCCTCAAGGCGGCTCAATTACTCTTGGACAAATGATTCCACTTTTATTCTTTGCAATAAGACATGGCGCTGGACTTGGAATGATAGTTGGAGCTGTTTATGGCGTTTTAGACATGCTACTAGGCGGCTACATCTACACACCTATCCAAGCTATACTTGACTATCCGCTAGCATTTGCGCTACTTGGACTTGCTGGATGCTTCACTAGACAAATAGTTAAGGAAGGAAAATCATTCTACGTACCAATCGCTGTTATAGTCGCAGTTCTAGGAAGATTCATCTGCCACGTGTTATCAGGCTACATCTTCTTCGCAGAATATGCAGAAGGATCAGGCCACGGCCCACTTATGTACTCAGTTATTTATAATGGTACTTTCTTGGGTGTTGAAGCGGTTATTGCTTTTGTAATTATATTGATTTTATCCAAAAACGTATTGTTGTACGGATTGGATAAGAGTAGATAGTTTATTCTTGTAAAAATTATATATCTTTTGCATTGGCTATTGTGGGTTATATACTTGCAATAGCTTTTTCATTTTTGATTTTTGATTTTGCGTTCAAATGCGCCCTTGAGCTCGTTCCCTCCTCGGCAATGCTCGAGTACATTTGTACACTCCGCTTGCCTCGTCAGTCCACTTCGCTCAATCATCACATTTGCTCCGCAAAATCTGCTATTAATAAGAAAGTATATGCTATAAAACTGCGCCCCTTGAAAATCACTTTTCTGACTATTTTTTCAAAAATAAATTTTGCTTAAGCTCAATAAACTAAATATATTTTACGTAAATTTAACATATGCACAATATAATATATATATAAGACATAGAAGGGAGTATCCAAATGAAAAATCTATTAAAAAATCTATTTTTAGTAAAAGTATTGATAATATTAATAAAATTAACTGGACTTACATTGGCTTGGATATCAGTTATAAAACAGGGCGTAGAACCAATTAAGCCTCTATTTATAGTTGGAGCAGTATTTATGTTTGGTTCAATAATATTTGAAATGATTTTTCTTAGATGTCCACACTGCAATAAAGAGCTTAGCTCAATAGGACGCTTAGGTGATTACTGCCCATATTGTGGAGGAAGATTAGATGGGGAAGAATAGTAATGCAAATTAAGTAAAAAAGGCAGGTGCTGTTGAGCACCTGCCTCTCTCTTATTTAATTACACCTTCAACAAGGTATAATTTTTTAAACAATATTTTCTTGAATTTCAAAGTTAGCGTATCGTCCACTGCCCTCACAGCAACAAAGACGTAAACCTTGAAACCATCTACTTCATAAAGATCGTAATCATCTTTATTACTAGGTTCTTCCAATTTCACGATTGGTGTTACTTCACCTGCGCCTCATTCGGAGCAGCCCAGCAAATCAATCGTTACAGTGCTTTTTCCTTCGCTCTTAAGAGCGCTTTTAAAGCCATCTTCAAGAATAATCTTCATAATTTTCCTCCTTTTAAAAAGAGTTTATTCCACAATTTCCTTTCTGTTGTAAATTTCTTCGTTTAGTACACCAGTTCTCTTCGAAGCTATGACCCCAGCAAGTAGTGAGTCAGAGATGTTTAGAGCAGTTCTACCCATGTCTATGATTGGTTCAACTGAAATTAGTAGACCAACTAGGCCAACAGGGAAGTCTAAAGCGCTTAGAACAACTATCGCAGTGAAAGTCGCTCCACCACCAACGCCTACAGTACCGAAACTTGCTAGTACGCATAAAAGTGCGACCCTTACTAGAAAGCCTATTGCTAATGGATTTATACCCATAGTCGGCGCTATCATAACAGCAACCATCGCAGGGAAAACTCCGGCACAACCGTTTTGGCCCACGCTTGTACCAAGTGTCGATGCAAGGTTTGCTATACCTTCAGGCACACCCAAGTTATTTTCTGCATTGTTTATGGTAATAGGTAGTGTCGCTGCAGATGATCTTGATGTGAAAGCAAATAATAAGTTACTCATAGATTTTCTATAGAATGTGAATGGATTTAGTCCAGCTGTTAATAGATATAGCATATGAACTATAACCATGATGATCATTGCTGCGTAGCTGATTAGTATGAAGTTTACAAGCTTTAATATAGCCTCCCAATCAGATGTTGCAGTGATCTTAGTCATTAGAGCTAAAACGCCGTATGGAGTTAGTCTGATGATGATTCTTACAAGGTGCATGATGACATCGGAAATGTCTTGAATGCCCTGAATGAACCTATCTGCCACGTCCTTCTTATAATTTTTAAGTTGCATAGCCGCAAGACCTATTATAAATGCGAAGAATACAACAGCGAGTGTTGCGTTATTGCCTTGTCCAGTTAGTGCGTAGAATGGATTTGATGGTATGATATTAACGATTTGCTCTTGCATAGGAAGTTTGCTGAAGCTTTCTTGCTTTTCCATTAGCACTTCTTGTCTGTGCATTTCATTTTCGCCTGAGCTTAGGCCCTCAGCGTTTAGTCCGAAGACTGCTGATAGCGTGCCAGATATCATAGCCGCGATAAATACAGTGATTAAGAAGACAGCCATAATCCTAGCTGTGCTCTTGCCCATGCCGCTCTCTTGCATAGCAACTGATTTAACGATGCTGATGAAGATTAGTGGGAAGGCCACCATAGTTAGTAGTTTTACATAGGCGCTGCCGACTATCGAGATCCAGGATACTGATGTTCCAAGGACTTCCTTGTCTTTAACGATAATTTGTAATAGCGCGCCAAAGATGATGCCGACTGCTAAAGCGATCAAAACTCTTGCGTTAAAGCTTAAGTTTAGCTTCTTTAGGTAGCCAGTTGCCCATAGCATTGCTGCAAATATTGCAATGATTAATAATATGAATAATAGAGTCATTTCTTATCCCTCCTTGCTTGAAGCATACCACTTTTGGTCTTAAAAGTCAAGAAGCGAGATCACATTTATAGATTTATGTTTATGGTATCCGAAAAGTATATTCTCTCGCTTGATGCATCGTAAAAATAGTTCCACGCAGCTTAGTGGGGCAAAGTGAAAATTGCACATCGAAAAGTGTTTTCCTTCGCTTGCTGCGTCTACATAAATTGTTAATTTCTAAGCTTACTCACCTGTGGCCTCATATTCGTTCGCTACGCTCAGCTAGATGGATTCAACGGCCGTCATTACGCCAAATTTGCATTAAATCAAGCCCTTTTGCTAGTTTCGAATTATTTTGTCTCTGCGGAGTGCGATTGCACACCTCGCTCCAAAAAATTCTGTACAACGCAAAATCATCTTGATTTTGTTGCAAATTATGAAATTAAGAAAATTTTCTCCGAATGCTGCGCTCGTGAAAATCAATTTTCTCACTAAAATGCTTTGTATTTATATATTGATTAAGAAATGCGCTGCTTTTGGAACATATCTTTTCTCACTAAATAGATCAGAATAAGTTTATGTGCAGCTTGAACAAGAAAGTTAAAACATTGACACAAAACTAACAAAGGTAATATTATTAATTAACAACTTGTAAAAACAGCTCAAAAAACTGCAAAAAACTATTCACATAAAAAATATTGGTGCTATAATATCAAAAAGGAGATTGATGAAATGAAAATAAAAGAATTTTTACACAAGAAAAACGTACTGGTATCGTACAAAGTATACCTAATTGATGTCTTAGGCAACATGGCTATGGGCCTTTTTGCCTCGCTCTTGATAGGTACTATACTTAACACGATCGGTACACACACTGGATTGAAATTTTTATCGGAGGAGCTTTGGCCGCTTTGTAAAATGATGACTGGCCCAGCCATCGCCGCGGCGATAGGGGTCGCAGTAAAGGCGCCAAACCTAGTTATGCTCTCATCGCTCGCAGTTGGTTACATAGGCAATGAACTCGGTGGACCAGTTGGCTGCCTTATCGCCTCAGTCGTTGCGATTGAGCTCGGCAAACTTATTTCGAAAGAAACCATGATAGACATCATCGCAACACCACTAACTGTAATACTTTCAGGCTTTGCCATCGCAAAATTCGTCGGCCCATCCATAAACATGATGATGGTGGGGCTAGGCGATATAATTATTGAAGCGACTAAGCTTAGACCATTCTTCATGGGTATGGTGGTCTCTTTGATAGTCGGCATGGTTTTGACTCTGCCAATATCGTCGGCGGCTCTTTGCATGATGCTTGGGCTAAGTGACCTTGCTGCAGGCGCTGCAACTGCTGGCTGCTGCGCGCAAATGGTGGGCTTTGCGGTGATTAGCTACAGGGTGAATAAGGTCGACGGCCTACTTGCTCAAGGACTCGGCACTAGCATGCTGCAAATACCAAACATAGTAAAGAACTGGAAGATATGGCTTGCGCCATGCTTAGCGAGTGTGATTACTGGACCGATTGCAACTTGTGTTTTTAAGTTGAAAAACACTCCGCTCGGCGCTGGTATGGGTACGAGTGGATTGGTTGGTATATTGGAAACCTTCAACGCAATGGAAGGGGAAGATATGATGGTGACTGCACTTGGTGTTGCTCTTACGTACGTAATTTTGCCTGCGGTATTATCATTACTATTCCATAATTTATTCAAAAAAATGAATTTAGTAAAAGATGAGGATTTATACTTAAATTTAAAATAGCAAAGATATTTTAATAAACTATTCAATAGAATTTTTTAAAGGCTATACTATAAAAATGTGTAGCCTTTTTTTATTTTGGGTAAAAATAATTATAATAATTAAAATAAGATTTTGCTAAGAAAATGTGATGTCTTTGCTATTTAAGCAAAGAGGATGCATTTGAAGAACCTCGGTCTTATGGACCGAGAACCTTGGTGCTTCGCACGATAGCAAAAGATGAGGAGGTTTTTTATATGGCATGTACAACTATCTTAGTCGGTAAAAATGCGAGCTACGACGGCTCAACTATAGTCGCAAGAAATGAAGACTCACCTTCAGGTGAATTTTGCGCAAAAAGATTTGCGCTGATGAAGGCAAAGGACCAACCACGCAAATATAAAGCAGTTATTTCAAAGGTTGAGATCGATTTACCAGACGATCCGATGGACTACACTTACTCACCAAGCTCTGACACAAAGGACGGTATTTGGGGCGCTTACGGCGTTAACGCTGCAAACGTTACCATGAACGCGACTGAAACGCTTACTACAAACGAATTAGTTATGGGCGCTGACCCATTGGTTGAGTACCATAAGGATGAGGACGGGACTGAGCATTTTGGCGGCATAGGCGAAGAAGACCTAGTTACCATCACACTTCCATACATCAAGAGCGCGAAAGACGGCGTTAGAAGATTAGGCGCACTACTTGAAAAATACGGCACTTACGAGATGAATGGTATTGCCTTCCAAGACGAAAATGAAATTTGGTGGCTTGAGACAATTGGCGGCCACAACTGGATGGCAAAGAGGGTTCCGGACGAAGCTTATGTAATTATGCCGAACCAATTAGGCATAGATGAATTCGATTTTGAAGACGCTTATGGCAAAAAGAAAGAACATATGTGTTCAAAATCATTAAAAGATTTAGTTAAAAAAGCCCACCTAGATATGAGAATGTTTAAAGATGAAGAGGTATTTAATCCAAGAGACGCCTTTGGTTCACACGACGACTCAGACCACACATACAACACACCAAGAGCCTGGGTTTTACTACGCTATTTTAATCAAAATACATTTAATTTTGAAGGTGAGATTGAACCATCATTCAAGCCAACAGATGACATATTGCCATGGGCAATGATGCCAGAAAAGAAAATTACTATACAAGAAGTGAAATGGGCACTATCTAACCATTATCAAGGTACGCCTTATGACCCATACGCAAAGCACAAAGACGAGATGAAGGCCGGCATATTTAGACCTATAGGCATAAACAGAAATAACGTTTTGGGCTTAACACAAGTCAGAGGCTACATGCCAGACGATTTGAAGGCACTTCACTGGCTAGCACTTGGCTCCAACGTTTTCAACGCGATAGTACCATTCTACACAAAGGTTTCCAAGACACCAGACTATGTTGGAAAGGCAGTAACTAAGCCAAGTACAGACAATTTCTACTGGATAAACAGGATTATAGGCGCGCTTGCCGACGCACACTTTGCTGAAAATGCTTCAAACGTTGAGCGTTACCAAGCTAGAATCAATAACAAGATGAATGAATATATCAATAGATTTGATGAAGAATATGCTAATGCAAAGGACAAAGAGGCCTTCTTCGAAAAAGCAAACCAAGAAATATCAGACTTTGTAGAGAAAGAAACATTGGATTATTTGGATAAGGTTCTTTACACTAGTTCTACACTTATGAAGAATGGTTTTTCGCGCAGTGACGCTTAGCAAGTAAACTTAATGACAACGTATTGACAAAGTCTTTATAAAGTGCTAGAATTATATTAAGGAAGGTGATTTTATGAGCAACACTAACTTAAATGTAAGGATAGATAAGGACGTAAAAAAGGCTGCGGAAGAAGTTTATGCTGAACTTGGCTTTAATATGTCGACAGCTATAAACATGTTTTTAAGAGCAAGCATTAGAAAAGGTGGCATTCCTTTTGATTTGAAGCTAGATGTGCCTAATAAAGAGACCCTAGAAGCGATTGAAGAAGGAAGGCGCTTAGCAATGGATCCTTCGACACCGCTATACGATAACATAGAAGATCTAAGAAGAGCTTTAGAAGTATGAAATACCAGGTCTTATTAACATCTAAATTTAAAAAAGACTTTAAATTATTAAAAAAGCAAGGTAAGAATACAGATAAAATTTTAGCCGTTATTAATAAGCTAGCTAGAGGAGAATCTTTAGATGCAAAATACAAGGATCATCCTTTGTTAGGGGGTTATCTTGGCGCAAGAGAGTGCCACATTGAACCAGATTTACTTCTAATATATGAAAAACAAGAAAATATTCTGATACTTAATATATTGAGAGCTGGTTCACATTCAAATTTATTTTGATAAACAAAAACAAAGCTGTAAGAATTTTCTCACAGCTTTTATTTTTTATCAACTTTTTTATCTTGTCAATGAATCGTCACCAAACTAAGTTTGCAGAGCAAGCGAGATGATTGGGCGATGTGGACTGACGAGGCAAGCGGAATGTATAGTGCATACCTGAGCATTGCCGAGGAGGGAACGAGCTCAAGGGCTCGCTTGAATGCGAACTATATGAAAATCATTTGCCTTTCATATTCAATACCTTCATATAAATCCCTCTCATATTTATTGCATAATCATGTCCATCTCTCACATAGACATCGAAGGTATTTATCGTATTGTCATTTTTCCCCACCATTCTAACAGTTCCAAGCTTTTCATAGTCTTTGGCATCGCTCTTTTTCATCATAGCATAGCCTTTTTGCTCGCATACGTAATCTAGCACATCTTTATCCACTTCTGTGCTTAGAAATTCTTTGGTATCGGCTAGATCTTTTAGGTTTTTATCCATCTTGGCTCTACTGCTAAACATTGAATTATACAGTATTATAATCAGAATGAGTATGCCTATAATGCCAATGATGCTTGAACTATTTTTCTTTTCCATAATAATCCTCCTAGTTTTTCTTCTTAAACTTATCTATTATCTTCTTTCCAAATATTTTAAGTAAAACGATTATCACTAGTAAAATAATCAGTCAATCCGCACTAATCCCTTTACTTGAAGCTTCTGGCTCATCTGCTTTAACTTCTTCGCTCACAGTTTTCGCGGCATTTTCTTTATAAATTTCATCTGAGAAAAATATTTTGTACTCGCCGTAGCCTTCCTTATCCATGTCTTCAAGCGGCACAAAGCGCAGTGCGGCGCCATCGATGCAGTATCTTAGTCCGCCCATCTCCTTCGGTCCGTCGCTAAAAACATGGCCTAGGTGGTTATTGCCGTGCTTGCTCTTGATCTCTACACGCCTCATTCCATGCGATTCGTCCCTGTTGTAGCTAACGCTGTCACTGTTTATGGTCCTCGCAAAGCTAGGCCAGCCGCAGCCTGCATCGAATTTATCCTCTGAAGTAAATAGCACTTCGCCGGTTAATTTATCCACGTAAATGCCAGCGCGCCACTCATCATTTAGCTCAGACGTATGCGGATGCTCAGTGCCTTCTTCCCTCATAACCTTGTAGCTAAGCTCATCCAAAAGCTTTTTTGCTTCTTCGTCACTGACTTCTTTGTACTCTTTTTCGAAAATGGGCTCATCAGCCTCAGCCAGATTGATGTGGCAGTAGCCGCCCGGATTTTTCTCCAAGTAATCTTGGTGGTAGCCCTCTGCAGTTACGAAGTTTTTCAGCTCTTCGACTTCAACAGCGAGCTCGCCGTGAATTTTTTCTTCATATTTATATACCTTGTCAATAATTTTTTTATCAGCGGGATCACTATAATATATGCCCGTTCTGTACTGTCTACCCCTGTCGCCGCCTTGCTTATTGACACTCGTTGGGTCAATCACCTTAAAGTAGCGAAGAAGTATTTCTTCTAAGCTCACAAGGCTTGTATCGTAAGTTATTTCAACAGTTTCAGCATGATCAGTCTCCTTAACTTTGTCATAGCTAGTGCTATCGCCATTGCCATTAGCATAGCCGACCTTGGTGCCCATAACACCGCGTATCCTATCGAAATAGCCTTGCATGCCCCAGAAGCAGCCGCCAGCTAGGTGTATGGTCTTGTTGTTATTATTCATAAAATCACCTCTTTTTATTATTTTTATTTATTATCATTATTTACAATGTCTTCAAGTATCTCGAAGGACTTCGTAAGCTTGTCATATTCAGGAATGTAGCTAATAGCGATCAGCTCGTCGAAGCCATAGTCCCTCTTAAAGCCCTCATAAGTCTTCTTCGCGTCCTCATAAGTGCCGCCTATGTGCAGTCCGCGCATAGCCCTAAGCGCAAATTTTTGCATGCTCGTAAGCTCTGGCGCGTCGTTCGGGTCGATCTTCTCGAACTCATCGCGATTGTCCACGTCAAGTATCCTTAGAAATACTTGCATCGCGTGAAACTCAAGCTCATCCGCATCCTTTTTATTCTCGCCAATGTTAGCCGAAACCCCAAGCATTGTGTATGGCGCGTCAAGGTACTTGCTCTTCTTGAAATTGTCTCTGTAGATGTCAAAGGCCGCTTTAACAGTGTGTGGCGCGAAATGGCCTGCGAATGAATATGGTAGACCCAGCTCAGCCGCTACATAAGCGGAGTTCATCGAGCTACCTAAGATAGTTATCGGTACGCCGGCACCCATGCCAGGGTAAGGCGCACTCTTAAGTCCACTTGCATCGCCATCGAAATATTTTAGCATTAGGCGAATTGCGTCTAAAAACTTTTCTTGCTTATATGTGTCACGATAAAGTATTCTTGCAGTCTCCATATCAGTGCCGGGCGCTCTACCTATGCCGAGGTCAACTCTATCAGGGAAGAGAGCCTCCATAGTTCCATAGCGTTCAGCGACTTGAAATGGAGTGTGATTTGGTAGCATCACGCCGCCTGCGCCAACCTTGATGCGCTCTGTTTGGCCCAGTATGTGAGTTAGAACAACTTCAGTTGCGCTCGATAGTACGCCGGGGCTGTTATGATGCTCGGCAACCCAATATCTCTCGAACCTTCTTGAGTCTGCGAACTGAGCGAGTTTCACGGCCCTTTCGAAAGCTTCCTTCTTTGTTTCGTCCTTGTATTTCGGTACAAGATTTAGTATCGATAGCTTAGTCATTTAATCACCTTTATATATCTATTTGACTATATTTTACTACGTTTATGGACGTGCCACGACCAATAACTTCGAAGTGGCAAGACCATAAACGTAAATCTATTAATATATAGATACCCAATCGCTATTGAAAACATTGACGATGCGTGATATAATTAGCTTAGGTGATAGAATGAGAAGGAAAAATAACGGTGTTTACATAAATTTCGAGGGCCGCGGCGAGGGCCAAAGGGACAAAAGGAAGATTTGCGCTGCGGTGCTAAGTATCGTTGCCATAGTGCTTTTATTGGCTTTTTACTTTTTGTATAAGTACACGACTAGCCATGTATATATAAAGGAAGCGAGTGAGGACGCGCGCGTTTACGAGGAGATTTACAAGAGTACAGATCTCGATCTTGAGAAGTTTAATAAGGCTGACGAAAAATTCAAGATGAAGATAGATGACGCAAGCTTCATTAAGGCGCAAGCTGAGTATTTTATGCCAGTTGAGCCGAAGGAGAAGCTTGACAAGAACTTTTCTAAGTCGTATAAGAAGAACTTCGAGGAAGAGTACCTTTTTAATGGCGATGCAAAATTGATACCACTGAAGCTTTTGAAATCACTATCGCGTAACGAGATAAGGCTGATTAAGGCGGAAATTTTGGCGCGCCATGGTTATGCGTTTAAGACGAAGGAATTTGCTGATTACTTTAGCGGGAAATCTTGGTATATAGTGGATGAGCATTATAATAGCACGTTTTTATCGAGTACGGAAGCGCAGAATATAAAATATATTATGGAGTATGAAAAGATATTAGATAGAAAATAGAATTTCTGGTTCGTGCGAAGCACCAAGGTTCTTAAGTCATCTCGAGTGCGAAGCACCAAGGTTCTTAAGTCCATGCACCAAGAGAACGAGTGAAACGAAGTTCGATTGGTTATGCATGCCTTATGCCAGAGTTTACAAAGAGACGGAACGTTAGTGAACGTCGATTTGATTAAACTTACGGCCGGGACCCATCCAAAGCTTTAGCTTTGTAAATGGGTGAGGTTCTTCAAATGCGCCCTTACGCTCATTCCATTCACGGCAATGCTCGCTTATTTCGCATTAAGTTGAGCTCTTTTGCTAGTTTCGAATTTTTTGTCACTGCGACGTATGTTTATACGTCTCACTCCAAAAAATTCTGCACAACGCATAGCGCAAAGGTTCTCGGCTAGTTATAGGCGAGGTTCTTCAATCATCGCATTTTTCCGACAAAATTTGTTTGATCTAGTTCTTTGATAAAATAAAATATAAATACAGGGGGCGATTTTATGAAAAAGTATGAATACAAATTCGTTACAGTTAAGACCACAGGTCTTTGGTATGATGATTATCAAGAAATAATTAAGAAGCATGCGGAAGATGGCTGGCGCTATGTTGATTCGATTAACAAACATAGAGAGCTAGTGGACGCTAATCCGAGGGTGGAATTAGTGTTTGAAAGGGAAGTAGAAGAGTAAAATTATAAAATTTAAATTTAAAAAATCAGCAATCTTATGATAAAATATAGCTATATAGTTTACTATAAATACTAATTAAGGAGGGACTTTTATGAAGAAAACTATGTCTATAATCTTAGCCATGCTAATGATTTTATCAAGTGTAAATGTTTTTGCACTATCTTCAAATCAAGAAATTTATGTACTTAACGAGGGTAATGAAGACACTTACATTAATGATAAAGTAGCAAGTCTTATACGTCAAAGCGATGGCAAGATTGACAATGAAGATGAGGTGCATGTGCTATTTAGACTAAATCAAGAATATTTTCGTGAGTTTGGTCAAATGATTGATGCATCTAGACTATACAGTGAGGAAGGCATCAAAGAGCAATTAGACTTTGCTCATATGGCCATTGCTAAGGCCGTGAACGATTTTAAGTCAAGAGGATTTGTTTTTGATGTGATTGATGAATTCACAGTACTTTTACTTGGCTTTGATACTAAGGTTTCGTTTAGAGACGCTAAAAGCATGGCGTCATTAGATTTTGTAGAGTCTGCTACTATACAAAAAACTATTATGAAACCTGCTTTTAAGGGTGATGGACCTAGGTTTAGAGCTTACAGCACTAAGCAATCAAGAGATATAATTGGGAACGAAGCTGTTTACTCAAAATTCAAGGGAGAGGGTACTATAGTTGCTGTTATCGACTCTGGTTTTGACGTAGATCATGAGGCTTTTTATTTAAGCGAAGAAGGTAAAGCTAAGGCTGTATATGACGAGGCGGATATTGAAAAGCTTAAGAATGACGGCATACTTAAACAAGGTCGCTACTTTAGCGAAAAGATTCCATTTGGCTGCAATTACTTTCCAGAAAGCAATCCAGAAAAATTAAAGCAAAGAAGTTTGAACTCGCATGGTCAACATGTTGCAGGTAGTATTGCTGCTAATAAGGTGCATGTACGCTATGACGGGGTCGATAGAGAGCTTGTAGGTGTTGCACCTGAAGCGCAGCTAGCTCTTATGAGGGTTTTCTCTGATGATAACCCTGGTACTGATCCGAGCATATATGTAAAAGCTCTTGAAGATTGTGTTAAACTAAAGGTTACTGCGGTTAACATGAGTATTGGTTCTCCTGCAGGTGACGCAACTCAAATTGATAAAGACACTACTGATGCACTTGATCGTTTGGCAGAGGCGGGTTGTGTTGTTGCGGTTGCGGCTGGTAATGAGACTGCTTTTGGTATGGGTCACGAGCTTCATCCGTTTAAGGATAACCCGGACTACGGTATACTTGGCAATCCTGCTGCTGCTGAGAAGTCATTTGCGGTTGCATCTGTAGAGAACGGCTTTACAGTGCAAGATTATTTTATTAATAGAAGTAATAATGCTGATGTAAACTATGCATTAAAATGGTCAGTTGACACTACAAATGATAGTATGACTGAGCCTGAGTATGATACTGAGTATGACATAGTTTATGTTGGCTTAGGTAAAGAAGAAGACTATAAAGAAAATAACTATAATGTAGAAGGCAAACTTGCTCTTATTGAAAGAGGCGAAAATACTTTTGAAAATAAAGTAGACACAGCTATAAAACATGGTGCTAAAGCTGTTCTTATCTACAATCATGAAGATGGTGGCGACCAATTCATCGGTATGGCAAATACTTGGAACAAGAGTGTTCCAGTTGCATCGCTATACTACTCAACTGGTATGGCACTTAGAAATAGCATGGGAAAAGTAATATTCAAAAAGGGCAAAGTAGAGCTTAACAATCCACTTGCTGGACAGATTTCAATCTTCTCATCATTTGGATTATCAAGCGATGGCTCATTCAAGCCGGAGATAACTGCTCCTGGTGGAAATATACTATCACTTGGCAACAACAACACATACAACGTTCAAAGCGGTACATCCATGGCGACACCACACGTATCTGGTGGACTTGCACTTGCACGTTCTATGGTTGATGAGAGATTCCCTGATTTGCCTGTTGAAGAAAAGTGGCAAAGAATTAGAAATTTACTAATGTCTACTGCACAAATCCACTTCACTGGAGATGCTGCAACAAGCCCAAGAAGACAAGGCGCAGGTATTATGAAGCTTCAAAATGCACTTACTACTAAGGCTATACTTCTTGGTGATAAGGGCGAAACTAAAATTTTAAAAAGAAATGCTAGTAATAATGAAGTTTTAAGATTTAAAATACAAAACTTATCAAACGAAGAATTAACTTATAATTATAAGGCGATAGTAGTTGCGGACGAGTTAAACGGTGACTACTACACATACATGACAAGAAAACTTAAAGACATTCCTTATGGAGAGATAAAGCTAGGAGCTAATGAGACAAAGGATGTAAGCGTTACTATCGACACAAGTGATTTTGCATCTAAACTTAAAGAAGAGATGCCAAACGGCTACTTTATTGATGGCTTTGTGGTTTTTGAAAGCACAAATCAAAGTGAGCCTGAGATATCGATACCATTTATCACTTTTGTGGGCGATTTAGAAAAGCTTACTTACTTTGAAAAGCCTGTATATGACTTAGCTAAAGAAGGCAAGCTTCCGTATTATTGGAACGAAAAAGCAACTATGCACATCGCTGGCATTAACGACACCGGCGTTCCAAACAATGATTTTACTCATTTATACACATATGTAGAGGATAAAAGTGAGATACTTGGCCAAGCTAAGGACTTTACTAACCAAAATCCAACGTTCTACGACAAAAGAGTTATATCGCCAAACAAAGACGGCTACGCAGACACATTATCAGCTAGCTACACACTTCTAAGAAGTGGCCACGTTTCAGCCTATGTGTATAAATTAGATGAAAACGGATACAAAGAAGCAGAGCCAATCGCTTGCTTACTTGAAGATGAGTACATGACAAAGAACTTTGGCTCATCGATGATGCCGCTTTCATATAGCCTTGGCAGAAGCTTCCCTGATGCGAAGACTACACTTAAGGACGGCGACTACGTCCTAAGTCTTAGGGCATATAGCAATAAAGATAATCCTGCAGATGATGTAGACATGACATTTACTGTTGATACAAAGAAGCCAACGATTACAAATGCTAGTCTTGCTGAGAATAAATTGACATTTGAAGCAAAGGACGAGAGCGGTTTAAGAGAAGTAGTAGTTAAAAATGCAGATGATGTTATCGAAATGAACCCAGATGGCTCATACACTATAGCAGAAGGCACAGACCTTGACAAGATCACAGTCGAAGCAGTTGACTACGGATACAACAGATACAAAACAATTCTTAAGATGCTTCTAGAAGGAAACAATTCTTCTTTAAAGGTAAATGTTAATCTTAACAAAGAAGACCCTGAGTTTAAGCTTATTTACAAGATATATGACGAGGGAGGAAGAGAGTTTTACGAGGATAACCTTGCACCTGGAAGCTATACTTTAAAGATTAATAAGCCAGAAGAGATTTTTGAGATTAAAAAGATTAATGATATAAATATTGATTCTGTAAAATTCGAAGACGGTGTATACGTATATGAATTTACAGTAGAAGAAAATAAAGTGACAGAAGTTAATATTGATGTAGAAAAGCTAGACGCCTACTACGTATACTTCTGGGTATATGGTAGTCACAAAGATTTCCACGGTGTTAAGCTTGTAAATAAAGATAATAACAAGGAAATTGTTTTTGAGATGACCATTGGTGAAGACAGCCCAACTTACTTTGGACCTAAGACTTTTGAAAAGCTAGTACCATATGGCAACTACAAAATTATTTTTGATGCGGACATGGATAATTATAAATACGACATCAAGAGAGAGGAGGTAAATGCCGAAGGTAAAAATGAAAAAGTGGATGCAAACTTTGATCTAGAAGTAAATGCTGATTCAAAGTTAAATAGTGTCGGCAACATATCATACTCAATTGATGTAAACAAGAACAATATGACAGTTAATATCATAGGTGACAATCTTGACAAAGCTAAGTATAAGCTAGTTAAAGATGGTACAGATAGGAACCTTTCCTCACTTAATACAATCCCAGCTATAGATATTATTAAGAGTGCAGAAGTAGAACCGAAAGACTATCTGGTAGCAGCTCTACCTGAAGAAGGCTACTATGCAGATCCACCTATGTATTTACTTGAATTAGGAAAAAGTAGCAAAATAACAAGTTTACCAAGCAAAACAAGCTACACTTTTGAAGGCGATACAATTGATTTAGAAATGGATATACACAAGTCAGAAGGATTTGGTAGCTTAAAGATAGAAGACAACTCACAAGAGCTTGGCTACAAACAAGACTATATCGTAGAAGACTTAAGAAGCTACTTTGGTATGGGCGGCAATAAATACACAGACCTTGAGCATTTGCCTGAAGGTAACTACGTTGTAAGACCTAAAATTGATGATTCTAGCTCACACATCACTAACGATACATTTAAGTTTGTAACAATAAGAGCAGATAAAGAAGCTATTGCAAGCTTTACATTTGAAGCTATACCAGAACCACAACTTGATGGATTTGCGATGATTGTATCAGAGGGAGTTCTTAAGATAGAGGCCAAAGAGCTTAGTAGTGGAGATGTTCAAGAACTAGATGCTATGCCTGATAAAGATAAATACATCTACTTCTTAATGGGAAATCAAGGTATATACGAGCTTACAGTAAACGATGGAGACGACAAAGACTATGACTACCCTAAATACATTATGGTAACAACTGAATCAGTAATAGAAATAAAGAAGGCGTATAAATTAGAAGAAGATGAAGAATATATCAATGCTCTTGACGAGCTTCACAAACTTATTGACGAGGCAAAGGCCATAGACGAGGCTAAATACACAGAAGACTCAGTTAACAGGCTTAAAGAAACTATATCACAAGTTGATAAAGACTACGACACTCTTGCTGAGCTTGAAGGAGCTATAGACGCGTTAAAGCAAGCTATGAGTAAACTAGAAGAAAAGCCGGTTGAGCCAAATCCAAATCCAGAGCCAGAACCAGATCCAGATCAAAGACCAGAACCACAACCAGAGCCATATGAACCGTACGAACCAAGTCCAAGACCATATCGTCCACATAGACCTAGTGAACCATCTAAGCCTATAAACAATAACGAAGACAAAAAAGATGAAAAGCCAGTTGAAACAAAGAAGGATTTAGGTATTATTACTGAATATCC
>UQBO01000010.1 GCA_900539225.1 uncultured Eubacteriales bacterium
GGTTATAAGGTAGCGGATAATCCTGGGAATTTATCAGGCAATGAAATAAGGATTGGCGTTAACTTTGCGTATCTTTTTTCTGGTGATAGTAGTTTTGATTTAAATACCTTTATACCTTATTTAGCTTTTCTGATTTTGGTAATGGTCGCAGGATACTTAATAATAAACAATATTTTTAAGATATCCGTAAATGAAGATATTAAACTTCTAGGACTTTTAAAAACAATTGGAATGACAAAACCGCAAATCAAAAAACTTGTTCATCTAGAGTCTTTAGCAGTCTCCCTTCCAGCAATAATAGTTGGAGATATAGTAGGGATCTCTATTGGAAAAATCATTTTAAATAAAATATTTGCCAATAATAAGATGTTAGCAGACATAAAATTATCACTCACTGTAATACTCTTAATTATTTTATTTTCGACAGCCTTTACTTTGCTTACAGTATTTCTATCAGTGATGATACCTGCAAGGTATGCAGCAAAAGTTTCTCCAATAGATGCCAGCAGATACAATGAAACCACGATAAAAAAGAAATATAAAAGCGAGGATATTTCTCTGGGAAAGATGTCTAGAAGACAAGTATTTTCCAATAAATTTAGATTTATATCGATAGTTCTATCTATGAGTCTATCCGCTGTTATTTTAAATAGTGTTTTAACTTATACTGGTAATATTGATCTAGAAAAGGGAATTTCTGATGTAATCGTAACGGACTATAATATAGCAAGCCCAAAATATTTTAGATATATGTATTTAGGTAGTGAAGAAGGAATTGAGAAAAAGTTTATTGATGAAATAGAAAGCCATAAGGGCTTTAAGGGTGGGGGAGCCTTATACTATTATGGTTATGAGTACGATTATCCAGATATTAAAATAGAAGACAATAAAGCTGCACCAATTTTATTAGGTATAGATGAATATCTAATAGACAAACAAAAATTCATAGATGGAGAGTTTGATAAAGAAAAATGGCAAACAGGAAATTATGTTATCATAGGAGAATATGGAGATAAAAAATCTGCATTTAAAGCTGGCGATAAAATAAAGATTAATGTCAAAAATAAGGTCAAAGAAGTCCAAGTGATGGGGAAAGTTGAATATAATTTTTCAAATGGTCTTAGGTATTTTCCGGTAATTAAGGAAGATAAATACAATGAGTCAAGTCCTACTTTAAGTTTGGAATATATTTATATGAATCCGAATGAGTATAAAGAGCTCACAGGAGATAAGAGTATAATGTCATATGGATTTGATGTGGAGGATAGTGAAAAGGAAAATTTTGATAAGTTATTAAAATCTTTTGAAAATGAACCAGGATTTTCCTACGATTCAAGAGACCTTCAGATCAAATCTACAATGGAATTCAAAAGCCTAATAGAATTTGCTGGATATAGTTTGTCTATAGTATTGTTCTTAATATCTGTACTGAATTTTATAAATGTTATTGCTACTGAAATATTAAGAAACATGGTGAACTTATCAATTCTTGAAGCAATTGGAATGACAAAGAAAAACATTAAAAAATATTTGGTGAAAAAGAATTTGATCTATTCTTTATGTGGCTTAGTATTTTCTTTCACCATTATGCTTCTTGTAGATAAATTTATCTTGATGGATTTTATGGAACAGACTAATTGGACTTCCTATAAATTTGTAATCATGCCTCTTATCCTTGTAAACTTTGTAAATATAATCATTGGAATAATATTTACAGGTAGATTCTATGAAAAGCACAGTCAAAACAGTCTTGTCGATAGAATAAGAAGTTTAGAATAAAAATTTGTAAATAATCTTAAAAAAGCTATAAGTTTATCCGCTTATAGCTTTTTATCTCTCCACTTCTATCCCATAATAATTTTCATAGTTTTTCCTATACTGAACAAGGTCTGAAAATTGCTCTTTATTCAAAGAATACTCTTGCATAAGGGTGTTCTTTTTTTCATAATTCCATTCCAATTTCGTGAGCTTTTATAGGATCAACCTCTCCTGGTAGAAAAGATTGAATCAAGTGTATAGCCAGAACTGTAAATTTAGTATCATTGTCTTCTCTAGTTTTCAGAAATTAATGTGGGCAGTAGATGGATGACAATTAAATGAAGATACCAAGATTTTTTCATCAGTTTTTTCACTCTTAGTAATATAATCTATTGCCAAATTTAGAGTTGATTTTATAGGATGTATTTTTGTAATTGCCATACTAATCACCAGAACTTTCTTTTAATTTATTAAGAAGTACAATCGTCGGGAAAATTAGAGTGTACCAGCTGTACAGAGGGAAGAAGACCATTATTTGGACATAGAAGCCACCTTTATACGCTGGTTGTTCTAATTAAGACGCTTCTTGTTTATTAAACACTCTAATTTTAATTAAAGACTTATTCTAGAAGTATCAAATAGGAATCCAATCTTCCTATATATAATCAGGCGATATTTGTCTAATAATTTTATTAACTTCTTTTAATTGAATTCAAATTATATAAGCCGAAGCTAGCAAATATAATAAGTATTACACCTAAAATTATTGATTTATAATCAATTATCTTGAGTAAACCTAATACTATTAAAAGCACAGAGAAAAATAAAAGATAGTAATATGGAGCTTTTCTCCTATTAATATCTAAATTTTTACTGTCTCTATCAGAAAAAATTGGTATTTCTTTAATTCCGTCTGTTTCAATTATCAAAATTTCTTTGTTAATCATACCAGGAGAAGTCGCTATCATACTTTTAGGAGAGTTGTAAGGTCTCAATTTTATATTTCCAAAACTAAGTTTTCCAATGTTAAGTGGGGCTGTAAAAACTTTTAAATTCATACCATTTAAAAATTCTGTGTATTTTTTTCTTTCCTTGTTATTCATATATCCTATATACTCTACAGCGTACCTATGGTCTGAATTAGTTTTTTCAAATTCATGTATGATAGATCCACTTTTTACAAGTCGATATCCCTCGCTGGCTATATGATTTAAATATTCTTCCCTGCCTTCTATAGGATTTAGAAAAATTTTTATTTTATTCATAGTCTTCCTCCTTTTTAAATTTCTTTTCTCCTTTTAAAACCAAATTTCTCATTCTCTTAATTTCTAATGAAACTAATTCTCTTCCAGTATCTGTGGCTATATAAACTTTTTTGCCACTATTATCTTTATCAACTAATTCGATCCATCCTTTCTTATTAAGATTATTAATGGCTCCGTATAAGGTTCCTGGACCCAAAATAATCCTTCCATTAGTTATTTCTTCAACTTCTTGTGAAACTTTGTAACCATAATTCTCTTCCAGCATTGTTAGCAAGACTAAAAACATTGTTTCGGTTAAAGGAATGTGTTTCTGTAAATCATTTCCCATTGATAACACCTCCGTATTTGATTATCTAAATTATATCACTAAACATACTACGTGTCAAGTAGTATGTTAGACATAGTTGTAGTATGAAAATACCGTAATTATCAATTGTTTCTCATCTATAATTGTATGATATCGGATATTTTGATTGACGTTAATTTTATATATTTTGAAACAAATTGGAAATATTATCTAATTTTGCTCTTTTTATTTTAGTATTAAATGATAAGTGGTAGTTATTTTTTATAATATCACTAAATCCACCTAATTATAGGACGTTTTCAAATTTTTATTCCCGCCCCAGTCCCAGTACCGGATAATAAGAATCAACTAATTTAAGGCATTTAGATTAATTTAGTTACAAATATGGTATAATATTATAGAAATACTGTACAAAGTAGAAAATTAGATTGAGGTGGAGTATAGAATTGAAAATACTAATGATTGAAGATGACAGCACTATCGCCTTTGCTGTTAAAACTTACTTAAACAAACATAATATTGAAACTATTATTTATAACAATCTTTCTCAGACAAAGAATCTTAATTTTAATGATTTTAACTTAGTTCTACTTGATGCTAATCTTCCAGATGGTTCAGGCTTTAATTTTTTAAAGTGGCTAAGGGGATTTTCTGACCTTCCTGTAATAATGCTTACTGTAAAAGATGAAGACGAGTATGTTATCAAAGGTCTTTCTCAAGGAGCAGATGATTATATTACAAAACCTTTTTCTCTTCCTGTCCTAAAAGCAAGAATAGACAATGTATTTAGCAGAAGAATAAAAAAGGTTGACGAACTGACTTTTGAAAATTTAACTTTAGATCTTATATCAAAACAAGCTTCGATAGATGGAAAAGATTTAGACCTTAACTTAAAAGAATTTGCTATATTGGAAATGCTTTTAGAAAACCAAAATATAAATCTACTAAGAGAGCGAATTTTAGATTATGTTTGGGGTTATGATTTTTATGAAGTAAATGACAATACCCTAACTGTCACCATAAAAAGACTCAGATCTAAACTTGGCGAGTATGGAGATTATATAAAAACAGTTAGAGGGATAGGATATAGGTGGGACAATGAATAAAAGCAAAAATATTTTACTTGTCTTAATTTTAAATTTGATAACATCTTTGTTTGTAGTTTATCTCAATCCAAGATTTGATATTCTAACACTTATTGGATTTTTAGTTATAAATATAATTCTATTTATAGTTATTTCAAAAATTGAAAAGAAAAAAGAAAAAGCTCTTGAGGATAAGATTAATAATATATTTAACCTACTACATTCGCTTGATATAAACTCTGATAATTACGAAATTATAGATGATGAATTTGGCAAACTCAGAGATGAGATTATTAAAATTATTATAGAAAACAAGAGAATAGCTGAAAATGCTGAAAAAAACAAAGAGATCTTAAGAGAATATACTGAAGACATTGCCCATCAAATAAAAACTCCATTGACGGGGTCCTTATTATTACTAGACTTATTAGAAGACGAAAATGACAACTTTTCCGAAGAATATATAGAAAGACTTAGAGATAATTTACTTAGACTCCATAACTTATCTGACATTTTATTAAAATTGGCAGCCCTTGATTCTGGAACAATAGAAATGGCAAAAGATAGTATATCAGCTAGAGAGTTAATTGAAGATATCATACGAAATCTAAAAGATTATTTTATCAATGATAATATTGCAATTCCTCTCGATGGAGAAGACTTTTATCTTATATGCGATAAGAAATGGACCTATGAAGCAGTATTTAATGTGATGAAAAATGGTCTAGAAGCAACAGAAGGTAGACATATAGAAATTCATCTAAAAGAAACGAATTTATATAAAAGTATTTTTGTGGAAGATTTTTCTAAAGGTTTGGATCGTGAAATGTTAGAAAAAGTTTTTAAACGTTTTTATAAGATAGATCCAAATTCAAAAGGTTATGGGATTGGGCTTCCTATGGCAAAATCTGTTATGGAAAGACAAAATGGAGAGCTTTTATATCATAAGGGGAAGAAATCAAATGCCTTTGAACTGAGATTTTATAACTGATTTAATTATGGCTGTGTAAATAAAGCACAGTCTTTTTTTCTAGTCACTTTCCAGTCACTTAAGCCTAGTATTATATAGACAAGTTAAGGAGGGCTAAATATGAATATTGTAAAAACAGTAGATTTAACAAAAACTTACAATAGTGGAGTAGAAGTACACGCTCTATCAAATGTGAATTTTGAACTAGAAAAAGGAGATCTTGTCGCCATTATTGGAGATAGCGGGTCAGGAAAGTCTACCTTGCTTCATCTATTAGCAGGAGTTGATAAACCAACAAGTGGGGATATTTTTATTCAAGATAAAAATATTACCAAGTTTAACAAAGATGAGATGACAATCTTTCGCAGAAGAAATATTGGCGTTGTCTATCAATTTTTTAATTTGATTCCAAACATCAACGTTCGAAAAAATATTTTACTTCCTCTTTTGTTAGACAATAAAAAGGCAGATGAAGAATATTTAAAGGAAATTTTATCGATACTAGGAATAGAAGGAAAGCTTGATAGGTATCCAAAACAATTATCTGGTGGAGAGCAACAAAGAGTCGCTATTGCCAGAAGTTTGATTACAAGACCTGCCATCATTCTAGCAGATGAGCCTACAGGAAATCTCGATAGAAAAAATTCTGAAGAAATCACAGGACTTTTCAGACTTGTAAATAAGAGATTAAATTCTACAATTATGATAATAACTCATGATGAAAAAGTAGCAAATTCTTGTGATAAGGTCTATAGAATGGTAGATGGTAGGTTAAATTTCTTAGGAGATGAGTCTAATGAAAATTATTAATGATCTTGCCAATGGAGCTGTTAAAAATAATAAGAAAGACACCATAGCCATTAAAATTTCCATACTTTTGGCAGTTATATTGCTAGGTACAGTTGTATTTATTGTAGGATCCTTAAAATATGACAAGTATAACTACGTAAGAAAAACTATTGGAGACTACCATGTAGCAATTACTGAAGTTGATGAAAAACTATATGATAAATTAAAAAACGATAAAGATATAGAAAAAGTTTCTTTCAATAAAATCATAGAGACAGATTTAAATGCAAATATTTATGAAAATGGAAAATATAGCAACCTATTAACTGGCTATGAAATTAAAAAAGGAAGAAAACCTAATAACTCAAGCGAACTATTAGTGCCAGAAAGATTTTTAACAAAGAATAAAAATTATGATATAGGCTCTAAAATTACTGCAAGTGATAAAACTTATACCATAGTTGGAGTCTATGATGATTATGGATATTCTTTTGAAAAGTCTATGTTTCTTACTATGGCTGATAGTGATAAAAAGATAGACTTATTAAAAAACAATGGAGGTTTAGAAGCCTTAATATGGTATAAGCATCCAAGAGATACTTATACAAAGACTAGAGAAATTTTATCTACTGTGAATATAGACGAGAAGTCTTCAATAGACATAGGAAGACTATCTTATAACACACATATTTTAGAGTATAAGTTGATTTATCCTCAAGGAATATTTCCGCCTAAGTCAGTGATAAAATCTGCTGTAGAAGAGTATAGTGCGTATTTCTTTCTAGTTCTTCTATTTGCTTTTATTATCTATGGTGCTTTTAACGTATGGAACAATAGGGATTTAAAAGAAATTGCCCTATTAAAAAGCACAGGTATGACTGCAAAACAAGTTAAAAAAATGATAAAAAAGAAAGCCTTTAAACTATCTGCATTGCCAGTAGCCTTAGGTACACTTCTATCCTGGGTTTTCGCAAACTTATTAATGTATTTAATGTGGCTTAATAACTCAGTATCCTATAAGAATATGTCTGAGATAATTGGAGAAAGTTTTAAGGCACCAGATTTTCACCTAGTTTATTTAGATCCTACTTCTATTTTAATAATTATTTTATTATCGCTTTTGACGGTATATTTATCTGCGACAATCCCTGCTAGGAAAAGTGCAAAAATAAAAATAATAGAAGGCTTAAATGGGATTACAGAAAAAAATATTAAATTAGGAAAATCAAAAATAAATGGACCTATAGAAAAGACTTTAGCAAAAGATTATTATAGGTCATATCGATCAACCTATCGAATTATTGTAATCTCAATGGCTCTTTCTGCCTTTGTACTGACTACAGTTTTAGTTAGCCAGTCCTATAGAGCTTTGAATGAAAAATACAACTCTTATAAGAGTCCTTACAATTTTAATTCAAGTATTTACACTGATAAGAATTTAGATGAAAACTTATTAGCTGATTTAGAAAAAGTTGACGGAATAAAAGAGCTTCACCTATATCAAAGAAATGTCACAAAATTTTATGTTGACGATAATAAAGATTTAATTTCTAAAGATTTAAAAGATTCTCTAGCTAGTGGCAAAATAGAAAATGATAGACTATATGCTAGTATATATGCTTTAACAGATGAAGATTTTGAAAAAATTTTAAAAGAAAATAACATACCTAATGCATCTTACTTATTGCTTAATAAGATAAGAAAAGACAATAGAACGCCTTACGCTTTTAGCGAGTATATAAAAATTTCTGATAAGGATACAGGAAAAGTTACTTTAAAATATAATGCACAGGGCAAACCAATAAATATAAAAATTGACGCAAGTATTGATCAAATGCCTTATGACTTAGAAGCTTATGATAATAATCAAATACCCATCTACACAAGCACAAGTAATATGAAGAAATTTATTGATGAGTATGGAATAGATAAATCAGATCCTGTTTACTATTATTTTGTAAAAATAAAGGCTGAAAAAAACAAGGAAAAAGTATTTGAAGATGCCGAAAAAGTAATTTCAAATTATGTACCAAAGTCTGACCATGGAACAGCTACAGAAATTTTAAGAGAAGCAACAAGTAAAGAGCAAACAAGGAATGAAAGACTTTTAAACCTAGCTATTCAAATCATTCTAATAACAATCGCTCTGTCCAATGCCTATAATAGCTTTAAAGGAAACCTTAGAGCGAGAGCCAATGATTTTAAACTCCTATCCACCACTGGCATGACAGAAAAACAAATGGAAAAGATGGTCTTTGGAGAAGGAAAAATATTGTTTAAAAATATTTTCTTAGCCTATATCTTTATGTTCATTATTGGAATTACATTTAGAGCCTATAGGAGTAACTATGAATTAGGATTTGCGATAAAAGGTCTGATAATAAATATAAATTATATCCCTCTAATAGTAGTATTTGTATTTATGATTGCAGGAGTTTTGTTTGCAATAAAAAGTGGTTTTAAAACAATAAATGAAAACTCAGATAATACTTTCAAGAGTATATAAGAAAAAGGCTGTGAGCATTCAAACTCATAGCCTTTTATCTATGCCACCTAAATACTTTATGAACTAGTTTTTCTAAAATCCCTAATTCAATGAGCCTTATAGCCGCGATTTTTAATTGTTTTCAATAGGCACAACTGCTAGAGTTTTTCCTAAAGGTTTTAGTATTTTAATAAGTGTACTTACTTGAGGACTAGTCTTGCCTGTCTCCATCCTAGCAATTATTGCTTGTTTGACCCCGCTTAACTCCTCAAGCTTCTTTTGACTAATGCCTTGTTCATTTCTTGCTCTTACTAGTTCATCAATTAACTGAACACGTAAATCACTTTCAAGTATCTCATCTGGGCTCATAAGTGAATCCATAAATTCTAAAGCATCATCGCCTAAAGCATCTTGACCACGTTTCTTTACATCTATAAGTTTTTCTTCAGCTTCTTTTATAGCCTTATCATAATATTTATCCATAATATTCACTCCTACTTCACTATTAAATTAATAATATCCAATTAAAAACGCTTTGTCAAGTACTTTTAAGTTATCATATCCAATAATATAAATTTATCCGTTTAAAAATTTTCATTTAGGGTAAATAAATTACACTAGGGGGTAATAAATATGAACGAAAGAAAAGGTATAATTACATTTGGCGGAGATCCAGTTACATTACTTGGTGACGAAACAAAAGTAGGCAGCAAGGCGCCTGAATTTAAGGCACTTAAGAATGACTTATCAGAGTTTTCTCTTGACGAAGTGAAAGGCAAAGTAGTCATCATCAGCTCAGTTCCTTCAATTGACACACCTGTTTGTGAATTGCAAACAAAGAGATTCAACGAAGAAGCTGCTAAGCTAGGCGATGCAGTTGTTTTGACACTTAGCTGCGACCTACCATTTGCCCAATCAAGATTTTGCGCTGCAGACGGCATTGACAAGGTCATCGTTTTGTCAGACCACAGAGACCTTGATTTTGGTACAAAGTACGGTCTTGTAATCAAAGAGCTTCGTCTACTTGCAAGAGCCATCACTATCATTGATAAGGACGGCACTATCAAGTACCAAGAAATCGTTAGCGAAGTAACTAATCATCCTGATTATGACAAAGCTTTAGAAGAAGCAAAGAAGCTTATCTAAGTTAATACTTTTTTATATGACAATAGCTGGGCCACGAGGTCCAGCTATTATTTTCGAAAATAGTTTTTGCAAACAAAAAAAAAACGCTCGGCCAATGAACGTTTTTTTAGGTGGTGTAAATTATGTGTCTAAGATTATTCTTACAATTTAATTATACTATAGTCCATAATTTTAAATATGTCAATGGATTTCGCATAAATCGCCACTTGTATAATAAATTACAATATATGGCCCTCTTAGTATAGATAAATTTTATAAATACGCCTAGCTAATTAAATTTCTTTATCGCGCATATATGAACTGTACCCGGACCTGTGTGAGCGCCTATGCTCACGGCAAATGGATTTAGTTCTATAAGCTTATCGGGATACTTTTCCACAAGCGCGTCCCTTACCTTAGTCGCAAGCTCAATGCAATCTGCGTGGCAAACCATGATCCTATCATCATAAAGCTCGTGTCCGACCTCTTCCTCAAATATGTCTACGGTCTTTGCTATGGCTCTGTTAGTTCCTCTGACCTTGTCCTTTGTATAAATTACGCCATCTGCATGCACATCAAGAACTACCTTCATATTGATTAAATTGCCAATAGTCGCCTTAAGCTTCGAGACTCTGCCGCCTCTTTGCAAGTACTCAAGCGAATCGACGAAGAAAACATATCTCGTGTTCTTCACAAAATTATCCGCATAAGCCTCTAGCTCCTCAAAGCTCATGCCCTCTCTCGCAAGCTTTGCAAGATTTATAGCCATCATACCTTGGCCCATGGATGCGCCGCGCGAGTCAACTAGTAAAAGCCTGTCATCATCTATACCTAAAGAGTTCTTCGCAAGAACTGCGTTGTTAAAAGTTGACGACATGCCAGTAGAAAGCGATACGTATATCGCCTTATCATATTTATTTAAAACTTCCTCAAATTTCACTTCATATTCGTGCGGAGTGATCGCTCCAGTCTTGTAAACAGCGCCATTCCTCATGTTGTCGTAAATCTCTTTGCCGCTGATGTCGACGCCATCTAAGTAAGTTTTGTCATCCTTCATTATGGCGATTGGCATAATGTCTATAGAAAAGTCCTTAGCTAAGTCTTTGCCTATATCTGAAGCCGAATCTGTTATAATCTTAATACTCATGATTTCCTCCTCATATATACTTATTATATGATAAATTTACTATTTTTTCAAGTCCAGAATTATTTTTTTCACTATGCTCATGGCAGAGCGGATCTCATCTTCATCCATAGCCCCGTAACCAAGTAGTAGTGCGTCCTTCGCCATAGCCTCCTCTTTTAGATAATAGTCTTTGAGTCTTGAGGCTTTTATGCCACTCATTTGAAGCGCCTTGACAATGTCTTCATAATCATCTACGCCACTGACATAAATTTTAAGATGCATACCGGCCATGGAGTCGATGGCGTGAACACCTGGGATGTCCTCGAGCTCATCAAGTAGCACGAGCCGCTTCTTATTGTAAATGCCCTTCATTCTGTTGAGCTGCCTTTCGAAGTGGCCGCCTTTCATAAAGTCCTTGACAAGTATCTGAACTATGTTTGACACGGTCGAATTGATCTGCGGCTTGACCTCGTAGTACCTCTTAAGTAGTTCGTTCGGCAAAACCATGTAGCTAAGTCTTAGCAAGGGACTGATGGATTTTGAAAAATTCGCGATGTAGATGACCTTATCCATCTCGTCGAGGCTCTTTAATGGGGAGAGTGCTCTCGATGAGTACCTGAACTCGCTGTCGTAGTCGTCTTCAATGATGTAGCGGCCGCTTGCACCATAAGCCCAGTTCAAAAACTCGAAACGCCTCTTAATTGGCATGACGGTCGCCGTCGGAAATTGATTTGACGGGGTAAGTAACGCAGCCGTAAGGTTTGCACGCTTAAAGAGCTCGAAGTTCATCCCGCTATTGTCGAGGCTAATGGGCTCGTAGTCAATATTATTGAGCTTCAAAAGCGTTTTGAGCTCCTTGTAGCCTGGATTTTCGAGGCCGAGGCAAAGCTTTTTATCCAAAATGATGAAGACTATAGTCAAAAGCTGCTCAAGACCAGAACTGATGATGATGTTATCCTCGCTAGTCTTGATGCCGCGCGCCTTGAAGAGGTAATTCTTGATCTCGAGGCGCAGACCATAAAGGCCTTGGTAGTCCCTCTCGTAAAATTCCTCGTCGTAAATGACCTCTTGCGTGAAAATCTTTTTAAATTTGTCTATTGGGTAGCTCTCTTTATCCCCTTCGCTGATGGCAAAGGAGTACTTGTAGCTCTCCTTCTCTGGTCTAGCCGCATTTATGGGCTCCGCCTTAAAATTATACAAAGAGCCGATCTCGCTGACGAAGTAGCCGCGCTTCTCGACGCTCTCTATGTAGCCTTCGCAGCTAAGGGCGTCGTATGCCGCTCTAACAGTGTTGACTGCGACAGCCATCTCCTTAGCAAGTACCCTCTTAGATGGCAGCCTCTCGCCTCTCTTAAAGCGTCCTTCAAGTATGGCGTCCTTAAAATATTCATATATCTCTTCATAAATTGGCTTATCACCTTTCAAATCTATTTGCATAGCTCCTCCTATCTGGTACCATCAAATTAATCATAATTGGTACTTTTAATTATACCATAATCCAAGTATAATAGCTATAAAAGAGGAGGAATATTATGAATAAAAAATTTTTAGACTTTACAAATACACTTAAGGGCGGCGTCATCATGGACGTTACAAATCCTGAGGAGGCGAAGATTGCTGAAAGCGCGGGCGCATGCGCTGTCATGGCGCTTGAGAGGGTGCCTGCGGACATCAGACGCGAAGGAGGCGTTGCTAGGATGAGCGACCCAGAAATGATTCTTGAGATCAAAAACGCTGTCAAGATCCCTGTTATGGCGAAGTGCAGAATCGGTCACTTTGTTGAGGCAGGCGTTTTGGAAGCCTTAGGCGTTGACTACGTCGATGAATCGGAAGTTTTGTCTAAGGCTGATAACGACAATCACATTGACAAATACAAGTTCGACGTGCCATTCGTTTGCGGGGCGAGAGACCTTGGCGAAGCGCTTAGAAGGATCGAAGAAGGCGCATCGATGATTAGAAGCAAGGGCGAAGCAGGTACTGGCGACGTCGTACAAGCTGTGAGCCACTTAAGACAAATACTTGGCGGCATATCGCTACTTGTATCGAAGAGAGAGGACGAGCTTTATACTTTTGCAAAGGAATATAGAGTTAGCTACGATATAGTGAAATACGTTCATGACAATAAGAGACTACCTGTACTAAACTTCTCAGCTGGCGGCGTAGCAACACCTCAAGACGCAGCACTTATGAGAAGACTTGGTGCTGAAGGTGTCTTCGTTGGCAGTGGTATATTTAAGAGTGAAGATCCAGAGAGAAGAGCTAAGGCAATAGTTAAAGCAGTGGAAAATTATGAAGATAACAAGATTATAGCTGAGGTGGCGACTGGACTGGGTAAGGCTATGTTTGGTATTAATGAGGAGGAGCTAGCTATTCACATGTCTGATAGATAGGGATTTTTTGGTGACGGCTCATTGACACGGGTAAGAATTTCAATTTAGGTATAAAAGAAGGACAGAGAAAAATAAAATCTCTGTCCTTTGTTTTTATCTGTGTGACAATATTTGGCTATGATTTTTTATAATAATAAATCACTTTTCTTTTACAGCAAATGTTATTGGATCAAAATAATAATTATTTAATAAATCAGTGGCTGTTATAATTTTTATCAATCCTCTTCTTGTGCTCTTATCAAAATTGTATACCCTATATATAACTGCGCCATCATTCTCATATTCCTCAAAGAATTTTTTCTCATTTCTGCTCATGTAAAAAACACCATTAGCTGGTCCAGAACTTGTTTTTACTTCTATTCTTAATATATTTCCATTATTATCTATTGAACTAATGTCATATCCTAATCCATCACCTTGCAATTTACTTAAATGCTGCACTCTATCAACATCACTTGGACTAAATTCAGAAACCCTATCCCTTTCATATTGACAAACAAATTCTTCCCCCATATTTCCAATTTCTTTATTTTCTTCATATTTATTTGCCCAGTCAACATCTCTTCCAACAAATTTTTTAGATCTTCTTTTTCTGTTTTTTATTTCAGTTTTAGATATTGCAGATAAGTTTATGTTTGCAATGCCATCTACAGCTGTAAAAGTAGCCTCTGCACCGCTCTTGTCTAGTTCAAATCCCTCATCGTATATCTTTTTTGTCACTGTTTGATGTGAAACTATATTACCTATTCTTTGTATTATTTTAATTTCATTTCTCGAATCAGATGGTTCTTTGTCTTCATCATCAAAATTTAAAACTTCGTTTAATTTTTGCTTAACTTCAGAAGTAGTCAGTTGGCCATACTTATCTAATAAAGGCTTAATTGCTCTCCTAATTTCAGCTTCTGAGTGCATGATTTTCCCTCCTCTAATTTGTAATTTGTTATCATTAAATGCTCTGCTTTTTTATCGTTTCTATTTTTAAAGCTAACAAGATATTTTTTATCAAAGCTCTTTATGTTAAAATCTTTATATAGTTCATAAATAAAATCAGTATTTTTTATTACCAACATAAAGTTTGCTTGAATATTTTTGCAAAAATTCGATAATCTAATTTGATCTGAAGCATCAAATGAGTTGTTAGCATATGTTGAAAACGAGCTATCGTATGGCGGATCTAAAAATATAAAATCTCCTTTTGACGGCCCATAAACTTCCATAAAATTTTCAAAATCTAAAGAACTAATATTTGTTTTTCTTAATCTTGATATAATTTCTTTACTTTCAATATATTCTATTTTTTTTGTTAAGTATTTTCTATTATAACTTATGCCTCCATATGGAACATTAAAACAATTATTTTTATTATATCTAAACATAGACGAATAACAATACTCTCTTATAAAATAAAAAATAGCACTTTTGAAATTGCTGTCTATATTTTCCGAATGATTATATAAATATCTAAAATGTGTATAAAGACCACTTTTAAACCCTGTTTCTATATTTATTTTTACATCTTCAGTTGTTAAGTCGCCCATTCTTTGCTCTAAAACTCTCATTCTTTTTAATCTCTGAAAAACACCTTTATATAGTTCTTTTAAAACTCTTTTCCCGTCAAGTATAAACTGATCATTTAACATACCGTTAAAATCGTCCGAATTAGTTATAATAAAATCTTTTATATACAATGAAAGTTCCTTATCTGTAATCAGGTAATTTTTATATCTTTCATATAAATCCACAAACTCAACAACATGTTCTTCAGTTATATCTTCTAGAAGTTTCCAACATTTATCTATTTCTTTTATTGCGTAAAAAAAAGTCTCATCTTGTTCTTTTATCGCTTTGTACAATCCCATCAATTCGTTAGACTTATCATTAATATAATACCTGTTAAGATTATCCAAGCCTAAATACACTGCACCACCGCCAACAAAAGGTTCATAATAGTTATTTATTTCCAAGGGTAAATTATTAAGAATTATTTTTAACTCATCACTTTTTCCGCCAGGCCACTTTATAAAAGGTTTCATCTATATCCTCCCTAATGCTCACATCAAAATCTTAAAATTTTTTAACATCTTAAATAGTAACTACAAACTATAATAACTACTTTATTAAAAAATATTTACAAATAAATATGTCTAACTTTATTTTACTAGTATTTACTTAAATTATAACACATATATGGTCCAAAATCACTATAATACTTGTTAAATTTAATCAATTGTCTATTTTTAATAATTAGATTAGATTAGATTAGATTAAATTATATATTATCTATTTGTGGTATGCTTCACCATTTATAATTTTAAACGCTCTGAACACTTGTTCAAGTAAGACCACTCTCATCAGTTTATGATTCATGGTCATTCTACCAAAGCTTAGCTTTAAGTCTGCCTTATCTGAGACTTTCTTATTGAATCCATTGGACCCGCCTATAATCAAGGTGATCTTGGAGTAACCATCGACGCCTGCGTTTTTAATCACGTCTGCGAATTCTTCGCTCGTTAAGAGCTTTCCAGCTATTTCCAAAGTGATGACGAAGCTCTCTTCATCAAGCTTCGTAAGTATTTCTTCTGACTCTTCATCTATAATCTTTTCGAGCTCGGCGTCTGAGAGCTTATCGGGCTTGTCTCTATCTTTGAGTTCTATAATATTAAGCGAGGCAAAGCGCGAGATGCGTTTCTTGTACTCGTCTATGGCCTCGTTTAAATACTTTTCCTTGATTTTACCAAGTACTATAAGATCAATCTTTAGCATCTAATCCACCTCGTATACAAGTGTTCTTTTTAGTCTGTGTGTGACTCTTAGCCTAAAGTCTTCAGCTCTTCGTCCTGACTGAATGAGTTCTTTATAAACTGTCATGTAAGCGAGTTTCTCTGTGTTGTTCTCGTGCGATAGGTGCGCTAGGAAAACTAATTCGTTTTTGTCCTTTAATGTGTTTTTAATCAGGTCTGCGGCCTGCATATTAGAAAGGTGGCCTTCTTCTGAACGCACTCTTCTCTTTAGGTAGTAGCTATATGGGCCCTTCTCAAGCATCTCCTCATCGTGATTGCTCTCGATGTAGTAGATGTCGGAGTCCTTAATCTCATCCGCTATATCACTATCCACAAGGCCAGTATCTGTCAAGATGCTGAGCTTTTTATTCCCCGCGTATATGGCAAGGCCAACCGGGTCGTAGGCATCGTGATAAACCTTAAACGGCTTTATCACTAGATCCTTCACTTCAAAAGCGCCGTCAAATATATGAACGTGACTCTCCTTAACTGAGCCGATGCGCGGCAGCGACGCAAGATAGGTCTTTTCATTGGCATATAGTTTTGCGCCGTACTTCCTCGAGAGTATTCCTGCGCCTTGAACGTGGTCTCTATGCTCATGCGTTAATATAACTGCGTCCAGGTCCTTAATGTCTGTACCTATCTCCTTGAGTGCATTTTCTGTTGTTACACCATTGAGCCCCGCATCTATCAAGACTTTGGTGTCTTTGTACTCGATGTAGTTTGCGTTTCCGCAGCTACCAGAGCTCAATGAGCAAAATTTTAATATGTCTTTCATATATTTCCCTTCGTTATAATATCATCTTGTATCCGTCTGAGAAAGTGATTCTCCAGTGCGGTTTGGCTCTAAGCCTTGTAATCTTGAGTTCCTCTGCTTGGTCCATGGTCACTTGGTCGAGGTAGTAGCAAAGCTCGACTCTGTCTATGGTCTTGCCCTTTACTTCGGGCTTATCGATTATCGAAAGTATCTTGTCCTTCACATCATTCAAGGCAAAGACTTCGTCCTCCGTGTTGATGTATTCAAGGCACATCGCGTCGACTCTCCTCACGCCTCTTTTGTCAATGGTGAAGTTTATAAAGCTATTTTCCAGGTAGATGTCGTCGTGCTTAACCGCGTAATGCACTTGGTAGCTCCCTTCGTCCATGTAGGCGCCGTCAAAGACCATGCCTCTGATTAAAATTTCCTTCTCTTTCAAAAATTCGTTCGCTAGCTCTATCGCCTTGTCCATGTCGATGTCAGGATACTTCACTTCTTCAGACGCGTCCACGTAGCTAAATAGCGTTCCTTGCGATAGTGAGACGCTTTTATCGTCCTTAGTAAGTATCTTTAGATCGTATCTGTCATCGATTTCTCCCTCACCATTAAAAAAGTTCATGTTAATCTTCTCAAGATCGAAGTCGTAGTACTTAAGTATATAGCCCTTGTACTCGCCACCTGTCTTAAGCTCTTTTTCGTCTATATCTATATCTTGCGCTTTAAGTATCTCAATCGCATCATTTTTGCTTATGGATAGGATGCCATCGTCCTTAGTTTTTTTCATATACATAGTTAATAGAACGACGTCTATAATCAAAAAGCATACTAGGAGTATGGATTTAGCTTTGTTCCAGTTCATAATCTCTCTCCTTTATCAGCTCAAATGTCTTCGCGTCGAAGATGAAGTAGCCCTTCTTCGTGTCAATACGTATCTTTGGCGCAACGGACTCCGCTTCGTCCTTCTTCACTAGATAGACGATACTGATCTTGTCAATGGACTTAAGCGGATTCTCCTCAGCGTTGTCACGAAGTAAAACTGCGTTCTTCTCAATCAGTTCGAGTATGTTCTTCGTGTAAAAAGCTTCTTGGGAGTCCTTATTGAAGCTGGCCTTATTAACCGAAGCAAAGCGCACTTCGTCCATGAAGACGTCGACGTATGCGTAATGATCTGCGTCCTTCTCGTAGCTTAGCTTTATCCCATCTAGGTAGTAGTCGAAGCTTATCCTGTATCCAACGCTCTCTTCTCTTGTAATCTCTTCTATCTTGGAGACTTTTAGAGGCTTTTCTTCCTTGATGCCCTCTTGCAGAAAGCCTATAGCCGTCTCTATCGACTTAAGCAAATTTCTTTCCTTGTAATTTTTCTTCAGTGGGTCAAAGTACTCGATCGAGCCGTCGTACTTAAGCTTGATAACTTCTGAATCGTAGCTATATATCTTTGAGAAGTCTTTTTCATCAAGCTCCTTTAAATACTTTAGCTCCTTATCGAAAAACCTTTGCGCAAAACTCCTCGCATTCTCCCTGTCAAGTATGTCGAAATCGTGTGCAACTGTGTATTTATCGAAGATATAGCTCGCGTACTCGTCTTGATACGGTATGTATAAGGGGCTCTTCTCCCCAAGTATGCTCGATGCGTTATAGTAGTACGCTAAATTCGGCTTTAGCTCAAGATTATTTACTATGGAATTTGGTATTGAAAGAGATGTATTAAGCTCAGTAACTTTGTATACAGAAGTATCCGTCTTAAACATAGCCTCGCCACTATATAGAAGGATGGCAATCTCCTTAATATTTTTATCGTCATCTATAAAATTATTTTTCTCCATAATATTAAAAGTTCTCGCGATTAATCTTAGAGGGAAATTGTCAATGAAAGTAAAGACAACTGATCTAGTGCTCTCTATAGCATTTTCGTACTCCTCTTCGCCAATAAGGCTCACTCTGTAATCATTTTTCGTAAAGACATCAGAAAAAAACCCTTTGAAACTTTGGAAGAGTCCTTGCTCCCCAGGGTTGTCTAAAACAGTGTGCTTGTCCTTTGAAAAGTTGACGATGGCAGTCTCGGCGCTAATGTAGTCCTTTAGCTCCACCTTCTCTTTCTCCTTTGCCTCGATACCGACTCTGCTCTCACTAGAAAAGTCCAGCCATAGCTTTGAACTTAAGAATATGGCAAAAATAATCAAGAAAAAAAGAAGGGCTGTCTTGATTCTTTCTCTCAATCTAGCTCCTCCTATCTCAAATTTTTTATTAGATCAATAGTTTTCATAAGTGTAATGCTTTCTGATAACTTATCTGTGTCAGTTAAGTATATGTAGAAAACCTTCTCCGACTTCGCTGTGCTTATGACTATCTTGTTAAGCCCATTCATAAGGCTAAGCTTTTTGGAGAATATACCTAAAGATCCAACACTTATACTTGTATTTGATAGCTCTTCATATCCATCGTCCTTAATCACTTCTTCCTCAAAGTGCTTCTTAAAGTCATCAAGCTTAGGATACTTGTCCTTGTAGCTTTCAAAGTCCTTAAAGCTAATGTCCTTTAGGTAGTGTTTTATCTCAACATTCGCATTCTTCGGTGCACTGCCATTGATAAATAAAGTTTCGTCAATGGTAGAGTATATATCTTGATCAGGTTTTGTAACCTTAAATACATATGCATCTTTCGCAAAAGAAGATGATCCAATTGTGAATATGAAAAGGCATAAAATAAAGATTAAGACTTTCTTTTTCATACCTTCCCTCCTTATCTACATCTATTATAACATAGATGGGAGGGCTTTTATATTACAGTTGTATTAAATTGTTATTACGAATTTATTTCTTTATATTCATCGATTAAGAAGGTAAATGTCGTGCCTATACCAAACTTCGAAGTGAAGACTATGTCTGCTTTGTAGGCATTCGCCATCTCCTTAGCGATGGAAAGGCCAAGACCCGTTCCGCCCATCTTTCTCGAGCGGCCCTTTTCGACTCTGTAGAACCTCTCAAAGATTCTCTTTTGGTCCTTCTCTGGTATGCCTATACCATTGTCAATAACATCGATGTGGATCTTGCCTAAAACTGAATATAGTTTTACCTCGATGGTACCTTCTTCATTCGTATACTTAATCGCATTCGATATAAGATTTGTGATGATCTGTTCAAAAGAGTCAGGATCGATCAGCGCCTTAAGCGGCTCGTTAGCAATAGAGTAGATAAGCTTTTGCTTCTTTTCATCCGCTAGTATCTTTAATTTATCGATGGCGTCCTTAACCTTATCATTAAGCACAGTGACCTTGACGTCCTCCCCGCCCTTGTAGTCGATATTCGATAGAAGAAGTAGGTCCAGAACAAGTCTGTTCATCCTGTCCGCTTCCTTCTCGATAACGCCAAGGAACTTGTTTTGCATCTCCTCTGGCACGCCGCCCTCAAGCAGCGTCTCCGAGTAAGACCTTATGGCCGTGATAGGCGTCTTTAACTCGTGCGAAACATTGGCAACGAACTCCTTACGCATATTGTCAAGCCTGTGCTCCTTAGTTATGTCTTGGAACATGATGATGATGCCACCAAGACTATAGTCCTCGTTTTCGAATGGCGCATAAGTCATCTTGTAGACACCGCCCTTAAGCTCAATCTCCTCTTCGCCTTCAAGGGTAAATGGATTATCGAAATTAATCGATGAAAGCCCAATCTTGTCAAGGTTAAAGTACCTTTGCGTGTCTCTCTTTATGTCAATATCAATAAGTTTTTGCGCAACAGAATTCGCGTGAATAAGCTCACCCTCGCTGTTTAAGGCGATGATGGCCTCAGTCATATTTGTAAATATGGTCTCGAGCTTCTTTTGTTCAAGGTCTTTCTCGCTAATGGTCTTGTTCAGCTCATTTGTAAGCGTGTTAAACATAGACGCCAGCTTACCAATCTCGTCTTTGCTCCTTACCTCAACCTTTTGAGTGAAATCACCCTCAGCAAGTCTCTTGGCCTTCGCAGTCAAGCTACTGATAGGTGAAACTATTGACGAAGCAAGTAGATAAGCGATAAGTATCGTTACGAAGATTGCCGCCAAACTGATCACAGTAAGTAATTGTCTCGCCTTCTTTACAGTCGCCTCAACCATCCTTGTAGAGCTGATTACGTAGACAACGCCCTTGACCTTGCCCTTCTCCGATACGACCGGGTAGCTTAGATGCACTTCGGCGTCTATTCCTTCGCCGATAATCTTTTCGCTTAAGTTGCCCTTTAGAGCCTCAAGTAGCATCGCTTGATTGATCGTGTCAACATCATAAGCGTTTTTGCCCACTATAAGCCTAGTGCCTTCGTCGTTACCCGCAATAACCGATGGATAGCTGTCGTTACTTATAACGTAGACAAGTTCGTCCGCGTTAAACCTATTCTCATCAATAACAGTCTGTATGTGCTCTATAGTGTCTTCGTCCGACCAGTTCTCTTTCGTAAAGTATCTTGAGGTCGAGGTCATGGTCTCAACCTGCTTTTTGATATCGTCTTTTAGGCCCTTCATTAGCTCAGTTTCAAGCCCTGTAACAATGAAGGCAGCAACGCTCACTAGGACAAATAGTACTAGCGACGCGTAGATGATGACAAACCTAAACTTTATCGAATTAAATTTCATTTGAGATGTAATAACCCATGTTTCTTCTTGTCTTGATGTATTTGTAGTCGTCTGTTAATTTCTCGTCAACTTTTTCGCGCACACGTCTGATAGTTACGTCAACAGTCCTTACGTCGCCGATGTAGTCGTAGCCCCAAACGTCCTTAAGTAGATCCGCCCTTGAGAATACTTCGTTAGGGTGCTGCATCAGATACTTTAGCACTTCAAACTCACGAAGAGTTAGCTCAACCGGTTTTTCCTTCTTAAATACTTGTAATAGAGTCATATCCATCCTTATATCACCTATAGTAATGGAGTTTTCAGTCGATTTACTCTTAGGCGCGCGTCTAAGATTGGCCTCAACCCTTGCAATTAACTCTCTTATGCCAAATGGCTTAGTGATGTAGTCGTCAGCGCCAAGCTCTAGACCCTTGACTTTATCAGCTTCCTCTTCCTTCGCAGTCAGCATAAGTATAGGGAACTTATACTTTTGTCTTAAAAGCTCAAGCGTCTTAAAGCCGTCCATCTCAGGCATCATAACATCAAGTAGCATTAGGTCCGGCTCGTATTCATTCACCGCAAGCAGCGCTTCTTTGCCGTCGTGAACCGCCTTTGTCTCAAAACCTTCCTTTTGTAAATTGAACTCGATGATATCAGTTATCGTCGTTTCGTCGTCAACAATTAGTATATAACCCATAACTCCTACTCCTTATTTTTATATATTACTATCCTCTTCTACGATTATGGCCTTGCCACTATCGTCATTATTCTCATCTTGAGTATTTTTGTCTTCTTTTGTAGATTCGCTTTCTATAGTAGAATTGCTATCTATAGTAGAATCGCTATCTTTAATAGCCTCGCTATCTTTATCAGATTCGCTATCTTTAGTAAAATCACTTTCTTTAGTATTTTCACTTTCTTTAGTATTTTCGCTTACTTCGCCATTTTCACCATTGTCATCTTCATTAAAGATCTTCATAAACTCTTCTCCGCTGATAGTTTCTTTCTCGATAAGGTATTTTGAAATCTTATCAAGCTTAGTCCTATTCTCACGAAGTATGCGTTTTGCTTCTTCATAAGCCTCTGCAATAAGGTTTTTGACGATATCATCGACCTTGGCAAAGGTGTCTTGGCTCGCTGTAAGCTCGCCTGCGCCTCCTAGGTAGCGGTTTCCTTCGCTCATTAGGCTCATCATAGGAAAGTCGTCACTCATGCCGTAGCGCATAACCATGTTTCTGGCGATGTTTGTGATTTGCTCTATATCGTTACTTGCGCCAGTCGTAATTACGCCGAAGACTATATCCTCAGCAGCTCTACCGCCTGATGCAGTAACCATCATATTGAAGAGCTCTTCCTTGTCCATAAGGAACTTTTCTTCTGTATCGGACTGTAGTGTGTAGCCGAGTGCGCCCGATGTCCTTGGTATGATGGTGATCTTCTCAACTGGAGCGCTCTTCTTTTGAACAGCTGCGACTATCGCGTGACCAACTTCGTGGTAGCTGATCATTTCACGCTCTTTCTTTGAGATAATCATAGTTTTTCTTTGATAGCCAACTATAACTACTTCAACTGACTCTTGTAAATCCTCTTGTATAACGTAATCTCTTTTGTTTCTAACAGCTCTAAGTGCCGCTTCATTCACAATATTAGCTAAATCTGCCCCTGATGCACCCGCTGTTAGTAGACCAATCTTCTTAAAATCAACATCGTCAGACATCTTGATATTTCTTGAGTGTACCTTTAATACAGCGATTCTGCCATTAAGATCGGGTAATTCAACTGGTATACGCCTGTCGAAACGACCTGGACGTAGTAAAGCTGGGTCAAGTACTTCTGGTCTATTTGTTGCCGCAAGTACCACTATACCTTTTTTAGAGTCAAAGCCGTCCATCTCAGTAAGTAATTGATTTAGTGCTTGCTCTCTTTCGTCATTTGAAGAAAAACTTGCTTCACGAGACTTTCCTATAGCGTCAATCTCATCTATAAATATTATGCACGGAGCTTTTTCTTGTGCTTCCTTAAATAATTCTCTAACTCTTTTAGCTGCGAGTCCAACGAACATCTCTACGAAAGATGAACCCGATATAGAGATAAAGGGCACGTCTGCTTCGCCCGCAACTGCTTGTGCTAGAAGGGTTTTACCTGTGCCCGGAGGTCCTACGAGTAAGGCTCCTTTAGGAAGGTTGGCGCCTATCTTGGCGTACCTTTCTGGATAGTGAAGGAAGTCGACTATCTCTAGAAGCATCTCCTTCGCTTCTTCTTGGCCCGCAACGTCTTCGAATGTCTTCTTTTGCTTGCCCTTTACATAAACTTTGGCGCCCGATTTACCGAAGCCAAATTTATCAAGGCCACCGCCCATATCCTTAAATAAAATTCTGGATAGAACGAGACCCATAATCAAAAATGTCGCTATCGGTAGTAGGAAGCCCAAGATTTTTACTAAGATCGATGGCTCTTCGATGATCTCGCTGCCGAAGTGAACGCCTTTTGCCTCAAGCTTTTCTGTAAGGCCGTCGTAGTCCCACTCGCCTGTGATGAAGACTCTAAGCTCTTCGCCTTCACTCTTGATTATGGCCTTGCCACTTTTATCTAATTTTGCTTTTTCAAATTTTAATTTATTTCCATTGTCTTTATCGCGAACGGCAACGTAATCAGGCTTAAGCTGAAATACAATGTTGCCGCCCATCTTTTGTACCTTGTCAACAACGCCCTCGTCAATTGCTTCCAAAAAGGCATCGTAAGTGACTTTCTCAACATTCGGCTTCATGATGTCCTTCATGAAAAAGACGTTGAAGAAGTAGGCAATGATTAGTATAACTATATAGTAATAGACGAGAGACTTCTTAGGTCCCTTCTTGTCTTTATTGTTCTTGTCCATGTTCTCACTCCTTTATTAAGTATATATACCCATTCGGCCATATACTTAGCTATTTTAATTTTAACACAAAAATCTATTTTTTTCAATAAAGCAAGGCACAAAAAAAGAACTGCTCTCACAGTCCTTTTTCGTTTAGTTATATTCTATATTAATAGCGCCTATACCATATTAATAGTTAGCGATTACGTATGCACTTGCGTTTGGATTGAAAGTGAATTGCACGTAGCTCCTCTTAACTAGGTCGGCCTTTGTCTTGATAGGCTTGTTAAAGACGTTAATATATCTGATTTTGTCAAGCACTTTGACGGACGCTTCGTTTGAGCCGGCAACGACGTAGACGTTTTTGCCCATGTCGGCAAGCTCTTTAAGCTTCGCGTGAAGTAATTCCGCTTCCTTCTTGTCAGTGAAGCCGCCCTTGCCAAAGACAGGGCTTGTCATAGTCACGACCACGTTCTTTTGCGTGATGTTCTTAAGGCTGCCTGTGATGTAGGACCACTCTTTTGCGTCGGAAAGTCTTAGTGACCTCTTCGAAGTATTTAAATTTAGTATAAAGGCGTTTGTCGTAGCACTTGTCGAGAAAACGTTTCCATTCTTAAGAAGGTTCTTCGAAACTGCCTTCTTCAAGGCGCTGTCGTAGCTATTAAGCGTAATGCCTGTATCAACTTTATTCATCTTATTGATTATGGCAGTCTTGGCGCCAGCAAAGTTTTTGTCTTGATTAGCATCGTAGCCTGTAACCACTAGGTATTCGCCGCCACTAGCCTTTGCTAAGAAGCCTTTTTGACTATCTGCCAAGACGGATGAATTGTCGATGGCGTTTTCAAATTTGTGTTCATATAGTAAATCGATTGCGTCAATCAAGATCTTTGACTTGACCATGGCAGAGTTATTGGAGCTGCCAATGTAGATATTTAGTAGGCTATATGGATATGCCTCGTTGTCAGGAATTTCAGCCTCAAGGTATCTGTAGTCGCTAAAGTTAATCTTTTCAGTGAAAGTGATTTGCTCAGCAAAACCTTCACTGTCCTTGATAGTCGCCTTAAGCATAGCGCCCTTCGCGTCGCCCTTGACCCAGATGCCAAGCCTCTTTGGCTTTCCTTCTAAAACTGGTGCCTTCTTGAAGCTTATATAAGCAGCTCTCGAGTCATCAAGCTTTGAAAAGTCGTAGTTAAGCTCAACCGCGCCGCTTCCTTGCTTAGCGTCCTTTGAAATTTTTAGGCTAGCAGCCACTTTGTCAGCCGGAAAGCTCGATGCCTTAATATTGTCAAGGCTTTCAAAGTCAAGTAGCGGCTTTGTATTGAAGCCAATAGTTACTGGGATGTTCTTATAAGTATTTTTATAGCCCATAGTGATGTAGCCGTAGCCAATATTGTTTGATGCAGTGAAAACATTTCCGCTCATCGCACCAACTTTGCCCCAGACGGAGAAATTAATGCTCGAAGTCGGTATCTTCGCGCTGCGGCCTTGATTATCTAGACCAACGATGTCCTTTATAGTGTATTTGTCGCCAGGTTTTGCGTTTATGCTCTCAATCGAGCTTCTTAGCTCAACCGGCTCTGAATATACTTCGATGTTTTTCGTGTCGCTCGCACCTTGGTAAGTAACTGTGATTTGGGAAACGCCTTGAGATGTGCCAATAAAACTGCCTCCTGCACATGATGCGCCATTCGTAGCACTTGCACTTACTGCATTTGCGTCAACTCTGACAGGATTGTTGCTTGCGTCGTAAGCTTTAACACTGTATCCTACTGGTACACCAGGGAAAGCCTTGTCAGTATCAAGCTCAAGCTCAATTCTTTGTGCAGCGCCTGGATTGTCATTCGAGAAAACGCCAACGCCCGATACAACAGCTCTTGGAGTGCCGCCCGATGGCTTGTTGATGATCTCAGCTGAGTCCATCGCCTTAGTCTTTTTGACCATGGTAGTCGATCCGCCGCCATCAAGGTTCATCGCATTGTAGCAGCCGAAGCTCTTAAAGAGTTCGCCGAATTCCTTTTGAGTAAGACCAGCATAACCATTCCTTCCGTCAACAGTGATGATGACTATCTTTGAGCCGTCTTGAGTGACACCGATACCAGTCCTTGGGTGCCTGCCTTTATTAATAATATTAGTTTGCATAGCTACGCCATCTTTTAGGATGATGGAGCCGCCGCCCATAGCGAATTTTAGACCATTGTGGTCAACATTTGAAGTTACTTGCAGCTCAAGCGGAGTGCCTAGAGTTAGACTTGCTAGAGGCGAATCATTTTGGCTAAGAACGTAACCATTGTCAGGGATGTCAAAAGGCTCACCGTTCGTTCTAATGTCAGCAACAACACCATTAACCACAAGGATTTCAGTCATGTTCGCAGCCTTAGCACCGAAACTCTTCTTGCCCCAGTCCCTTGTTAGCAGAGATAAGTATTTGTAGCCGCCGTAAGCCTTGTTGTAGCCGCTGACGTGGTATTTTGCGCCAGTAAGCTGATTTAAGATGTCAACAGATTGAGTGATGTAGCCCACATGCGAGTCGCCAGCACTGCTTTGGTAAAAGACAGGCAGATTGTTCTTGCCCTCTTGAGCCGAGCTGATAAGTTTGCCGTCATTGACAATAACGCCAAGCGTCGATGGATGCGGTTGGTAGTTGAAGTAGTCCCCGTTAACACCAGCAACAGCGCCACTTACAGAGACCATGTCCTTAACATTCGACCTGTGAGATACACCTTCAGTGTTAAACATCGCCTTAATCTCGTTCATGCCGCTAGTCGCGTCAATCGTCACGACATTTAGGTTTTGCCAGCCCTCAGAGGTGAACCTCTCGATGTTCGCGCGATGCACGCCGCTCGCCAAATACTCTTCCTTTCTTTCTTCGTTAATTATATAAGCTAAAGAACTTTGACTTAAAATCGAAAATGCAAGCGTTGCGCTCAAAGCGATACTTGCTATGCGTTTAAATTTCATTTTATCCTTCCTTTCTATCATACGTCTCCATTATATAACAAAATGCACTAACTTTGTTAATATTCATGCAATTGTAACTATTTTGAAATATTGAGAATGGTTTTGTCAGACGCCTATTAAGATAAAATAAAAATATTGTAAATTCGTGAGATAATAGAAGAAAAACTATAATAATAGTAGTTTTAATGAGAAAATAAGATTTATCTTCACTTGCAAGAATGGATAGAGAACGGTATAATAGGTGAGTAATATTTCGGCGGGGTGTAGCGCAGTTTGGTAGCGCACGTGGTTTGGGACCATGGGGCCGGGAGTTCGAACCTTCTCACCCCGACCATACAAAAAGAGCTTATCATTTAGATAAGCTCTTTTTTCTTTCGCATTCGAGTGTCTTGCACCAAGGTTCTCGGGACCCATTCAAAGCGAAGCTTTGTAAATGGGTGAGGTTCTTCTTTGCGCCTAAGGCTCGCGCGCTCACTCCCTCCTTGCGGAGTACCTTTAGTACACCTCAGTCGGTCGGTCGTTATGCTTCGCCTTATCCATCAAATTGCTCTGCGAAATACACGGAGTATTAATTGCATCTAATTCAAAATAGATAAATTGATTGTACATCGAAAATTGTTAAGTCCATGCACCAAGAGACCGAGTGAAGCGAAGTTCGATTGGCTATGCATGCCTTATGCCAGAGTTTACAAAGAGACGAAACGAAGTGAACGTCGATTTGATTAAACTTACGGCTTTTCCCTCGCTTGCTGCGTCTACAAAAACTGATATAGATATCGAAAAGTGTATTACTTGTGACTTAGGCTTCGCAAATTGGAAATTTCTAAAAGCTCGTTCACTTGCAAAACCATATTCGTTCGCTACGCTCAGCTAGATGGTTTTGCGGGCAGTTCACTTCGCTAATAAATTTCACAATTTGTTCAGATGCGTCACTTCGTTAATAGCACTTTTCTTTTATTTAATAAAGAAAACAAAATTTTAATCTTAAATAAGTTACGCTCGTGAACATCACTTTTCTCATTATTGCGCTTTTGCAGATCAAACAAGTTCAAGGCGTATTTTTTCTTATTTTGATCAATTTTTTATCACCTATCGCATCAACATACATATACGCGGGAGTTCGCAGAGCAAACGAGATGATTGGACGAAGTGGACTGACGAGGCAAGCGGAGCGTACAAATGCGTACTCGAGCATTGCCGAGGAGGGAACGAGTTCAAGGGCTCGTTTGAATGCGAAATCCAAAGTAAAAGGGTCAGTTTATAAACTGACCCTTGATTATTATGTAAGTGCACCCGACTCCGTGCGGCATCTATAAGTGTTACCACAACAGACAGCTCCCGAACGGCACCCTCGCGGCACACACAAATACATACTTATCGCTGCTTCCGCCAGGACCTGACGAGGTTCGTAAGATTTATGTTGCGCAAGAACCCTTCGTTCAACACCTCTTATTGTGGGCAAGCCCCACAGAAGACGCCCTCGGTCGGGAATTCATTCCAAATATAGCGGATTTATGGTTACAGGATGCCGCTACCTTCCCAACTAGCACGTGGCGGAGAGAAGGGGATTCGAACCCCTGATACGCTTAATCACGTATACCCGCTTTCCAGGCGAGCGTCTTCAACCAACTCAACCATCTCTCCACGCCGATTGTTTTACAAAGTTTTTAACTTGACTTAACCATTATAGTATAAATAGCTGTTCTTGTCAAGATATATTATTTAAGCAAAAAAAGATCCGCCCAAATCAATGAGCGGACCCCTTAGGACTTTATAAATTATTTACTTATAACTCTTCTTGTCAATTTAACTTGCTTCATAACTGGATCCCAGATGATGTCAGAACCATCTATTAGACCAAGTGCTCTAGCAACGTTAGCGATTGGAAGCATTGTTCTACTGTTTTTGATTTCAGGCTTAACATCACTTGTGTAAGTTACGCCATTAACAATCATCTTATTAGACTTTATAGGTATTTCAACTTTTTGAGTTAAATCCCAGATAATAACAGTCTTAGTTTGAGGAACCCAAGATACTTGTAGACCAAGAGCTTCAGCAACATATCTTAGTGGAAGCATTACTCTGCCATTTTTAACGTATGCAGCAACATCCATTTGATGAGTAGTTGTAACGTTCTTGTTCACCTTAGTAAACACGTTAGAACCAACGTTTATAGTTGCGCTTGCTTCGTAAACTTGTGGAGTTTTTTCTTCAGCTGGCTTCTTTTCTTCTTCAGCCTTTTCTTCTTTTTCTTTGTCCTTCTTGTCTCTATGATATCTATAATAATAGTAGTCATCATAGTAATATCCATAGTATGACCAGTCAGTAAATTCTACATAAACTGTAACGTCACTTGCTGGCATTGTGAATGTATCAGTTGTAGTGTAGTTATAGTATCTGTAGTCATATTTGTCATAGTATCTATAGTCTCTGTAGTGACTGTAGTGTTTATCATATAGGTAGTCTTCATAGCTACTATATCTTCTGTAGTAGTTATCTACATAGTCATCATAGTATCTATAATAATCGTCATAGTATCTATCGTAATATTTGTTATAGTATTTATAGTCATAGTCATCCCAGTATCTGTAACCATTATTCCAGAAGCTGTAGTGTCTATCTTTTAGATAAGCATCATAGCTAGAATAATCATAGTAATAATTGTTTTCATAGTCACTGTAGTATCTGTAATAGTCTCCATAGTAGCCATCGTTATATCTACCGTTGTATCCATAGTAGTAATAGTAGTCGTTATAAGCATAGTTCTTAATACTATGTTTAATGTTATTATCATCTATATAGTAAACATTTTTAACTGCATAGCCATAGTTTGGTGTAGCTGTTACTGTGATAGTTTCACCTGCTTTTGCTTTAGATTTACTTACTGTGAATGATCCGTGATTTGTGTATGCTTTAGATATTGTATATTCTTTTGTTTCTGGTTTTGGTTCAGCTTTCTTTTTAAACGTTGCTGTAACTGTAACGTCTTCATCTGGCATTGTGAATTTGTTATCTGTAACTGTAACATTTGTTGCTGTTTTGCCTGCAACTGTAAGTTTGTCTAATTTATAGCCTTCAGCTGGAGTCACTGTTAATGTAACTTCAGCATCTTTTGCTGCACTTGCTGGATTTGCTGTAACTGTTCCATTTGTTGTCTCAGCTATTGTTATTTTGTGCTCAACTGGTGTTGGTTTTTCTTTCTCTTTAAATGTTGCTGTTACTGTAACATCTTCATCTGGCATTGTGAATTTATTATCTGTAACTGTAACATTTGTTGCTGTTTTGCCTGCAACTGTAAGTTTGTCTAATTTATAGCCTTCAGCTGGAGTCACTGTTAATGTAACTTCAGCATCTTTTGCTGCACTTGCTGGATTTGCTGTAACTGTTCCATTTGTTGTCTCAGCTATTGTTATTTTGTGTTCAGCTGGCTTTGGTTCTGGATCAGCAGCAAATACATTCATTGGTATAACTGCCACTAGCATAACGAATACCATTAGCATAGCCAAAATATTTCTAAACTTTTTCATACTACTACCTCCTTAGTGTAGAATAATTTTGAAAGTCCTAAATAATTCTTTCTTATCTATATTATACTTCTTAATTAAACCATTTGCAATAGCTAAAGTAAATATTTAACCAAAATGTAATATAATATTATACTATACTAAAGGCTTTGAATATAAATTCTATCAATAACAATTTTTGACGCAGTGGCAAGACCATTACCATAATCATAAAGATATTGATTGCCATAAGCACAAATAAGTGGTATAATACTCTTTGGGTGATAATATGGATTTAAAAAGCACTATAAGGGTGATTGAAGGCTTCCCGAAGGAAGGGATTTCTTTTAAGGACATAACTACGCTTCTTAAGGACAAGGACGCTTTCAAGTACGCTGTAGATGAATTAGAAAAGAATATCGAGGGCCTTGGCGCTGAATACATCGTTGGACCTGAGGCGAGGGGCTTCATGCTTGGCTGCGCGCTTAGCTACAAGATGGGTCTTGGCTTTATTCCTGTTAGAAAGAAGGGCAAGCTGCCTGCTGAGACTGTGTCGTACTCTTATGAAAAGGAATATGGCACTGACACTATCGAGATTCACAAGGACGCAATCAAGCCGGGCACTAAGGTTGTTGTTATTGATGACCTGCTTGCGACTGGAGGAACTGTTGAGGCTGTTAAGGACCTTCTTGTGAAGATGGGTGCGGAGATTGTTGCTTTTGAGTTTTTGATTGAACTAACTGACCTTAAGGGCCGCGACAAGCTTGATGGCTACAAGGTTGACTCTTTAATCACATATAATGTATAGTATAGAGAAAAAAGAGATTGAGCGCTTCATCATCAAGAGCTACAGAAAGGAGCTTTGGAAGAAATTTCTTAAGGCGATAAACGATTTTAATCTGATTGAGGAGGGTGACAAGGTCTTGGTCGCTATCAGTGGCGGCAAGGACTCAATCCTTCTTGCGAAGATGTTTGAGGAGCTGAAGAAGCACTCGATTTTTAAATTTGATGTCTGCTACGTGAGCATGGACCCGGGCTTTACTAAGGAGAATAGGGACAAGCTTGAAGAGCTATGCAAATTTTTAGGCATCGACATACAAATATTTGAGACGGACATATTTCAAGTGGCTGAGAAGCTTGCGGGTGACTACCCGTGCTACATGTGTGCTCGTATGCGCCGCGGCGCCCTTTATGGCAAGGCGAAGGAGCTTGGCTGCAACAAGGTTGCTTTGGGTCATCACATGAATGATGTGGTTGAGACGACGCTTATGAACATGCTCTACGCTGGCACTTTCAAGACGATGCGTCCGATACTCGATAGCCAAAACTTTGAAGGGCTCAAACTGATTAGGCCTATGTACTACATAAGAGAAGATGACATTAAGAGGTGGCTTAAGAGAAGTGATCTCAAGGCTTTGGACTGTGCCTGCTCTGTTACGAAGAAGAGAAGCGGCAATATACGCTACGAGATCAAGGACCTTGTCGCCGAGCTTATGGAGAAGAATAATATGGCGGAGAGAAATATTTTGAATAGTGCGATGAATATTAACCTTGATTCTTGCGTGGCTTGGGAAAAGGATGGGAAGAAATATCTTTTAGGGGAAGAGATAGAGAAATAGTTCGCATTAAATTAAATAATACACAAAAAAATGGTCGGATCACTCCGGCCATTTTCCTTTGATAAAGATATTAATATTGATATTCAAATGCGTGAACTATATACTTCACTCCGCTGATTATAAAGTACATACCAATTAGGTAAACAACTGTAAATGCTGCGCCTAGAGGGTTGTATATCATCATTATACCAAGTATAATTGAGATGATGTTTATAGCGATATTTAGTCCATAAAGTCCGCCATGAATGTCTTTTAGGTAGCTTCCATAGATAAGGTCATTAATCGAGTCAATTATAAACCAAATTGCAAATGCATATGGCAAAGTCATTACCATAGAATTAATATTTGACACAATTAAAATTCCTAGCAAAATGTCTAAAATGCTTGTCCACATGAATATGTTGATGTTTAGTCCAGTGTACTTTTTGATGTTGTGATGAATCATCAAACCGCCAATGCCTTTGAATATGGCACTGATGCCAAAGTAAATTACAAGCGATTCCAAGCTCGCCAATGGATTTTTAAATGCTATAAAGGCAATAAAAATAAAAAATATTCCTATGATTAGCGAAATCCAATCGACTTTTTTCTTATTTTCTGTCATAATAAGACCTCCTTTGCTTATATAATACCCCCAAAAAGTATGGTCAATATCATAGAAATGTACCAATTTAAGAAGAATGGTTGGAGTAATCCGACCATTTTTCTTTTGCTTATCTTATTTATTAATTATTATATTTTTATCCAATATCTTAATTCCATTCCTACTCAATTCCTCCAAAGCTACCTGTCTCATCAATCTCTCAATCCTCCATTGCTCACCCGGTATAGTCTTCGCCGCAGCGCTAATCACCACACCATTGCTATTAAAATCAGTGATGCCCCAGACATTAACCCCTTCAATAACGGCGTGGTCCTCATCAAGTTTTTTCAGCGCCTTCGTCAAGATGTCGATCGCCATTTGCGCATCTGCGTCATAAGCTATAGGCACTGTAATCAGCGCTCTTTGAACGTTTTTGTTCCTGTTGGTCACGACTCTGATCTCGCCATTGGGAATGACGTGCAGCTCACCCGTATAATCACGGATAGTCGTTGTACGCAGACTGATCTTCTCAACAGTACCAGTCTTGCCCGCTACAGTGATGTCGTCACCAAGCACAAAGCTATCTTCAAGCATCAAAAATATACCGCTGATGATGTCTTCAACAAGGCTCTTCGCTCCAAAGGAAATCGCGATACCCCCTATCCCAGCAGTTGTAATGATCGCCGAAGTGTTGACACCGAATATCCTTAGCGCCGACAAAAACCATGTGAACATGATGATGACAGTCGCGAAGCTCTTCAAAACGCTAAGTACCGTCTTAAGCCTCTTCGCATCAATAGTTCTGAGCTTGTCGTACTTTTTCTTGGCAAGCCTATTAATGATGAAGCTTATGATCTTCACTATAATCAAGGCGATGACGAAGTATAAAAGCGCGAGCGCGATCTTGCCCAAAGTGTTCAGCGTGCCCGCCTCAGTCAAAAAACGTAATTTTATTTTATCAAACATATGATTCTCCCCTCTCTAACTATCTATTTTATCACAAGACGATGGCTTTATCAAGCAGTATAACTTTGATGATGGTTGTGCCACGAAGACCATATTTATATATAATAAGAAAAAAATTATATTGACAAATCAAGATAAAAAGTATATACTATATATATACATATACATATAAATGGAGGTGTACTTATGATTACTTTACAAAAGTGGGGTAACAGCCAAGGAATAAGACTTCCAAAGTTCTTACTTAATGAGCTTGGATGGAGTGAAGATGAAGAACTGTCTGTAATAAAAGAAGATGATAAGCTTATAATAAAAAAACACAATAAAAGAAAGAACATAGTTGAACTTTTTGATGGATATGATGGAGACTACAAGCCCGAAGAAATAGATTGGGGCGAAGCAAAGGGTAAAGAACTATGGTAGAACAAGGCGATATCATAAAACTAAGTTTCAATCCTCAAAAGGGTCATGAACAATCTGGATTTAGGCCAGCTCTAGTTATTAGTAACAATGTTTTTAACAAAAACACAAATTTGGCAATACTATGTCCAATCACTAATACAAATAACAAATTTCCTTTACACGTAGCATTGGACAGAAGGACTCAAACTGCTGGCGTCATTTTATGTGAACACATCAAATCATTGGACCTTAACGCAAGAGAGAATGTTTTTGTCGAAAAATGCCCAAAAGACATCTTAGATCAAGTAATAAATATTGTCTATTCGCAAGTAGAAAGATTATAAATTATATACGCAAGATAAGTACGTTTTATGTACTTATTTTTTTATTTTAAAAAACTTTACATTTCCCTTACATTTTTTGGGTAAAATAATAATGAAAAACATATAAAAGGAGGAAGATTATGTTTATAGTAATTTTAGGAGCAATAGTAGTGGTTTTAATCTCGTACTACATCGGCCAACAAAGGCGTTTCGTATTTTTGGAGGAGAACGTTGACAATTCTCTTGCCAACATCTCTGTCAATCTTAACTCGCGTTGGGACGCTCTAAAGGCGCTTGCTAGTGCGGTTAAGGCTTACTCGGCTCACGAGTACGAATCCCTTGTAGGCATCATCGAAAAGCGTAGACCAGTTCTTAAAACTGCCGGCGATGTCAATGGCGATGAGGCTCTACTTGAAGGCGCTCTAGCTAGGATAAATGCAGTTGCAGAGAGCTATCCAGAGCTAAAAGCGTCCGAGCTTTACATGAAGTCCATGGACTCGATTAACGACTACGAAAATAAAGTTAGAATGAGCCGTATGGTTTACAACGACTCAGTTACAAAGCTTAACAGAGACGTTAAGATGTTCCCATCATCAGTAGTTGCTTCGATACTAAACGTGCATCCAAGAGAGTATCTGACTGTTGATGACAATAAAAAGGACATGCCTGACTTGGAGTTTAGATAATGAAAAAAGTACTCGCGACTATCCTCGCAGCTATAATTATAGTTTTTTCTATAAATACCTATGCTGCCTCGGATAGTATCGACTCGATTGAGATAAAAGCTACGCTTATGGATGACGGCGCGCTTATGGTCAGCGAGGTATGGAAAGCTACGCCCATGACTGGCACTGAGTTTTACATCCCAAAGACTAATATGCGTGACATAGTGACCACGGATTTTAAAGTTTCTGACGAGAGTGGTCCGTACGAGACCATTAATAATTGGAACGTCGATGCGTCCTTCGACGAAAAGGCTCGCAAATGCGGTATCAATGAGACTTCTGACGGCATTGAGCTCTGCTTTGGCAAGAGCGACTTAAACAAGAACAAAACTTATACTTTAACTTACACCATGAGGAACGCGGCTCAAAGCTTTGACGATATGGACGGCTTCAACATCCGTTTTGTGAACGACCAGATGAGCCCTGCTCCAAACAAAGTTTCTTTTGAATTAAGCCTTGCTAATGGCGAGATAAATGAGGACAACGCTCGTATTTGGGGTTTTGGCTCAAGCGCAGATATTGTTTTTGAGGACGGCAAGGTCATAGTCCACGAGATAAATGACTTTGGCCCCGCAAATCACCTAACAGTTTTATTTGGCTTAAATAAGGGCGTGATCAATCCCATTAGCATAGGTAGTGGCACTTTTGAAGAGATGAAAGAAAGAGCTATGCAAGGCTCTGACTACCATAATCGTGACGAGGAAAATATTCCTGAAGACATTGATGAGGGTGAAAGTGAAGATGATTATGAAGAGGGCGGCTTCTTAAATGGCTTAAATAGGGCGACAAATATGCTTATGGGACCCTTCCGTCTTGCCTTTATCGCGATAGTAACGGGTTTTGCGTCAATGCTATTTCGCAAGTCCATCAAAAAGAAGGAGGGCAAACTCCCTGAAGATGTCGACTACTACAGGGACCTACCTATTGGCGGCAGTATTATTTTGAATAATTTTATCTACTCGCAATTCCATGCATTTTCAGTTAGAAATTTGGTCGCGGCTTACTTTTTGAAATGGATTAAGGACGGCAACATCGAAGTGATTAATGAAAAGTTCAAGAAGGGCTTTATTTTTAAGAGGGATGTGGCTGAAGATTGCTTCGCCATAATCAAGGAGCCGGCAAATGCGGACAGCATGGAAAGAGAGCTTTTTGATCTTGTAGAGAGGGCTTCGGGTGAAGACCGCATCTTGAGAAATGCTGAGCTAACGAAGGCTTTTGACAAGGGCGACCAAGCGACTTACTTTGTGCAAAAGTACAAGGACATCTCCTCGCTTGAGTCCGAAAAAGCAAGGCTGTCGACGCAAGAGACGCGTCTTGTGTTTTTTAAGTACGATAAATTGACTATGAGGGGCCGCGAAGAAGCGATTAAGCAAAAGGGCTTCATCAAGTTTTTGAAGGACTTCACTTTGATTAATGAGCGTGAAGCGGTTGAGGTCGCTCTATGGGATGATTACCTAGTGCTCGCAGCGCTATTTGGCCTGGGAGAAAAGGTTCTAAATAAGTTTAAGATGATAGACCCGAACTACACTTACGCTGGATATAGCGGCATGGATCCACTTGTGATGTACCACGTCGTTAATCATTTAGGAACAGCTATGAGTCACGTGTATGAAAATCATGCGTCTTCGTCATCGTCGTCAAGCGGCGGAGGCGGAGGGATGTCCTTTGGTGGAGGTGGAGGATTTAGTGGGGGCGGATCTGGCGGAGGAGGCAGGTAAGCTTCGTAGGATTTTACGTTCAATTGGCGCCTGAAACTCGTTCCTTGCCCAGCAATGCTCGCCTTATTTCGCATTAAGTTGAGCCCTTTTGCTAGTTTCAAATTTTTTGTCGCTGCGACGTATATTTATACGTCTCACTCCAAAAAATTCTGCACAACGCAAAATCATCTCAACTTCTCTGCGAACTAAGAGTTTGAGCACTTTGTATAATAATTTTAAAAATTCACTTCGTCTCATCCATCCTAGCGTAAAGGTTCTTGTCCGTTAGGACAAGGTTCTTCATTGCTCCGTAAAATCTGTTTGATCAGGCTCAACTTCTCTGTAAACTAAGAGTTTGAGTGGTCATGTTAAAATTCACTTCGCCTTATTCATCGTAGCGTAAAGGTTCACGTCCATTTATGGACGGGGTTCTTCCTTATTTCAAGAACTTACGGTTGTAGATAAATTGTTTTTAAATATATTTTAGATATTTAAATCCACTTCTTCTCATCCATCCTAGCGTAAAGGTTTAAGTCCATTTATGAACGGGGTTCTTCAAATTAGTGTGATGCCTGTTCATTGACATGAATAAGTTTTTTGAAAATTATATATTTAGACAAAAACAAAGGATAGAGATTTTATTTTCGGCTCTATGTCAAATATTGAGGAGACTTATTGATTTAAGTCTCTCTTTTTACGTTTAAACTAAGATATACACATATTTTTTGGAAGATTGTATAATTAACTTAGCCACGAAATAAAAAAAGAGAGCCCATAGCCCTCTTTAAAAAAATTCTTCGTCAAATTCTACCGTCTCGCCATTCTTATACTCATTCAAAACATCACCCTTTAATTTATCAACAGCCATTGGTATGCTCTTTTTAATTCTTTTAAACTCATGAACTAGCTCTTCGCCTTCAAAACCATCCTCAATAAGGTCTTTCATAATTAAATCGTCAAACATATCGTCGACACTCTCATAAGTCTTGTCTATGGATGGATTCTTTTTCATCGCCTCTACCTCTTTTATAGCCTCGATAGTTTCAGCATTTGGAACTTCGTTTTGGGTTTTATTCTTATTATTCATAATAATACACCTCTTTTGAATATCAGAATATTAGAATATTAGAATTTTGCTAGTCTATCCTATTGAATATTTAATTCTCTTTTTAGTCCCTCTTGCAATACTAGCGAAAAATTAATGTCCTCTTCCCTCGCCTTTATGTCCAGCCATTGAGGTATAGTTAGAGTTTTCTTTATAGCCTTATTCATTATAGCCTTTCTAACAAGAGGCATCCAAACATCAATCAGTACTGCTCTTTGATTGTCTTCGAGCTTTATATCCAGTAAAGAGCTTGCCTTTGGTACATCTTCATTGTCAATTTCAAGATTCTTCATCCATAGTCCTAAAACTTCCTTTGCCATCAACAAAGCCTCTTCTTCAGTATCTCCAAAAGTTAAGCAACCTTGCAAATCTGGGAACTCTACAGATATTCCATCATCAGCATAATCAAATATCGCTGGATAGATATACTTATCCTTATACTTTTTCATAAGACTACCTCCTTAAAATATTGGGGAGGGAGTTAAAATTTAACTCCCGTTTGCTTTTCGATACTCCTCATAGTTTTTATTGGGAAGCTTTTTCTTGGATGAGGTATGGTTACCTTGCCAAGTTCTGGATGCTTAGGATGTATCATAAATAAATGACTACCCTCTTGAGGACCCTTTTCTTGCCATCCGTGTTCCCTGAGTATCTTCAAAATCTCCCTCGAGGATAAAGATTTCATAAAGCACCTCCCATATATATTATACGTATTATTACACATATTGTCAATAGTTTTTTATATTTTTTCCCAGTCGTCGACAAAATGTCGACAACTCACTTTTTCCCTCATAAAAAAAGACTAAAGGGAACACTTCTTAATAAAGCATTCCCCCCTAGTTGGCTATTAACACTGCCTCTATCTGTAAGACAATAATAACAGATTTTTAGCTCTTTGTCAATCTTAATTCTATTTAATATCCAATTCCTTCTTCAAACCCTCAGTCAAAACCCTTGAGAAATTTACGCCATATTCTTTGGTCATCTCGTTCAAGTAGCTCGGTATGGTAACCGTCTTTTTAATGGTCTTGGCGCTCGTTCTTCTGATGTAGTCATCCATGTCAATATCAATCATGGTCTTAAAACTCAAATCCATGTCAGAGAATTTGTCCTCGTCTATGACAATCTCGTCAATCGAACTTGCCTTAGGAAGCGTATTGCCCTCTATGTAGTCATCATACAAAGCACAGCCTAAAAAATCTTCCGCCATGTAATATGCATCGGAAATATTATCGCCGCAAGTTGCCCCCATATCGATGTCTGGAAAAACAATCGAGTATCCTTCACTTTCAAGATCCTTGTAAAAAATAGCAGGATAGATTAATTTCATACTTTCACCTCCGTTTATAGTAAGGTTAATGTTTTTAATTAAAATAAATCACTATGCGTTCCTGTCCTTGTTAAGTACAGAATCAAATTCTTTTCTACGATTTCATATATTAAGAGCCAATCCGGTGTGATGTGACACTCTCTGCAATTTACGTAATTTCCTTTAAGTTCATGATCTTTATACTTTGCTGGAAGCTTTTCTCCTGAAACTAATATCTTTAATACTTCTGTTAAAAGTCCTATATCGTAGCCTCTCTTCTTTATTTTCTTTAAATCTTTCTCGAACTTTTTAGTAGGCCTTAAATCATACATCAAGAATATCTCCAATCATTTCATCAACACTTTTATAAGTAGTGCCTATGGATGGATCTTTCTTCATAGCTTCAACTTCTTTTATAGCCTCGATAGTTTCAGCGTTTGGAGTTTCATATTGAATTGCGTTTTTCATAAATTTAACTAGACTTGCTTTTACACTTTCGCCACTTTTCGCAATTACGCTCTTGTATGCGTTATAAGTTGCCCTATCCATAACGAAAGAACAAGTTACTTTATCATTCTTGTTCATAATAATTCTCCTTTCAAATATACTTAGTTCACTAAGTTTACTAAGTATATTATATAACTTTTTTATAAAAAAGTCAAATTTTTTTCACTTACTTACAAAATGTAAGCTACTCCCGCCCACAAAAAAAGAGAGCCGCAGCCCTCTCATAAACTATTTAATATTCAATTCCTTCTTCAAACCCTCAGTCAAAACCCTTGAGAAATTAATATTCTTATTCTTAGCAAGTGCCTCAAGCCAAGTTGGTAAGGTCACCATCTTATTTTTGTAAACTTCCTTAACCAAAGAGAATTGATAAGGCAAGTAAACATTGACATAAACGGCCAAGTCGCCTTCTTTAAGATCAAGCTCATCCATATCAATATCATCTGGGTACTCAATTTTTTCCTTCTCTTCATCGTATAGACAAAGTCCAATGACCTCTTGTGCATATCTTACGCCCTCTTCGAATGTGTCCGAGCAAGTATAAGCGCCGTCAATTGCGGGCACGTCAATAGAGTAGCCACCGTCACTTTCTTTGCTAAAAATAGCTAAATAAGTTACACTATCTTGTTTTTTCATGTAAACACTCCTTTAACAAGTGATACTATTTACATAAGCATTATAACGTATGTTAAACATTTGTCAATAGTTTTTTATAATTATTCAGTCGCTTACATTTTGTAAGCAACTCACTATTTCACTTGTACACACAAAAAAGAGAGCAAACGCCCTCAATTATATTTTTTAACTATTATTTTTTATTTGGCTTGAGTCTTTTATCACAACTTCTTAATCCATCTATGTGCTCAAATAAATTATCTTTAACCTTTCTTCCTAAAGGATCTAAAACAAAGTCAATTCCTTCACGCCTTGCTAATTTAGCTGCTGGAACAAAGTCAGAGTCGCCTGCTATCAAAACAATTTGATCAACCTGCTTTTTCAATGATAAAGATGCAATGTCTACACCTATCTTCATATCAACACCCTTTTGTCTAGTTTATAAAAATATATCGTTAATTGTTAAATCTTCTATAGTAATTTCTTTATCAATTAGCTTATTAAGTGATTGTGGGTTCAATAGATATTTTGTCTCGTATGTCAAAAGTTCACCCAATCTTAAAGCTACCTTCCTTTTCATTGTTAGTTCCTTTAAAAACTCTTTCATCCACTTACCAGTTTCATTTTTCCCGAAGAATTCTTGTTCCTTCGTTATAGGATTATAAACATTTGATTCAAGCGGAGGACAGTCATAATAAAATATTCTGTACAAATCATGTTTTATATTATTTTTAAGTGAATACTTTTCATCCAAATGCTTAAAACAATAAGTATAAAGTTCATTAGCTGCATCTTTTGGAGATTTTATCCCAAATGCTTTCATTGCTACCTTTCTATAGTATCCTCCATCAACCAATATCGCAGTTTTCATAATTACATCCTAAAAGCAAAAATTCCTTGGTTCCGGCGCACCTCGTATGGTGAGGGTCCTACTCCCAAGGAATATCATACAATTTTATCGATATTTATCGATACATATATTATAATATATTTCTTGGAATATGTCAAGTTTTTTTAATAAATTTTATATTCTGTAATATTTTTCTATATAAATTATACATTAAACGTCATATTTTGTCAATAAAAAAAGAGAGCATATCATTTTGATATACCCCCTTAATTACCTGCACTATTCTATTATATTTTCATTAGACATGAGCATCATTAAAACAACACTTCAGTAGAAGTAGTAATAACCTTCGCTCCATCCATCGCTACAACCTCGCTGCCATCCTTATTCACAATAAGTTTATTATCAACGATAGTTTTAAACGCACCCTTAACAGCATCAGCGTCAAGACCCTCAGCAGGGTTTTGTAAACTCATGTTGTACGGCTTGCCATTCGCGCATTTGAACTTCATTTGTAATCTCTTCATCATCTCACCCCCTTTCTAAAAAATCCTCCATCACTATAATTCAGTTACAGTGATTCTCTCAAGCTTAGTAATCTCCTTAGCTAAAAGCGTTCCAAACGCAGCCTTAAAAACCTTAAGGTCCTCGTTGTTCGCATCCTCCCTGATGTAGTTTACAGTTCTAGAGAAATTTCTCTTAGATCCGTCACTGCCTTCACCAGAAAAGTAAAGCTTAACACTATTCTTAGTCATCATCTCACCCCCTTCCCTAGGCCCCTTGCCTACACTTAATATATACAAAATCCTAGGATTATTTCCCACACGCACCCCCACCATAATTATGGAAATGGTGCAGCATTGTGTCCAATTGTTCGTCCCAATGTCCAAAATTTGCCGTGTCTTCCAAAATTTACGCACGAGATTGCGTTTGCCAGGCGAATGGTCTTAAAGCTATAATCGTCTTAACAATAGAGAAAGGAGAAAGACAGATGCAAATCAATTACGACAAAGTTGCGATGGACTACCAGTCGAGTGGCAAAGTCGATGCCGCCGCCGTCGAGAGGCTCAAACCCCTCATGATCACAATGATTAAGCGCTACTACCCAAACTTTAAAGAGTGGGACGACCTCATGCAAGAACTTAGAGTCATAACACTCGAAGCACTACTAGACTTCGACCCCGCCCATGGCGCACACGCACTCGCACTCATCGAGTCACGCATGAAATACCATTTGCTCGGTAAGTATAAAAAACAAGTCGTCACCACCCCACTAGACGATGCATTTTTAATAGAGGACGAGACCAGCATGGACGACTTCGAGGCCCTGTTTTATAACGACACACTCGGCAAAGTCTTCAAAGAACTCACATACGAAGAAGAAAAACTCATCTATTTACGTTATTATACCGAGATGAGCTACGAAGATATCGGCCGCGCCTTAGGCTTTTCAAGAAACACCGCAGCAAGAAAGATAAACGCCCTATTGAAAAAACTAAGACGCCTATATAAAAAAGTAGATAAACATACACCTAAAGTATGATTTTTAAAAAATTCCCATGAAAATGGTAAAAATTAGAACAAAGCTATTGACATAGCATGTATAAAAGACTATAATAGACTTAGAAACAAGGAGGATAATATTATGAAAAATAAGGCATTGGCAGCCTTAATCCCAGCTTATGATAAAGATGGAATGAACACGGCGGTTGCCATATATGAGGACATGAGTGCAGAGAATTTGCACGTATCAATCAGAACAGCCATCTCGAGACTGTTTCAGGAGAAATTAGCAGACGAAAAAGGCTACAAAAAGTGGGCCAAGACCATCGCCAAGAAAAAGACCGGCCTTGCCCTCGTTATTAGAGAGACAAAGCTAGTCGGCATCAGGTGTAGAGAGGTACGCTCCAAAGGCGACGGATCCATGATCTACCTAAACAGAGACCTAATCTACGACATAGAAGACGGCTACGTCTACATAAGAGGCCTAACGAGGATACCAGTTTTGGCAAAGAAAAGGACAATCAGAGACAGGATCAAGGACTGCGACAGAATCAGTAAAGCATACGACGAGAAGATGCAAGGGTGAGTACAAAGGTGCCACCCCTTTTTTTAGGCTCTATGTCAAATATTGGGGAGACTTATTGATTTAAGTCTCTCTTTTTACGTT
>UQBO01000011.1 GCA_900539225.1 uncultured Eubacteriales bacterium
AACGTAAAAAGAGAGACTTAAATCAATAAGTCTCCCCAATATTTGACATAGAGCCTAAAAAAGAGCAGCTCACACTGCTCTTACACATCTCATCTATTCATTTGTTATGTTCTTGATCCACTTCTTCGAAATTACTCTCGGTAGTCCTATGGCTGCCTTGGCAAATTCTTCGCCGCACGCCATCAAGTACACGTAGTGAAGCGGTAATTTTAATACTACTGCGCCAAGAAAGGCTAGTGGCACTCCTATGAGCCAAACGCAGCTCATCTCAAGCGCCATGGAGTATCTTGTATCTCCACCGCCTCTAAATATGCCGACTATAAGGGTCGAGTTATGTGTCTTAACGAAGAGTGCAATACCCATGGTGATGAATAAATCTGCGGCTATGGCTTTTGATTCTGGCGTGATGTTCGGGAAGATAACGAAGAAAGACTCTCTAAATATGATCATCAAAGCACCGAGTACAAGTCCGGTCAAGGCTGAGAGCTCTAGTAACCACGTTCCGTATCTATACGCCTGCTCCTCGTCGCCCGCGCCGATGGAGTTACCGACTATAACTGTACAAGCGCCGGCCAAGCCTCTAGCTAAAACGAAGAAGATGTTTTGCACTGTCATACCTATCTGCAATGCTGTAACGCTCCTTGTGCCAAGCTTTGCGTAGGCTATCTGATAAATTATTTGTCCTAAGGACCAGAATGTTTCGTTCAAAATTACTGGGCCCGCTGTCTTTAGATAAAGTTTTTTGAAATGGCTGTCGAATGTAATGAAGTCCTTAAGTTTTCCTGTAAGTGGACTTCTGTGCTTTTTAAGTGTTATATATAAAACGATAAATTCAAGTATACGAGCTAAGATAGTACCTAGAGCGCCGCCCGCTACACCCATAGCTGGAAAGCCAAGTTTACCAAAGATGAATACGTAGTTAAAGAAGGCGTTTCCGAAGAAGGCAAATGTCGATGCAACTAGTGGCGTCTTTGCATTGCCTATGCTTCTCATTGATACTGAATAAATGAAGTTCACTGCTGTAAGTATATATGAGAAAGAAACTACTCTAAGGTATGTAACGCCGTAAGGGATTACGTTTGCGTCATCTGTAAAGATTCTCATCAGCTGTTCTGGTATAGCTAGCGCCAGTATTGTGAATATACTTGCCACGATCAAGGATAGCATCAAAGCCATGCCATGTGATTTTCTCACGCCTTCGTAGTCTTCCTTGCCATTGTACTGAGCAATCATAACTGAAGTACCTGTCGCTATACCGAAGCAGATAATTGTCATAAAGAAGAAGATTTGGTTTGCAAGACCAACTGCCGATATCGCATAGTCCCCTAGTGACGATATCATAGTCGTATCCAGTGTATTAAGTACACTTGCGAGTAGATTTTGAAGTGCGACTGGCACTGCAAGGCTATATACTAATTTTAAAAACTTTTTATCTTGAAACATTTCACGTAAATTTTTCATATAACTCATCCTTTCAATTCAATAATTTTATCATTTACGAGATGACTTGTCAAGACATTTCGCCTTACGAATGGAAAAGATATTCTATTATATATATATTTTTTTGCAAAGAAAAAAGAGCCTGGCTAGAGGCTCATATTTCTCATAACTAATTAAAAATTACTACTTCTCTTCCATTACTAGTATTTCTTCATCAGCTTCGTTTTTTGCGTCTTCAACAGCTGCTTCGTAAGCTTTGTAAACTTTTTCTTCGATGTCAGCTCTTGCTTCTGTGTTGATTGGGTGGGCTACGTCTCTGTAAGTACCATTAGGTACCTTTCTTGAAGGCATTGCAATGAATAAACCTTCTCTTCCTTCGATAACTTTGATGTCGTGAACAACAAAAGCGTTATCAAAAGTAACTGAAGCTGTTGCCTTTAAGTTTAAACCTTCCTTGTCAACTAGTCTTACTCTTACGTCTGTGATTGTCATTTTCTCCATCCTCCTAATTCAGCTAAAATTTGCTTGATTTTTATCATAATATATATTATGATAGTTATATAAGCGAAATTATAAAATAGCTTATATATATATTATACTAAAGAGTTGAATTATTTTCAAGTACTTTTTATATATTTAGGAGGAAAAATGGGATTTTTTTTGAAAAAACACAATATTGATAATATATTTTTCATAGGCATAGGCGGAATAGGCATGAGTGGACTTGCTGAACTACTTATCTCGGAGGGCTGCAAAGTTAAAGGCACTGACACAGGTGAGTCACAAATCATAGAAAGACTTAAGAAGATGGGCGCCGTTGTATACAATAAACACGATGCAAAAAACGTAGAATCATCAAAGGTAGTTGTTTACACAGACGCAATACGTCCAGACAATCCAGAGCTTTTAAGAGCGAAGGAGCTTGGCCTAGAGATCTATGACAGAGCAAGCTTCTTAGGCGAAGTGATGAAGCTCTTCCCTAACTCAGTTTGCGTTTCAGGCACACACGGCAAAACCACTACAACATCGATGATTGCTTCAATCGCAACACATACGCAAATGGATCCAACCATACTTTTAGGTGGCGAACTTGACGAAATTGGCGGCAATATCAGGATAGGTAAAGGAAACATCATCATCAGCGAGGCCTGCGAGTACAAGGCAAATATCTTAAAATACAATCCTACCATGGCCATGATACTAAACATCGACGAAGACCACTTAGACTTTTATAAAAACATCGAAGACATCATCGCCACATTCAAGAAATACGCTGACGACGTGCCATCAACTGGCTACGTCCTATATAATAAAGATGACGAGCACGTCATTGAGGCCATCAAAGACGTTAAGGCCAAGACCATCAGCTTCGGCATCGACTCAGACGCTGACTATAAGGCTGAGAACATCACTTATGATGACAATGGCTGCGCGAACTTCGATTTAATTCACAACAATGAAAAAACTGAGATCAAGCTAAGCGTTTTAGGTAAGCACAACGTTTATAATGCGCTTGCTGCCATCGCCATGGCGAATACTTATGGTGCTTCACTACAAGATATTAAGAAGTACATCCTTCTATACGCTGGCGTTCACAGAAGAATCGAGACAAAGGGCTATATAGGAAGCGTGCGCATCATCGATGACTACGCACATCACCCAACAGAGATCATGGCGACACTTGAAGCCGTGAAGAAGATGGCTAAAGGCAGGATCATCACCATCTTCCAGCCACATACCTTTACTAGAACGCAAAAGCTTCTAGAAGGCTTTGCCGAAGCGTTTAAGAGAAGCGACATAACCATCATCACAGACATTTACGCTGCGAGAGAAAAGGATACGAAAGTCGTTCACTCCAAGGACCTGATCAAGTCGATGAAGGAGCATGGCTACGATGCGATGTATATCTCGAAATTCGAGGACATCGAAAATTATCTTCTTGACAATCTAAGGGAAAACGACATCATCTTAACTGTCGGTGCTGGCAATATCTACAAGCTTGGCGAAGAACTTTTAGAGATTAAGGATAAGTAATATACAGTAGAATAGTTTTATAAGGCACAGCTAAGCACTGTGTCTTTTTTTGTGCTTATAGCCTTGCCATGATAATTGTTTTGCCACGATTATGGTCTTGCTCCTCTGCTTATTTTCGCTTTGCTAATAGCCTTGCCACGATTTTTATTTTTGCTACGATTAGCAATTTTGCTTTTGAAAATGGTTTTGCTATGATTAGCAATTTTACTTTTGAAAGTAATTTCGCCATATCAAACGCCCGTCATATGCCATCTGCGCGGCGGACTACATGTGCTCGTCATACGCCTTATGCTCGTCATTTTCCTTATACTCGTCATACGCTTAATATAAAAATCAATTTACGTGCAAAACGATTTTAGTGAATTAAGTAAAGACGCCCCACTATTATCGTGTCTAGACTATTCGTAAAAATAATTCTTAAGGCGTAAAGTATAATATTTTCTTATGCTATGAATAAAAAATTTTCATTACAGGATTGTTCTATTCTATTTACATGGTAAATAATTCTATGTTATAATAAGAGAAAGGAGGGAGAAATATGATTAATACATATTTAGCATTTAAGCTAGAGCCAATCGTCAAGGCGATCAACAGTGTTTTATGGACAAAGTTTTTGATGTATGCGCTTCTAGCTTTAGGTATATTCTACACTATATACCTAGGTTTTCCGCAGATCACTAAGCTTGGTCTTGCGTTTAAATACGCTTTCGGCGGACTATTTAAAAAGAAAGACAAAAAAGAGAAAAAAGACGACGGTGAGGTCGAGGTAAACTCGTTCCAAGCGCTTGCTACGGCGATTGCCGCTCAAGTTGGTACTGGTAACATAGGTGGTGTAGCTACTGCTGTTGCATCTGGTGGACCGGGTGCGATTTTCTGGATGTGGGTTTCGGGTATACTTGGCATGTCGACTATATTTGCTGAAGCAGTTCTTGCTCAGCTTTATAAAGAAGAAAGGGACGGCGAGCCTGTCGGCGGACCTTCATACTACATTTCAAAGGGACTTAAGTCAAAGCCACTTGCAATAATATTCTCAATAACAATTATCCTTGCTCTTGGTTTTGTCGGTAACATGGTTCAATCGAACTCCATAGCCCTAGCAATGTCAAATGCTCTAAATGTCAACGCACTTTATATCGGTATCGCTCTTGCGGTTCTAGTTGGCTTTGTCATCATGGGCGGCCTTAAGAGAATCACGTCTATGGCTGAGCTTGTAGTGCCTTTCATGGCGCTTATCTACATCATCGGTTCGGTGGCTATCCTTTATGTGTACAGAAATCACTTATCACTAGTTTTCTCTGGTGTATTTAGAGAGGCCTTCTCAACTCAAGCTGTTATCGGCGGAATGGCTGGTACTGTTATGAAGGAAGCGATTAAGAATGGTGTAGCGAGAGGACTTTTCTCGAACGAAGCTGGTATGGGCTCGACACCTCATGCTCACGCGACTGCAAAGGTTAAAGACCCTTGTATACAAGGTTTTGTAGCGATGGCTGGCGTTATTGTTGACACTATCGTTATCTGCTCAATCACTGCGCTTATAGTTCTAGCAACTGACGCTCACATGTCTGGTGCAAAGGCTGTTGCCATCACTCAATATGCGTTCACAGCGGCTTTTGGTAGGCCTGGAACCATATTCCTAGCAGTGTCACTAATGTTCTTCGCCTTCACAACCATAGTCGGTTGGTACATGTTTGGCGAGATGAACATCCGCTACCTATTCAAGGGCAAAGGGGCCATAAACGTATATAGAGTGCTTGTACTTATATGCATAGTCGTTGGCTCGATATTTGGTAACGACATAATTTGGCATTTAGCTGATACATTCAACGGCTTCATGGTCATCCCGAACCTTATCGCTCTGTTCTTACTTGCGCCTCAAGTAAAAAAGGCGTACAAAAACTATTTGCGTAGAAAAGACATGGGCGAATTAGATTAATTTTATATATTGAAAGGCTCTCAACATATGCTGAGAGCCTTTTTTATGTGTAAAGAGCTATAATATGATTATAAAACTATTTGTCAAAATTTGCTTTTAGTAGAGCTTCGAGGCTGTCGTAGCCAGATGGATCAAGCTCAGTCATGCTAGAAGTGTAATCGCCTTTTGAGTCTATGACAAGGACTTTATTTTCCTTATCAAGCTTGTATTTAAAAGCAAAGATGCTGCTTAAGTAGTCTATGTCAAAGTAAAGAGTCTCATCCATGACCTTCACTTCTTCAGGCGCGTGCTTTTTGTAGGCAAAACTATATATTCGTTCGTCATCGCCTTCAAATCTGTAGCTGATATTGTAGCTTTCGTTGTAAGTCAAAGCAAAGTCCATGCTTCCAGGGTAAACACCGTAGATGATTTCGTTATCGTTAACGAGTTTTAAGTAGTCAGTTACTTGATCTAGCGCCTTGTCGTCAGCATATTCGCCACTCTTCCAAGCGCGAACCATGATCTTGTTAATGCCAGATACGTTAAAAAGCCTTCCGCCAATAGTCTTGACGTAGCCGTAGTCTTCGCCGTCAACACTTACAGCGTAGTCAATCTCTGCATCTTCATCTATTTTTTCTTCTTTATCTTCATTCTCTTCACTTGCTTCGTCAATAGGCTCATCATCATCTTCAGTTTCTTTAACAACCTCTTCATTTGCGTCCGCTTCTTCTATCGCCTTCTCTATAGCCTCCTCCTTGCTATTTCCGCCGCACGAGACCATAAACATGGATAGAGCGAGTAAAATTAATAATATTTTTTTCATATAATCACCTCTTATATTTCTTAATTAAATAATACCACGAATATAGCTAAAAGTAAAGAAAAAGTGACCTAGATAAACTAAGTCACCTGTGATTATAATATTGAATATCCGATTTTCTATTTCAGAAAAATGCCATTATGGCAATAATTCTAAATAGGATTTATTTAAAGCTAATTAATTCTTCTTCTTTTAATTCATAATTAACTATTGATTGCGCCTCTCCAAGCTGATTCGTCCACGAGTCATATTCAATACGAATTTTCTTAAAGCCAAGCTTTTCATAGACGTGCTGAGCTCTTTTATTATTTAGATTTGTCGTTAGGAATATGGTCTTCGCGCCCATTTTGAAGAGCTCTTCTATAAACAAAGTAAGTATTACTCGTCCAAGGCCCTTCTCTTGATAAGTGCTATCGCATATCTTTATACCAATCTCGCATCTATCATCATCAGAAAATTCATAATTCATCTCGCCGATGGCCTTGCCTTTGTACTCAATCATCAAAACTCTGTGAGCATCAGTGTAATTTTTGATCTGCTCTTTAATTCTCTCTTCATTAGTGTTCACACCATTGGGGAAGCCCGCGTGAGCCATGACAGAGCCGTCGTTCCACCAAGTGGCGAGCTGAGATGCATCAGTCTCACTTGCGTTTCTAATTAAAATGTCTTTGTAAATTATCTTCATAAGTAAGCTTACTCCTTGATTTATAGATTTTTCTTGTAATATATAAATAATATCACGAAACGCGCTTAAAGTAAAGAAAAAGTGACCTAGATAAACTAAGTCACCTGTGATTATGTTTTGAATGTACGATTTTTTAATTCAATGTCCGATTTTCTATTTCAGAAAAATGCCTTTATGGCAATAATTCTAAATAGGATTTACCTATATATATTATTCTTTCTTTACTTTTTCCTCTAATTCAAGTAAATACTTATCAAAGTCTGAAACGAATGCTCTGTCTTGAATCACTCTATACTTTTCAAACTCTGTCTCTGCATGTAATTTAGCAATAGCATTACTAACTTTTCCCTTGTCCTTTAATTCTCCATACTCAAACATAGCTATAAAACTTCTAAGTCTTTCTTCCCAGTCTTGCATAGTAAGCGGTATCTTCCTTATAGTCATATTTTCCGCAAAATCCAAATAGGCGCTCACCATACGATTAAGCTCTTTAATTTCTTTCTCGCTAAGATAGTTTTTAGCAATGCTCACATCACTTTTCTTTATCTTGCCATCAGGCGCATCTGACCACGATGTAAGCCCCATGTGATCCTTTTCATGATTAGCCCTTTCATATACAAGCTCAGCAGCCGTATGGCCGTGTATTGCATAATGCATCTTGTTTTGTACTGTAGCATAGAACCTCTTCGTTCTAAGTGCGTTTTTATCATAATCTATTGCCGTTGCATATATGTCAGTGATTTTTTGATAAAACTTTCTCTCGCTAGCCCTTATCTCGCGAATGCGCTCTAGCTGTTCATCAAAGTATTTGTCTGTAAGGTAGCTGCCGCGTTTTAGTCTTTCATCATCCATGGCCCAACCCTTTATAGTATAATCTTTTGCTATCTTATTGACCCACTTCCTAAATTGAACGGCACGCTCAGAGTTAACTTTGAATCCTACGGCAATAGCAGTCTCTAAGTTATAATGCTTTGTATTGTAGTTCTTACCATCGTTTGCAGTTATCCTAAAATTTCGGATAACTAAATTTTTATCTAATTCACCGTCTTTAAAAATCTTATTCAAATGATAATTAACTTTACGCACATCTACATCATATAATGTAGCTAACATTTTTTGGGTAATCCAAATGTTCTCATCCTCATAACGCACCTCAACGCTACTAGCTTCTTCACCTATAGAAGCTATATATGTCAGATACTCAGAAGCACTAGAACGTATATTCAATTCATTATTATCTTTTTTCATCTGAACTACCTCCAAAAATACACTATATATTATTCGTATATATATTTAAATAATATCACGAATACGCCTTTATGTAAAGACATTAATTTGGTATTATATCCTTTCTCTATACTCCTTCAAATTATTCTTCATAAGTCTCTTCCACTCATTTAGCACATCTACTAATCTATCGACATCCATCTCTTTTTCAAGCACGAGGCTTTCTTTGCCTTTTTTGATTACGCCTATGTATTCTCTTTGAAGTTTTTGTGTTCTCTTCATAAGTTTATCCTCTTCAATAAGTATAAACATAGTCACTAAATCAAGTAGAGACGCTCTAAACAGCGTATTCATTGACTCTCTAAGCTCTTCTTTAGTGATTACTCGTTTTGAAAAATTTATTATATCCTTTTTAAGCGCGCCAAGATTTTCTATAGACTTCAATAGTGGCTCCTCCATATCAATATCCTTAGCATCGCATTTTTCAAGATGTGCAATCTGCGTCACTTCATCAAGCCTTTCCTTAAGCTCCTCTGCAGTCCAAACGAATTCGTCTGGCTCGTCACTGTCATCATATTTATTATTTATAAATCTAAATCTATTGTCCTTGTAATCTTTAAAAATTATCGCATGCTTATTGCCTGGAGCAATATTAACGCCGAGCATATAGTTTTTATCTGCTGCCTCTAATATTTTCAAAACATCTTCTTTATCATAGTTCTCTTCAATAAATTCATATCCAAGAGCATTTAGATAAATATCAAAGATCTCCTTAGACTGCAGCATAGGTCCTGCTAAGTAAGAAGCTCCATCTTTTAATAATAGGTATGGTAAATAAATCGCATTCGCAATTACGAAGTCTTCTGTGTCAATTCCTTCTGAATACAAAAGATTTGCTAATCCCGCGTAAGAGCATGACGCATTAAAATACATATACTTCATATACTATCTCCTTTCACTCCAATATCTTCTGTCTACATTAAATAATACCACGAAAATGGCTAAATGTAAAGAAAAGTGACCTAGAACTAACTAAGTCACCGTGATTATGGTTTTGAATGTCCGATTTTTAATCCAATGTCCAATTTTCTATTTCAGAAAAATGCCATTATGGCAATAATTCTAAATAGTATTTATTTCTAATTATTCCAAATACCTGAGAATCACTCTCCACTCATTCACTAAATCATCCAGCCTATACCTCGCATTTGCTGGACTTGTCGATGGCAGCTTCACTCCCTCGAATCCCAAGTCCTTCTCGTGATATTTTTTATAATATTTATAGGAAGTTGCTCCATTAAGAAAAACTTCTTTAATGTCCGCGCCTTTAATAATGCGGCTTAAGTCCGATGGCTGGGCATTTTTAATACTCGCATCGCTCGAGCCAACTATGTCACACTGGTAAATGGAGTCGTAGAGAGCAATTTTCTGCCTCGATAAAAAGTCTTTGCGCGTGGCAATGCCATTAGCAAGGTCTTCTTTAAACAAAATCTCCATCACGCGCCAAAATCTATTTTGCGGATGGCCGTAGAAGAAGCCATATTCACGAGTCTTAACCGATGGAAATGAGCCAAGAATCAGAATTTTTGAGTCACGCGTATAAAAAAGTTCAAGCGGATGGACTATGGTTTTGTAATTATTATCTGTCATAAAATTATCACCTCTATATTAAAAGAAGGCAAATATATTTATTTAGCCTTCTCATAATTTATTTTACTCGGCACTTAAGGCTTCAACTGGGTCTTTCTTAGCTGCTATGCTTGACGGTATAAGTCCTGCTATCAAGCTAAGCACAACTGATATTGCGATCAAGATAAGCGCCGCTTCTTTTGGAAGCGTGGAGCTAATAGTAGCTATGCCCGTTGCCTTAACCATGATCTTTGTTATGAATATATTTAAAAATGAGCTTATGCCGACACCTATGAGCCCTGAGAGCAAGCCTATAATTAAAGTTTCTGACATAAACACTTTGTATATGTCGCCCTTGCTTGCGCCAATCGCCCTTAGTATGCCGATCTCTTTTGTTCTTTCGAAGACGGATATATATGTGATAATCCCTATCATTATCGATGAAACGATAAGCGAGACGCCTACAAAGGCTATCAAAACGTATGATATGGCTGCAAGTATGTCTGTGATTGATTTTGAAATGGAGCCGATAAAGTCGTTAAAGTTAAGTTTTTGTGCGCTTTTCTTGCCTTCATTGTATTCGTTAATTAGCTTTTTAACTTTATCCCTATTTTCAAATTCGTCCACATATATCGATATCTTCGATGGATTATTCTCATCGATATAGCCGAGATTTTCAAGATTTTTTTTGTAAGAATAGTCTTTCAAAAATTCATCATAAACGTCTAAGTAGTCTTTGTCTTCGCCTTTATTAAGCATATAGTCTAGCATGGCTCTGTCATTTGACTCTCTTGTCTTAGGCGCAGCTGGTGCTATAGCATTCATGGCCGCATTAAGTGCTTGCATCTCTGCTAGCATCTCTTTCTTGTTTTGCAGCATCCACGCGTTAAAGCTAGTAAGGCTCTCGTCTGGCAAATTCTTTAGATAGTCTTTTGCCTGATCTATATTTTCTTCTTCAGTATCTGCCTTGAACTTAAGTCCATTTAAAACATTTATGTCCTTCTTATCTAATTGTTTTTTAATAATTTCTTGCTCTGAAACATATTTAATCATCGCATCAGTAAATTTACTGCTATAGGCAAGCGGCGTTTGACTTACATTGGAGTCGTTGTCAGTCTTTTTCCTTGCAATGCCAGCTATATGCATGCTGATGGCGGAGTCTATAAGCTTTTCTTTCTTCTCTTCATCATCCTTGATATTGATATAGCCAGCGTCCTTCTTTTCGTAATAGTCCGATGGAGTGACTACCTTGTACTCATGACCGATGATTTCCTTTGGATCAATCTCAACTTTTTTTATGTCAACCTTTTTATTATCGTCCATATCAGAAAGAATTTTCTTGTATTCTTCCGAGTCTAAAAAGCCTAGCTCGTAGAAATTACTTCTTAAAATTTGATTATTATAATCAGTAAATAATACTAATTCATCCTCTTTTTCAGGCCACTTGCCCTCGATTAGCTCGTATTCGTCTAAGACCATTGGCGAAATATTGCCGTCTTTGTCGCTAATAATCTGAGAAAAATTGTCATTGCTCTTTGATGCCGACAAGCTGAAAAATTTATTGAAGCCAAAGCCGCTCTTCTTTTCAAAATCAGAGCCATTAGTATTAATCACTTTGCCCTTAGCATCCTTTGTGTAAATGTCAAAGCCGCCATCATAAGCGTAAGAAATAAAGTGCTTGCCAACCTTTTCGTCTAGCTCCGCTTCATTCTTCTCTAGGTAGTCTTTGAACGAAGCAAGGTCATTCTCATAGCCACTACCAGATATCTTTGACCTATTTATAAGACCAATATCATTTGAGCTAAGTTTAGATCTATCTGTAGTCTTTGAGACGTTGTTATCAAGCTTCGTAAGACTAGATAGGTCGATGGATTTGCTCTCAATATCGATTGGGAAAGACTTCAAAGCATTCCTTTGATTGTCAGCAATGTAGTCACTTGCACCATTTGATATAGATATGATGAGGGCAATCCCGATGATGCCGATGGAGCCAGCAAAAGCTGTTAGAAGCGTTCTTGCTTTTTTACTCAAAAGATTGTTGAAAGATAGTCCTAGAGCCGTTCTTAGCTTAAGAGCTATCTTCGAAATTTTAAAGCTGTCGCCCTTTTCTTCCGCTTCATAAGGATCCGTGTCAGAAATTATCCTGCCGTCCTTTATACCGATTATCCTTGTAGAATACTCTTCCGCCAATCTTTTGTTGTGCGTAACCATGATGACAAGCTTATCCTTAGCAAGCTCCTTTAGTAAATTCATTATAGATATAGATGTTTCGCTGTCAAGAGCACCCGTTGGTTCGTCCGCAAGTATAATTTTCGGATCATTAACCAAAGCCCTCGCTATGGCTACCCTTTGCATTTGACCGCCAGATAAGGCACTCGGCCTTTTGTGTATATGCTCCTTTAGACCGACCCTTTCAAGAGCTTTGATAGCCCTTTCTTCAGCATCGCCAGTATTTTTATTCGATAAAGTCAAAGACAGCTTTACATTGTCAAGTATACTTTGATGATTGATTAAGTTGTATGATTGAAAGATAAAACCTATCCTAACGTTTCTGTAGTAGTCCCAGTCCTTGTCCGAAAACTGCTTCGTAGATCTGCCATCGATTACAAGGTCGCCCTCATCATAGCGCATAAGACCTCCGACTATATTTAAAAGAGTTGTCTTGCCTCCACCCGATTCGCCAAGTATAGAAACAAACTCACTCTCTCTAAACGAAATCGATACATTGTCCAAAGCCCTTTGTGAAAAGCCTTCAGTATGATATATTTTTGAAATATTTTTAAGTTCTAACATATTTGCTCCTTTCTTATACTTATTACCCAATAGCCACCTTTGATAAATAAATATTTCATAAGCATAGATAAAAGGCAAACGAGACAAATAAAAAAGAAGAAGGCTCTTAACCTTCTTCAGATTGATTTAAATTTATTATAACTAGTTCTGGTCGATTAAATATCCGTGGCACCCTCGTCGACTCTCTTGCCAAGCCCCTACTAACTATCATCTCACTGCCATTGTCAAAGCTATATCTTCCTCCCGCATATTTCGGTAGCCAGCCCTCGTCAGGTGCAAAAGTACCATTCAAAATGCCTGGTATGCGCCACTGACCGCCATGTGCATGGCCCGCGAGTACTAGGTCAAAGCCAGCATCCTTATACAAATTCACAAAGGACGGGCGATGGGTCAATAGCATCGTAAAAGCCGTATCGTCTCTTTCATTTTTAGCGCGTTCAAACTCAGTCTTCATGCCATCGCCTTCGCCTGTGTAGCGAGCTTCGTCTGGATCGTTAAGACCAGAGAGGCTGATTTCATTGCCATTAACGTTCATGCGAATGGTCTTGCCACCGATATCCTTAATGCCATTTGCTTCAAGCCAATCAAGCATCTCATCCACGCGCAGGCTCCAATACTCGTGATTGCCTGTAACGTAGTAACACGGGTAGTGCTTAGCGATGGCTGCGAGAAAGGTCTTCGTGTTATCGTCTGGAATAACGTCGTCAAAGATGTCGCCGCCCAGTAGAACGATGTCAGGCTTTTCTTTATTCACCGCATCGATCAGCGTTTTTTGACCCTTGCCGTACTTGCAGGAGTGAAGATCCGTGATCAGCGCTATACGCATGGGATTATTAATTTTATCCGAAGTAATAGTGTAGTGCACAGTTTTTAGACGCACATCAAAAGCTAGTAGCGCAAGGACTATTAGCAAGATGAGGATGATGTACTTAATGTGTTTTTTCTGTATTTTCATTTATTGCTCCTTGAGTTTATTAAAACAGTGTCAAGAGATATCCATCCACTGCTGCGACGACTATATACATAGGAAGTGCTCTTAAAAAGGCTTGGATGTGTTTCTTAGGGTTTTGGTACAAGACCTTTTCTGGGACCTTGCTTAGTCTTATGCGTTTTGTATCTCTCCACCAAAGTAGGTCTATGACGACTAAATCGAAGATGTTTAGCGCCTGACCAAGTATGAGTAAATTTATAAAATTTTGCATAAAATCTTTTTCACGAATAAAGGCTCCAAAAATCATGAATAATACTAAAAATACTACTAGATTTGCAAACCATGTGGCAAGCTTGTTAGCTTCGCGGAACTTGCCTTGGTATTCATCTGCTTCTCTGATGCGCTTTTGAACTTCATCTGGATATGAGGCGTAGCTCTTAAGATTCTTCTCGTCTGTTCCCGTGCCTAGAAAGCATAGGGCAAAAAACGCTGCGCACAAAATTATTATCTCTATAATTAACATTATTTATCACCTTTGCTTAATTATACCACATTAACAGTAGCTAATAAATATTTTATAATAATTTCAAAGCCATATGCAAAATAAAATCCATGAGCAAAAACTCACGGATCTTATCTATTTATTCACTTTAAAAATTATACTGTACTTAACCAGTTGACCAGCACTCCACTTTTCGTTAAGTACAGGAACAATTTGAACTAGCTCCCAGCCTTCACTTGCCTTTTCCTTGATGATCTCCTTTGCTTTTTTAATTATAAAATTTTAATCTATTCATTATCTCATTATAAACTGAATCAGATAGCCAGTTTTTAAATTGCAGATTTGATGTAAATTGTAAGAACAACTCCATATTATCTTTCATTATAGCTCTCATAACATCGTTTAAGACATTTTCATATTCTATTTTTACATTTCCCTTATCAGAATTTTTTATTGCGTTGATAATTCTTTCATCCTTTGCTACCATATCAGGAATTTCTTTGATTTGTCTAGCTACATTATCCTTATCATTCCAATCTATGTTGCCAAAGATATCATTAAAATTTGAAATAATAGTATCTAAATACTCCATATCTGGTTCATATATATTTACAGCATTAATGTTACTAGAAGAAACTTCTCCCTCTTTATTTTCTAAAACTATACTAAGTTCATTTTTCTTTTCTAGTCTATAACTTTCTAGATCAATTGACTCCATAATTGAATTTAAGCCTTTATCATCTCTAGGAGTTGGTAAACGATGGACTAAAAGTTCAAAAAATATTGACTTCTTAGTCCATTCAACTTGGCCAATTGGTAAAATTGCCGATAAAAAGTTATACGTTCTAATGAACGACTTAACACCAGATTTAAATTCTACTTGATCTTCCTCATCTAGCCCCTTATATCTTTCAACACAAGTATCCATTATAGGATCAATAAATTCTCTTGATTTGTTTTCAAAAAACATATCTATGACTCTATCTATCTCATCTTCTTCGTAAACATTTAAACTGTCAAGCTTAGCAAGAATTTCATACAGTTTATTAGGGTCTGTTCCTTCTACAAGTTGTGTTTCTTTGTAATATGGCTGAAAAGCTTTCTTAATATCTTCCGCATCATTAGCAAAGTCAAGCACACAAGTATCAATCTTATTTGCACAAGATCTGTTTAGCCTTGACAAAGTCTGAACTGCCTTTACATCGCTTAGTACCTTATCAACGTACATAGTGTGAAGCAATGGTTCATCATATCCTGTTTGATACTTATCAGCAACAATTAAAAACCTGTATTCATACTCTTTGAAAACATCTGGAGTCTCCTTGTCGGAAAAACCATTAAGACTAGATTCGGTAACTTTTTTGCCCATATAATCTTTCTCCCCAGAAAATGCAATCAAAGCTTTATATGGACTTTTATAAACTTTTAGTATATCTTTAACTGCAAAATAGTACTCAATCGCCCTCATTATAGACGATGTAACTATCATAGCCTTTGCTTTTCCATCAATCTTGTTAGCTGAATTATTAATAAAGTGATTTACTATTTCTTCTGCCTTTTGTCTAATAGGAAATTCTTGACCTTCAACATAAGTTCGAATCTTTCTTGATGCTTTTTTAGACTCGAAAAGCGGATTATCTTCAACCGTTTTATACACCTTATAATAATTGTTATATGTTGTGTAATTTTTTAATACATCAAGAATAAAACCTTCTTCAATAGCTTGCTTCATAGAGTATAAATCAAAAACAGTTCCAAACATTTCGATAGTTTTCGCCTTAGGTGTAGCAGTAAATGCAAAGTAAGACGCATTTTCTGGCATTTTTCTCGCTTCAATAATTGCATTGATATAATCTTCACTGTCCATATCTTCTGTAACTTTATATTCACCTGAAATTGCAGTAGAAAGTGACGCTGCTGCCTTCCCTGATTGAGAGGAATGAGCTTCATCTATGATTATGGCAAAGTTTTTCCCCTTCATTTTATTGCCTATAGTTTCAATGATATATGGAAACTTTTGCACAGTTGTTGTAATTATTTTCTTCCCATCAATTAATAATTTTTCCAATTCTTTTGATGAATCCGAGTGTGCAAAGTTTGACGAAACTGATATAAACGATCGAATGTTATCAGAAATTTGCTTATCAAGATTTTTCCTGTCAGTTACAACAATTACAGAATCGAATAGTTTCTCATCTTCTTTTTGAGCTTCAACTAACCTATAAGCAAGCCATGTTATTGAATTCGACTTTCCAGACCCAGCAGAATGTTGGATCAAATACCTTCCGCCAACACCGTTTTTCTCTGTATCTTCTACAAGTCTTGTAACTGCTCTATACTGGTGAAACCTAGGGAAGATCAAAGTTTCCTTTGTTTTCTTTGATTTTTTATCCTTCTTTCTTTCTACAAAGATAAATTGTGTTATTAAAGAGCGAAGAGTCTCCTTCGTTAAAAATTCTTTCCACAAATAATCTGTCATAGTACCTTCTCCGACAGGATTGCCAGCTCCACCGTCTCCACTGCCTTTGTTAAATGGCATAAAGAAGGTACTCTTGCCATTGAGTTTAGTTGTGAACGAAACATAGTTTTCATCCACAGCAAAGTGAGCAAAGCATCTCTTGAACATAAAGAGAGCTTCCCTTGGATCTCTATCGTTTTTATACTGTTCTTCTGCATCCTTATACGTCCAACCCGCCCCAGACATCCTACTCTTAAGCTCCATAGTAATTATTGGAAGCCCATTGATAAACACGCAAAGGTCAAGCTCTAGTCCAGGATTTGCTTCAGAATAAGTCAACTGATTAGTAACAGAAAAAATGTTAGAGTTAAACTCAGCAAAAGATGAAGGTCTTTTCTTGTCAAGAGCATGATAAAAGAATATAACTCCTGTAGGATACATCTTGACACCTTCTTTTAAAACATGAGCAACGCCATCACGAATTAGAGCAGAAGATAATGTGTTTAAAAACTTTTGTTTACCTAGGTCAATATCTAATCTATGGTTTTTGTACGCAATAGGCTGAGTATTTTCTATGAAAGAAAATAATCTTTTCTCATCTATTGCATATTTTTTATTATACGAAAGCTTCATCTCACTTGGCTTTACATACTCATATCCAATAGTTTGCAAATATTCTATTATTTGATTTTCTAGTGCCGATTCTGCCTTTTCTGTGCGAATACCCATACTATACCTCCTCATTAAAATTTTCTTCTAACATCGAATCGTCCTCAATATCATAAACCTTGTCATGATTAGGAATTTCAATGCCTCTCACATCAAGCCTACCCGTAACTACATCGGATATGAGAGATTGTTTTAGACTTTCTAAGTTTTTTATAATATCACTTATATTCTTTGCCAAATTAATCTTTTTCCCATTAAAGCGATTTAAATTCTTTACAATTTTTTTCTGTGTATGAATATCAGGTAAGATTATATAAGAATCTTTTAAAATGAATTGGGTTATACTATAAACCTTTATTCCTTTCGCATTAGCTCTTATTTGTGCTCTCCATAAATCTGATTCAAAAAAATATGCAATATATTCACTATTAAAATTTACTTTTGGCTTTGCTACAATTGTGTGATAACTAGCGTATACTATTCCAGAATCTTTTTTATATGAAAAATTTCCACTTCCTTCTAAATCTTCCGACGTATCGCAAAATACAAAGTCTCCCTGATTAAGATTTGCAAAAGTGTTTAACTTAACATGAGATCCTAAACTTTTTAGATTTTTATCATCACTGGAAAATGAAAATCTATTTTTACCATGAATCTCCCCATAGCTTATACATTTTATGCCATTTTCAGATAAATCGTCTTTTGTTACATTTAACCCTTTCCCAAATTCAAATATATATTTTAACTTTACCTTTTCACCATCAACTGCATTAAATATATTATTAATAATTATGGTAAAATTTATTTCTAATTTCTTTATCTTCTGTTTTTCTAGTTCTATCAGCCTATCAATCTCATTGATTTTCCAATCGAGGAATCTTGCGATTTGCTCTTGCTCCTCTTTTGGAGGAACAATCATATCAAGCATTAAAAAATTATCAGGAGTTATTGTGTATCTTAATGATTTTGAATGCAATTTATATGAACGGTCCTGAAATATTTTGTCAAAAATATATTTATAATAATTCATAAATACAATATCGGATTCAAATACCTGATATGCAGGGCTTATCATTCCACAATATTTTGATACATCAGAAAACACTGCAGAAACATCCAAATCAAATAAGCATAACACTAAATCATCTTTACATACCCTTTGATATGTATCATATGACATAGGAGTTTTCCCTTTTGAGTCTTCAATATTTATTTTTTTAATTCCCATGGTAGTTAATGATAGTAGCTGAGCTAACTCACTTTCATTGCCTATTATATTCTTTTTATGTTTAAATAAATTCTTATTTCTAACTGTCTCCCAATGACTTGGCACTTCATTAAGCCATGGCAAATCCACCTTTTTATATTCCTTATATCTCATAATTTAAGCCCTCTAGAATAGAATCCATAAGTCCTTCGGATTCGGCTTCCAGTTTTTTGATTTCTTCTACCAATTCTTTTACGCTTGGTAATTTTTTAGGCACATAGAAGTATTTTGTAAAGTTGATTTCATAGCCTGTTTGAATAGATTCTTCATCTACCCATGCATCTTTGTGGTATGGCAAAACTTCTTTTTCTATAAAGGCTTGTATACCGCCTTCATAGTTTAGTGATATTTGCTCACTGTCCCTAAGCTCAGTGTCTACTATGATATTACCTTCCTTGTCTTTTATCGGCTCTGCACTCTCATCTTTCGATACAAACACATCAAGTAAGCCTGTCTTGTTTAAATTGTTTAGAGTCACTCCAGCTAAACCCTTAGCTTTTTTATTAAATTCTTTTTCAAATTCTGTATAGGATAAGTAGTCTTCGTCTCTTTGTAAGTCTTTTAATATTTCCAGATAGCTTATCATCTTATCTTTACTTGCTAATTCATCTTTTGATCCTTTAGTGCTTTTTACTCCTAAGTCTTCAAAGTCTTTTAAACGTTTTTCATCAAAATTATTATCAAGAACTCCTAGTTTCTTTAGTATATCCTCAAACTTAAAAACTGTGTCATAATTTATACTGACCTTTTGCCTAAGTGGTCTTTCAACTGTTACTTGATAATATCCAAATTCTTCATTGTCAAATATTTTTGAATTTTCATTTTCTTCAAAATTTAGATATAAATTCAATATTTCTTCTTGATTTTCCCTACTTAGCTCAGAGTTTTTCTTGCCCATGTTCTTTCTTAAAGGAGTTTTGATTTTAGATGCATCTATAAGCTGGATTTTTCCTTTTCTTCTTTCTTCTTTACGATTTGAAAGTATCCAAATGTACGTTGTTATACCAGTATTATAGAAAATGTTTTCTGGCAACTGAATAATAGCTTCAAACAAATCGTTTTCTATCATGTATTTACGAGCATTGTTTGCACCATTGCCAACACCACCAGTAAAAAGGGCTGATCCATTATGAACTTCTACAATGCGTGATCCCATTTCTGTATCTTTCATCTTAGATATATTATTAATAAGAATAATAGTTGTCCGTCAGACACATCAGGAACCATTCTAAAGTCCGCTTCACCCTTATGACTTCTTACAAACCTTGAGTCTATAATATTCTTTTTTGGATCTTTATCAGAGCCTTGGCCAATTTTTTCTAAATCTGTTTTCCAGTTTTTGCCATATGGCGGATTAGAAAGCATAAAATCGAATTCTTTACCTGCTAGTCCATCGTTTGATATTGTTGAACCAAAATAAATATTATCCGCGTCTCTTCCTTGGCCTTTTAATAACATATCAGCTTTAGCTATAGCATAAGTTTCTGGGTTTATTTCTTGTCCAAAGATATGAGTAGTTATATTTTTGCCCTTAATTTTTGCTGACTTTTCCAGTCTTTCTACGGCTACTGTACACATGCCAAATGTTCCAGCAGCTCCGTCGTATAATGTGTATGGCGCATCTTTTATTTTATCTTCTACAGGTATTATAGCTATATCAGCCATAAGTTCTATTACATCTCTAGGCGTAAAGTGCTCCCCTGCTTCTTCGTTATTTTCTTCATTGAACCTTCTAATAAGCTCCTCAAACAAGACTCCCATTGTGTGGTTGTCTAGTGCTGGCTTGATAACCTCTCCATCTGAATTCGTAACTGGATAAGGACTAAGATTTATATCATAAGAAACAAATTTCTCAATAACAGAGCCTAGTATCCCAGCTTCTGTCATAGTGTCAAGTTGATTTTTGAATTTAAATTTATCTAGTATTTCTCTTACGTTTGGAGAGAATCCATCTAAATAAGCTTCGAAATTCTTCTTCAGATTCTGACTGTTTGTTTCACTCTTCAGGTCTTTTAATGTAAATTGAGAAATATTATATATAGGTAAATCTACAGCAAGTTCCATGGCTACTTCCAGATTTTCCGCATTGTGCTGTTTAAATTTTTCTTTTAATTCTAATATTTCTTTTTTCTTAGGCTCAATGACAGCGTCAAATCTTCTAATTACAGTCATAGGTAGAATTACATCTCTATACTTGCCTCTGACAAAAATAACTCTTAGACAGTCATCGGCAATAGACCAAATGAAGTTTACAAGTTTCGTATATTCTGCTGTATTTAATTTTTGATTATTCATAACATTTCATTCCTTTTCTTTAAATAATCCTTCACATTATGCCCTTTTGTTTAATACTTCCCAATCCTAACAATTAATTTTATCGTAGTATTCTTAAGAAATTAAGAAAAATTGCATTTCATATATTTTTTATTTATATTCATTATATCATATTTGTATGATTTATAAAACAAAAAAGAGATAGTATCTAAACTATCTCAATCGTATATTATTTATTCACTTTAAATACTATAGTGTACTTCACTAGCTGAGCAGAGCTCCACTTTTCATTAAGTACAGGAAGTATTTGAACTAGCTCCCAGCCTTCACTTGCCTTTTCATTGATGATCTTTTTCACTTCATCAAAAGTGTCTGTTTTGCCAGCCTTTAGGCCGCCTTCAATTTCTACGTCAATAAATTCGTACATAATATCCCCATTCGTTTTGTTTATATTTATATTATAATACGATAAAATTGAATTTTCAATATTTATTTCTTTTTAATGCTCATACCGACACTCATGCCAAGCATCATGCCAACCGACAAGCCGATGGCTATATTGTCAGCATCCATTGCTATGGATACAGCAATTCCTAAGCACATGCCTATAGCCATGCCCTCAGACATGTAGGTTTCTTCCGTTTTTTCGCCCTTGTCAGTGCCTTGCCTTTTCTTAGCTGTTTGTATGATGTAGACCACTACTACACAGACAATGAGAAGAGGAAGTATAATTCTTAAAATTTCCATATTTTCATCTCCTATATATCTTACTAATTTTATTTTATCATTTTATCGGAACAATATATCTCATTTATCAGGCCAACACCCCACCTACTCACTCTCTATTCATATAATACTCATCGCAGAACTTATCCCACTTCTCTATATACTCCTCATGTTCAAGCAAGATCAAGTCTTTTGCTGAGTATATATTTCTTTTTCTTGCTTCATCAAAGAAGTAGTCGAAGCCATCGAAGTCTTCGCTAAAATAAGCGTAGACGTGCTTAAAGCCAAGGATATATGCAAGGTAGAGGCGTGTATGGCCGTCCAGGGATGCGTAGGCACCTTCGTGCATCGCAATTGGAATAATCACGTCTTCTTCTCTCGTAACAAAGGTCTTTACTGCTTCTAATTTATCTCTATCGACAAAGAACTGTATTGGCTGGATTTTATCAATATCAAGCTTAAAGAGCTCTAGGTCTTTGAATTTCTTTACAAGCTTGCCGCTTTCATCATAAAATTTCGTGATATGCTCTGCATTGAAGCGAAACTCGTCTATGACCTCGTCGAAGTAGCTTTCATCACCTTTTATAATTGCCTCGCTCTGTGATATGATTTTAATCTCTATAGCCGCATCGCCATTTACAATGTAGCAGCCATGCTGATTAAGTGCTTCTTGACTGAAGCGATGGTCGTCGTATGTGTTGATTCTAATTATGCTCATTTCTTCTCCTTAAAATTTTTCTATTAAATCTAATTTTATTTTATCATTTTATCGGAACAATAGCAAGGGCATCGGAATGATATATATACTTTTGCCGAACAATTGACATGAATCTGGTAAAGTAGTATAATAATATAAAGAATATCATAGTATTTATAGGAGGCGTTTTATGTATAAATCTAGACGAATTATTGCTTTTCTTCTTTCTTTGATACTTATAGCCTTAACATCTTTTGCTTGTGCAAATAATGATGAAGGCCGCTACACAAAGGCTGAGCTTGAAGCGATGGATGCACACGACTTGTATGAACTATTAAAAAAGAATGGTTTAGAAGTGGGCGCTGACATTAAGGAAATTCTTTCTGATAAACAGCTGGAAGAGTACATCAAAGAGGATTTTGATTTGCTTATAGAGGGTGCTTGCTCAAGAAATGATATGGCGTATAAAAATCTGGCTAGTGAAGTGGAGAAAGTTTACAAAAAATTGATTAAGGAGTAGTTTTTACTTAGAAACTGATATAAAATGGCGATAGATTTTGATTCTATCGCCTCTTCGTTTTATTCTAATTAAATAATCTAAGTATAAAAATCGTAATTCCTACAATCAATAGAGTGACTGCTACCCATAAAAAAACAACTATAATTTGTTGATATGGTCTTTTTGCTCTTTCTTCAATTTTCGCAATCTCGTCTAATCTTTTGCCTTCGGTGAAAGCTACAATCTCCTTGTATGTGTGAACATCATTGTTTTTCTTGATTTTCTCAATTTTTAGCGCAAAAAACATAGCGCAAGCCATTAATGCAAAATATGGAATAAATCCATACAAGCCAATGAATTTAAGCATTGGTATCAATGAAATTATTGCTATTAAGAAAATAATCACCACCATCCAAGAATAGAAGTTCAATTTTTTAACTTCTTCTGAGTTAATTTCCTTTTTCATTTGTTCAAGATCTCCTTTAATTAAATTATCAATTGATATTTCAAATACTTCACTTAGTAATACAATACTATTTATGTCGGGATAATTTTTATTGTTTTCCCAATTCGAAATAGTTTGTCTCGTAACATATACTCTTTCTGCAAGTTCTTCCTGAGATAGACCTTTTTCATTTCTGTAATGTTTAATATAATTGCCAAGCTCCATAAAATCCATACCTCCTTTCATGATAATTATAGTTGAGATCTTGTATTGTTTCTATCAAAGCTTCTTTACATTTGTATATTTTTTCTTGTCAAACGCTTTTTACATTAGCTATATTGCTGATTTTGTTGTGTTTTCTAGATTAAATTCAAAGTTATCAAGACTCTACTTCTTGATATATTCTTCATACTCTTTTCACTCACCCAAGTACTTTACATATATTTGACAAGGGTTCCACTCGTCCCATAAATCCGGAAATACTTCTAGCTCTTTATATCCAACTGCTTTGTAAAATTTATTGGTGATGTCGTACTCATCGTAATGGCCGGGCTGAACGGTTTTTACTTGTGTGTAAGTGTAGCCTAAGCTCTTTGCTAAGTCTTCATAGGCCCTATTTAACTCTCTTCCAGCACCATGATTGTGGAATTTTTTCTTCACGCCCATAACAAAGATCTCTGCACAGTCTGGGCTGCTTGTGCCAAGGACGATGAAGCCTACTAGTTCGTCTTTATAAAAGCTTGCTAGAAATGGCTTTTCTTGTGACTCTTGAATGTAATTTTCTGTGCTCTCTGGCAAGCCGAACCATTCTGGCAAGTCATAAAGCACTTCTCTTGCGATATTTTCTTTTTCTTTTTCATCTATAATTTCTTTTACAATAAATTTCATACAACAATTAGTCCATTATCCTTTCATCTGTAATTATATGCTCTACGCCATTTTATAAACTTGCCTATCTATAAAATATCACCACTTTTGAATTTCTCCACTCATCTTAGATGCAAATAGAATATCGTAGATATAAAGCTGGATAGTCAGCATAATCAATATAGTAATAGTCCACAGAATTACTGGCTCATATAGGCTATATTTACCTTTTATCTGAAATTTTCCAATCAATGAATCAGAGAATGATCTACTAAGTAATTCATATACTCCATAACCTAGTACTGCTCCAAAAATATTCGTAATCAAGTCGTTTATATCTGTAGTCCCAAATCCAAACATTTGAATGATTTCTATAGACAATGAAAATAGAAATCCAAGTAATAAAACTTTGGATAAGCTATTATATTGCTCATAGAGTAATGGCAGAAAAATTCCTAATGGAAGAAACAAAATTACGTTTAAAACTGCATCTTTAGGCCCTCTTATCATATCTATAAAAGGTAGCAATGAAAATCTCGGTGAAAAATTTGCTTTTAAACAAACACCTGTTGCAGACAAAACTCCGACAAGATAAAAAGAGAATATAAAAGCCAAAATTATATGTCCTTTGCTTGACCTATTGCCAAATGAATTTAATATTATAAAATATAATATTAGTAATGCCATAATAGGCAGATATCCACTTATTACGTGATTGAAAATAAATTCTAAATCCATAAAAATTCCTCCCTGTTTATTGTAAACACATTGTATCATGTTTACTTTAACTATATTTTCCCTATATTTCTTTTAATAATTTCAATGCCAAATACAATTTTCCAAGATCGTGGTTGGCGCTATTAAGTCCCTCTACCTCATAAGAGCTCTCATTTAAGACATCTCCTGCTTCAAGAAAATTATAAAGCTCAAAGCCATAAAAATCACAAGCTGCTTGTACGCCTGCAAGCTCCATCTCTACTGCTATGCAGCCTTCTGACTTTCTCTTTGTGACAAGCCCGCGCGTCTCACGAAGCATAACGTCTGTAGTCCAGACCTTTCCCTTGATATATGGAGCTTTTTCCTTGATGAAAAATTCTTCAAGCTTATCATGGTTCTTGATAGCAATGTAGTCTGAAGGAGTGGCATAATAATAAGATGCGCCCTCGCCCCTGTAAGCCTCTGTGGGTACGATGTACTTGCCAACAGTCTTTTCCTTGTCAAGGCTACCACAAGAGCCAAACATAATAAATTTATTCGCACCTGTAAGCCAATTAACTTCATTACATTGTGATGAAGCAAGTGCCGAGCCCATCATGCTAAGGTAGAAGGCAAATTCTTGACCTTCAAAATGGCTTTTATATATTGGCATTGAGCCATTCGGTGAGCCTACTTTAGCAATTTCTTGGCACTCAAAATTATCGAGTAAATATTCTACTATCTTTTTTGAAAATATTACCAAGCATTTATCTATTAAATTTTTCTTCTCGCCATAAAAATATTCTAGACTTGTAATTGGCTCTGTGTCTATATCGTAACTATCTATTATCATATTTTTCCCTCTCGATGTTTATATTATACCATTTGTGAGTAAAGCAATAATTATATTAAATGGTGTTTTTATAATATTTATTAAATTATTTATATCAAATCCTGTAATTATGAAAAGGATTAAAACAGGATATAAAGAGTAGAATAGATCTATAGCTCTCAATTGTTTTTTTAAAGCTATTTTCAATAAAACTACAAGATTGATTACAATTAAAATAAAGTGAGCTAAAAGCAATAAAGCAAATATTAAATCTATAAGTCTACTTTGAGTGTTTTTTATAAGGTCTATATCGTAAATATAATTAAATTTTCCTTCAAATTTAATAAAAAATGCTATGAAAGATATTATAAGTAAATGTGATATTAAAGTAATTATTCTAAGTTTTTTATAGTTTTTCATTATTAAGACCTCAATTTTGTAATTACTTTAAATTCCAAAACTTTTTGGAGATATTTCAATTCCTAACATTTTTGCAAATTGTATTCCAAACTTAACAAAATTATAAGATACCGAAGTGATAATTTTATCGTCTAAAATATAACCCTCTTCAATTGGATTTTCCATACATTCGTCCCAATCTTTCATTAGAGTTAAATCGGATTCTAAAAATCCTTCTTCTAAGAGTTCTTCTTTGTTTACACCTGCCATAAATGGCTTACCATTAAGAATTCCTGCTTTTAGTAGCGAAACTGGAGCAATTGATATGGCACCTATTACTTTATCGCTAAATTTTTTTACAAACTCTATAATTTCTGGATCTTTGACTGCAGATTCTATATCTACTGCTCCCGGCAATAATAAGCTGTCATATTCATTAACATCTAATTCAAATATGGTTTTATCAGGTACGATTTTTAGTCTTTCTTCACTTAATACAACTTCTTTACTTTTTGCAAACACATCAATTTCTTTATTTTTAAGTGCCAAAATTTCAAGAGCAACGCTAATTTCAAAATGACAAAAAGACTCATAAAGTAGCACAGCAGTTTTTTTCATAATATTTCCTCCTATAATTCACTAAAGTAAATAAACGACCAGATTAATCCTCATTTTCACCCTCACTTTGACCGACATTTTGGGTGACATTTTGAGTGACATAATTTAAATTCTTTGCGTTTTTACGATTTGCTCACGATTATTTTTATATTTTTCTAATATTTTTGCTTAAGCTCTAAGATTGCAATTATTCTTGCAATTTCTTACTTTACTATCTTTCAAATCTTATTTAAGCAGCTTTCTTTTGAATACACTGCAGCCATCATTTTCTCCAATAAATTCAAAATTATTCTTCATCGCAATTCGTTTGGTATTTTCCTGGTTCGGGGCACACTCAATAATCAAGTTTTTCCCTATCTCTAAACTACGGTTTATAAAGGCTTTTGTTAATTCATTGGCATATCCTTTCCCCAAATATCTCTTATTGAGTATCCAACCAAGTTCGAAGGAGTCATTGTCATACTCATGGAATATTACATATCCGATAAACTTCTGACTAAAATCTTCTACCGCATAGATCAAAGGAGGGTCAATCAGTGCGACACTATTTAGAAAATTCGCTGTTTTTTTTCCATGAAAAAGGCGGTTCTATAAATTCCATGACATCTTCATCTGAAAGTAGATTATAGAGTTCCATTAGATCGTTATTAGTAAATTTTCTTATCTTTAATCGTTCGGTAATCATGCAGTCCCTCCTTCCTTTATATAATTATTATATCACAACTCGTCCCATTAAACTCTTTCATCTGTAATTATATGCTCAACGCCTTCATGCCCCGACCTAAGATATTCTTTCATAGATGTCGGATATGCTTTGCATTTATCAAGCTCATCTATCGGCACCAAATGCATTGTCTCTTTAGCGCCTGACGCTGTAGTGCTTTGACTCGTAAAATTTCTTTTGCCCATGGGCTTCATCATATGGCAGTAATAGATCATCTCTTATGATGACAGCTGCGAGTCTCACTCCATATTGTTCTTTTCTATTATCACTATAAAATCCTTAAAACTCTCCTTTAAACATATAAGACATTTCTACCTAAACATTATAGAGCTAAAAGTTACAGTTTTTATCTGTGGAAAGTCGTTATAAAATTCAATTATCCCAAGTATTGCAATATCATAAATTTTTTTCGTATCAATGTTATCGTTCGTCGTACCCCTAAAAACACTTGTCTTTTTTATCCATTCATTTTGCTTATTTGTTTTTATAATTAATTCATAACGTTTACCATTTTTAGTCGCAATTTCTTTAGTCTCTAATTTTGCATGCCCATAGAAAATAAATATTTTATTTTTTTCAGATTTATCAAACCAAGTGTTTATAGATTTTCTTGGAATAAATTTTCTAACGCCACTACTTTTTTTATTGTCCACCTCTATTACTAAAGGATTGTCTTTAGATTCATTATTTATACCACTACCTTCTTTTGCTTTTTTAGGAAGCAATTGATTTAAAGCTGCTTCTAACCTATCTTGTATCTGTTTATCACTTAACACTCTAACAAATTGTTTAATCTCACTCTTGGTTGCACAATCGTGTTTAAATGAACAATATTCAGCATGGTCTGATGAAGGAATTTTTGATAAAAACGCACGTCTAATTGATGTCTTATGGGTAAAACTTAATTCAGCTATCTTACATTCTGGGCAAAATATATGACCTCGATATTTTGAAATATTTCCATTATTTTGCTCATATTCTTTTTGTATCTCATACAAATCATGAATCTGATCATCTTCATTATAATAAAACTCCTCAAAGCTTACATTAGCCAATAAAATCACTCCTATATTACAAAATCTAATTCAAAACATATAATTTCCAGATTTAATTATGTCCTAAATCATCCAAGATATGGCACTATGACATCATAAAATTTTTTGCTCCACTCTGCATGGAACCTTGCCATCTGTAGCCAATCTGTCTCATTTTTTATACTTACACCACTTAACTTATATGATATCTTTGATGACTTGATATCGTCACCGCGATACCAAATAAGTGATACTCCTAAAGCCTTTTCAATATCATCCTTATGAGTCTTCAGCATGTCGAATGCTTTTTTATTCTCTTCTTTTTTACCTTTCCCTAAGTATAAGTCAACCCTTGCAAAATCGTAGTTTGCTATACAGCTAATGTTAAACCCACTAATTCCAAAGAAACCGCTAATCCAGTTATCCTTTGTTGGATTTACATTAGCAAAAGAAGCATTCTCTGCATTAATTTCTTTGATGAAATCTAATGCATAGGTCCAATACTTTCTTCGTGTCTCATACCTTGTTCCTGCCTCTTGCCCGTCACTTTCATTTTCATCGCGTAAGTAAAAAACTAAATCAGATGGATCAGCATCGTATAATCTAAATACTTTATTCAAGACAGAAAGCTTACTTTGTGTGCTTGTATTAGTCCACACGTAAATGCCATCTCCAATTTCAACGGTCTTTTTAAAATCTACTTCATTCATGGTAAAGTTTAGTGCGAGGCCATCATCTTTAGATGCGGCAAGTTTTGTAATTACGCTCTTGTCTTCAGCATACAGGATTTGTAATACTTTTTGGAACATTTCTACCCAGCTTGAAACTGGCTGCTCTGTATTTTTATAACTAAAGCGTGCAATTAATCTTCCGCTTAATGAAGTGTCATCGTCAAGTGTATATGAATCCATTTGCTTTACTACTGGCTTAAATGTAGTCGTCGGCGCAGCCCAAATTTCAAGAGCCCTTCCCATTAAATATTGGTTACGCTCTTCTAGTTCTGCCAAAGTCCATTTATCCTTCTTGGCAATATAAGTATTCATGCGAATGCCGCTGTCTTCAAAGCCATTCTTCATTGATTTCTTTTCCTCGAATGTGCTGTTACTGTATTTTGAGTTATAGGCAGTCAAAGTCAGATTGGCAATTCTATGCAGCCACGTCTCATGAATCTCTTCATAGTCTTCGCCAAGTGCCTTGATCCACGCTGGAGTCAAGTGTTGAGGCATGATGTGCTCAATTGAATAAGTACCATCATCGCAGTGGCCATATACATCCTTGTCTTCTAGGGTAGAATAATTTTCAAGGCGCTCCATGATATAAATCTTGTTCTTGCTGTTCATCAGGTAAACTTGTCTATCAGTAAATCTTTCAGAGAATTCATCATCATCAGGGAAGCGTGCCCTTTCCTTCTTTGATAAAAGTGCATACTTAAATTTTTCAAGATATCCTACATCATTACCCTCATATCTAGCGATTTCTCTATGGAGCGTAGAGAATATTTTATTCAATGCATTTGTCGGTAGATCACATATTGCTCTTCTGAATAAATAATTTTCTGTAATCAAAAATAATTCTTTAAGCTCTGAAATATCAAGTTTATTCTCATCATAAAGCCTTAATACTTCAAGGAAGAATGGTCTTGTAACTGTTGTCTCCAATCTGTTTAGTCTATAGATACATGCATCCAAAGCCTTGTTCCCTGTGCCGCCACTCAACAAAATTTCATATCTTTTAGCATATGCCAGCAAATCTTTTAATAGCTCTTCTGTTTCAATTGATTTTTGATCGACATAATCCTTGAAGCTGATATAAATTTTCTTCTGTGATGGTATTGCAAGCTGCTTTATACTCAAGTAATCCCTTACAAAGGAGCTGACATCATATTTAGTACATTCTTCAATTCTGTTCCAATATTTATCGTAGTACTCATCTTGTTCTTTTGAAGGAAGTCCCATCAAGATAAAGTTTCTGATTTTATCGCCCTCACTAAGATCAAGACCGGTTGAGTTTAAACTTTCAAATATTAACTGAGGATTATCCTCATTGTTAAGTGTAATGTTTATAATCTCCAAGCGGCAGATGGCATCAAAAAGTTCATCAATACTTATTTCTTGTTTTTGAATTCTTTCATAAAAATAATTATAGTTAGTAGTAAGATTTGACTCTCTGATGTGTTCATCAGCATTGCTAAAGAGCTTGCCAAATGCCTTCTGATCGTTCTTTACTGGCTTTAGCTTAATGCGAGTCTCTTCGGGCTGATATTTGTCAACCAAGAAATCCTCATAAATTTGCTTATCTAAGTAGACATCCTTAGGTGTTATTATGCCAGACTTGATAAGATTATACATTGCTAAAAGCAATAAAGAAACTGTTGTTAATCTCTGCTGACCATCAATCACAAGAAACTCAGTATTTCTTCCAGATGGTTCATAAACAGAAACCAAACTACCAAAGAAATGACTTCTTCTTTTATTTTTTATTACTTTAACAAGGTCGTCATAAAGCTGTTTGCAGTTCTCTGTCTTCCAGTCATAATTACGTTGGTAAACCGGAATTATAAAACGCTTTTTAGAACCTTCCATGTATTCTATTAGCCTACATTCTGAACCTTTCATATTTACTCCTCCTACAAAATATTCTAAAAATTAATCTAATTAATAATTATATTAAATGATGCTTTTATAATATTTATTAAATTATTGCAATCGAATCCTGCAATTATTATAAGGATTAAAACAGGATATAAGGAGTAGAATAAATCTACAGCTCTCAATTGTTTTTTAAAAACTATTTTCAATAAAACTACAAGATTGATTATAATTAATATAAAGTGAGCTAAAAGCAGTAAGGCAAATATTAAATCTATTAGCCTACTTTGAGTGTTTTTCATAAGATCTGTATCATAGATGTAATTAAATTTTCCTTCAAATTTAATAAATAATGCTATGAAAGATATTATAAGTAAGTGTGAAATTAAAGTAATTATTTTAAGCTTTTTATAGTTTTTCATTGTTACACCTCAAATTTTGTAAATATTAGTTTTCTAGCTAGATTAATTCTTACTCTTAAGTAACAATGTAAACTCCTCCAAATGCCTCGTACGTAAGAGTAGATTTAGCACTTATCTTATTCTCAAAAATAATTCTTATATAAAATAAAGCTATTTCTTTTTTTAATAGTATATATTTATTTTTTCAATGTTAAATTTGTTGACAAAATGCATATTATCATATATAATAATAGTAACTCATCAACCATGATGTTGAAGGAGATCTCGAGAGCGTCTACGACTTAGTAGGCGTTCTTTGTTTATTTGTAAAGCTCTTCAGACTCCGATATTTTTCTCCTTAATGTATTTTCATGCTCGATATAATAGGCAGTGACAAGTAGATAATAATCTTCTCTTTCTTCCAGAACAATCATATACCTGTCTTCCTTGTTTAATAAGTGAACCCTATCTTTATTCCTAACCCTTTTTATATAAGCTACAAAGCATTGTTGATTACATGTTACTAAGTGATTAGTCTCTATACTTGGCTTTATCCAGTGAAGTCTTTCACACCTTCTTAAATCAGGTTCTCGATCTTCCTCATTTCCTGTATGATCAAAATTCTTACAAGTCAAATGATAAAAAGAAAATTCTTTTCCTAGTTGCTCAGGAAATCTTTTTAAAGATACAGGTCTGTTTTTATAAAATACTTTTCTATTATATAAATCAGCTTTAAAAACTCCATATAAGTACTCTTCATAAGATTTATAGTTACCATTGTAATGTGACAGCTCAACAATTGGACCTAATTTTGGGCAATGACGCAAAATAATCACCTCTCAAATTAAAGTCTATCAAGAATAAGTAAGTTTAGCTTACTTTCATTTAAAGAAGAAGTTTGTGTTAAGCATTGTGATGCCCTTGTTTTTATTAATGAGCATAATTGTAATTTAGTATTACTAGTATTAAGGTCTCTATTAATGTAAGTGATTGCTCCAAGTAATAAATCTGTTAATTGCAAAATTGAATTTTCATGTGATCTAATCTGTTGAATTTTTGTTACCTCTTTACTTCGATTCTTGGCTGTATTATGTAAAACTTCCTCTAGCTTCTTAATTCTATGCATACTATTTGTATCCTTTATATCAATATAAACCTCTATATCATCCTCTTGATTCAGAAAGTAAGAAATAGTATAATAATACATCTTGTAATAAAAATCATCATGACTTTGGTCAAAATCTTTATGCCTTAATACTGATTTATCAGGTAATAAGACGCCTCTAAATCTTAACAGTTCATTGTCAAAAAAATAATTAATTAAATCTTCATAATATTTTTGCTTACTAATAGATACTTTATTCCATTTGATTTCTTGATGACTCATAATTGAATGTTTTTCCTTAATTTTTTTTATATCTTTATATACGTTAAATTTTGCATAATTTGGACAGGCAATACCACCAATAGCCATGACTTTTTGTTTATCATGTTCTAAATGACAAGACTCATCACAATAAATATTTATCATTAAACTACCTCCTATTTGGTTTTTGTTTTTTCTCTTATATTCAGTGATTTAGAATGCAAATTCTAATTTTTTGCTATACTCATAATCATTAGTTTATTATAGAAATTTCTTAACACAACTATAATTAACTTATCCACTTTACTTTTTCCACAAAATCATTTGAATTAGTATAGCCATTTTTTGTGTAGAATTTATTATGCATGTCATCATTAACAGCTTTAAGCTCTATACAAGATGCTCCTAATTTTTTAACTTCTTCTTCTAATTTATTCATTAGTTTAGTACCATATCCTTTATTCTGAAACCTATAATCAATTACAATCTCTTCTAAAGTGTACCCAATAATATCATCATATTGTTTAAAATATCCCATAGCAAATCCTAGAATTTCAGTCTTATCCTTAATAATCAAAGAAAATGAGTCTTCCATACTTATAACCTGATGTATCCTTTTGTATGCTGTTTTTTCATTCCAACAAGATCCTTCTACATGATTATAATAGTTAATATATAAGTCAAGTACTTTACCGATATCTTCTAAATTCATAATTTGTATTTCCATAAGTCCTCCAAAATATAATTATCTGTTTTCAATTTAAAACAAATTTTTATTTTTATACATTTTTCAATACTATAAAAGTCTCCGTCATAAAATATCCAATCAAGCTTTATTTCAGTCGGCTTCTTGAGAGTATCTGATTTAAGATTTGCTTTTTAAATTTATCTCTCTTATTTTTTGTCATCAATACCACAGTCTCGAAATGGCTTGAGTAGTCAGTATGGATAAAACTAACAAATTTTCAAAAGCCTTGTATGTGGAAATAAATCCATAGTTCTCTTTGATATCAAACCATTTATTAATTTGAAGCTCTTAAATGAATAAATTTCTTATCCATACTAGTCATTTTTCTCGTTTGGCCCAGTATTAACAAGACCAATACTAACATATTAAATAAGATTAATTAATTAAATTCCTACTAGCATTTGATTTCAAGTACATATAGGAGATCACTTATATTATCATTTTCTTTGTAAAAGGCTTCATTAAATCATTATCTCAAAATGTCAATTTAATTTGAGCTTATAGACTCATCATAAAAGTCGACAAACTGTTCAAACAGATTGACATCCAGCCTGTTGCTCCATCGCTCTCTGTCAAGATGAAGCTCAATATACTTGGCCTTATCTTTCATAAAGCGCTCTTTATTTTTCTTCGCCTTATAATCATAGTCCAGGCTTGCGATCCATTTTTCGAATGCATCATTGAACTCCTCTTTGTAAGTGTTGTCGCCATCAACAAAGAAATCGCTGTGCCCTTTATCTTTAAAACGAAGAAAGGTAAATTTCGGATCGTCCTTATATTTTTTATAGTATAAATCGTATCCATATTGTATAGGAACAGTCTTATCATCCTCGCTGTGTGCAGCCAAGATTGCCGCATCACTTGATTTAAAACCATCCATCGATGTATTCGTAGCGTATTTTCCAAAATTAATCCACTCATGAAGTTTTACAAAAGGCATCATCACGTCAATAAAATTGCCCGCTTCTTCTTTTCCTCCGACCTCAAAAAAATCCGAAGAACCGTTGGTTCCACAACATGCGATCACCGCTTTCACCTCTGGGTGATACGTAAGCACACTACAAACGCAATAACCGCCCCAGCTATGTCCTAACAAACCAATCGGTAAATTTGGGAAATTTCCACTATCTTCGATAAAGGATATCGAATAATCCAAATCAATCACACCTTGTGGAAATCCGCCTACGCCTTCACCATCGCTTTCATCATTTCCTGTCGCATCGTAGGCAAATACATAGTATCCATGTTGTGCAAAATAATTGATACAATCCATATACGAATTGTGACCACCGCCGCCAAAACCATGTGCGAGAATAATGATCCCTCGCTGCTTGCTACCTGCACTGTACCAGTATCCCATGAGCATTTGCCCCTTATCTGAAGGAAATTTATAATTTGTGCATTTAAGCCCTTCAAAGTCTTCAACTTTAAACATTAGCGGCTTGTAACTTTCAAATCGCTGATTGATGTTATCATTGTATATCATTGTTGAAAAAGCCCACAAAGCACCTACGATTAGTACGAATACAGTGAGCACAATCATTCGTACTCTTAATTTTTTTGAGTTTCTCATTAGTATTCACCTACTTTTTTCCCTTTTAGTATGTGCTTTTCAATAATATTCTTTTCAAGCAATACTACCGTCTCAACGTGTGATAGTTAGGTTATATCCTATCTTTTTTTATTTCACAAAATCGCTAATTATTCTTATTTTAAGGCATTGTTGTCTACACTAACTATTTTTTGATTAGGCAATTTTTATGCAAAAGAAATTAATTGACATTCAAATATTCTAATAGAATAACTTTCATCATAATATGGATATTCTATGAGCCTTAAGTAATTATTCGGTGCTAGGAGTATTTCTTCTTCGTCTCTTCTAGTAACAGTATTAACATAAATCCCTACGGTGCCCTTAGGCACATATATTTTTAATAAATATAGTCCACTACCTCCATCGCTATATACATTAACAATATCTTTTAATAAGCTTGTGCTCATAAATCCCTTTTCTTGGGTTGGGATTGAATCTGGCAATTTATTATTTCTTATTAGTTCCTTAATGAAAACATCATTTACTACCCTATAAACAACGATATCATCTTTTATTTTAGGAGCGGAACACAAAGTCATTATCAATATATCAGCCATTTTATCATAGAGTTTTTTATCGGAATGATATCCAAATCTTAAAAACTCATTAACTTCCTTATATGAGTAGCCACAGTAACATTCAACTGGTGCGACCTCTAAAGAGCAATTCTCTTTAATTTTTTCAAATAACGACATAATTTCTTTATATCTTTTAGCCCAATCAGAATAATAATCCCCCCATTTTTCACACTCTTCCAATGTTGAAAATTCTTTATATTTTGATTTATCCTCTATTTTTGAATATAAGTCTCCGTATATATATTTATTCTTCATATTTGTTACCCATCTCTTCATTTTTACTACTGAATTTAGAACTATATTTTCTACTCTTTCTATTATTCTCCTCACCAAGATTAACCCTACCCTCCTTTTCTTCTTGAACCTCATTAAATACTTCCTCTGTTATAATTACTTCGTGATTGTCTTTTAGAAGGTAATAATTTTCTTTATTTATTGAGTCTAATAATTTTACAAAACCTGTATGCTTTTTATTTTCCAACCTAGTGTCAACACTTCTTTTTGGCCAATTGTTTTTTTCTATTTTGGATTTAATGTTTTCTTGTTCAAGTTCCTTGACAGTGCATATTATACTTTTTCACATCTAAATACCAATTAAATATTTTTATGACTATTTTATTTTTGAAAGTTTATATTCAACCCTCCATTTTCATCTTGATCATAAGCATAGCACTTTTTATTATGAAATTTTGACCGACATAATTTAAATCTTCATACTTTTCACGATTTGCTCACGATTATTCTCATATCATTTCTGTTGTTTTTACTTAATATTTAAAATTGCAATTATTCTTTCTATTTCTTCTCTTTTATTCGCATTATAAATCTGTGTATATCCATCCATTAAAGCCTTTCATCTGTAATTATATGCTCTACTCCTTTATGCTCCGAGCTAAGATATTCTTTCATAAATGTCGGATATGCTTTGCATTTATCAAGCTCATCTATAGCCACCCAATGCATTGTCTCTTTAGCGCCTGACTCTGTAGTGCTGTGGCTCGTAAAGTCTCTTTTGCCCATGGGCTTCATCATATAGTAAAATGTAAGCTCATGGAAGTCCACACCTTTTAAGCCAGAGCTTCCGATGAAGAAGTTCTCATGTATGACGGCAAGTTGATCGACTTCGTAATTAAAACCTGTCTCTTCAAATACTTCTCTCTTCACGGCTTCTTCTGATGTCTCGCCCATGTGAACCGCTCCGCCAACTGAGTAGTAATAGTCATCCTCATCATTTCTTGCAAGTAGCACGCAATCATCTTCTACTATGATGGCTGCAGCTCTATATCTAAATGCTTTTTTATCGTTAATAATAGCACAATTATGCTCCATAATTTTCTCCTTTATATTTTCATCTAACGACTGTAACTTATGGTTCAAATGCAAACAAGTTCCCAAGCTGAATTGAAAATCCAAGTGATTTATACATTTGTATATCGCATTGTGCACAAGCAACAGTCATTGAACTTATAGCACTTGACCTATATGCAAATTGGACTAGCTGGCGTGCTATTCCTTTATGACGAAAGTCAGGACATATGAAAAAATCTTCAAATATTCCACTTGGCATATAGTCAAAAGTTGAAAAACCAACTGTTATTGAACAGCAGCCTACCAATGCATCACCTGCCCATGCGCCGAAAAATAATATTTTCCCTTTGCTGATTGCATCTTTCAGACGTTTCTTGGATATATCATTCGGCATATCCTCTCCTATTTCTGCTTTATATTGCTTTTGAAGTTCCCACAAAAGATCAATGTGTGAAGCGTCTATTTCCTTATAATCCATTCATAACCTCCATATAAACTCCTATTATATTATAAATTCAAATTCTTATTTTATTGTACAATAATGCTATAGTCTACACATGGCTTGGTGGTCAGTATTGATAAAATCAACAAATGTTAAAAACCTTGTATGTGGATGCCAATCAATAAACATCATATAATTTATAATATCCTACTTGGGCAAAGAAAAACAGCACACAAATGATGTAACCCCAGAAAGTTGGAGTTTTATTTAAGCAGCTTTCTTTTGAATACACTGCAGCCATCACTTTCTCCAATAAATTCAAAATCATTTTTCACCGCAATTCGTTTGGTCTTTTCTTGATTCGGGTCACACTCAATAATCAAGTTTTTCCCTATCTCTGAACTACGCTTTATAAAAGCTTTTGTTAATTCATTGGCATATCCTTTCCCCCAGTATCTCTTATTCATTATCCAACCAAGTTCGAAGGAGTCTTTGTCATACTCATGAAATATTACATATCCGATAAACTTCTGATTAAAATCCTCTACCGCATAGATCAAAGGAGAATCAATCAGTGCAACACTATTTAGAAAATTCGCTGTTTTTTTCCATGAAAAAGGCGGTTCTATAAATTCCATGACATCTTCATCTGAAAGTAGATTATAGAGTTCCATTAGATCATTATTAGTAAATTTTCTTATCTTTAATCGCTCAGTAATCATGCAAACCCTTCTTTCTTTTTTCCGTTGTTTTCTTACATTAATATGAGACATCAATGCTACCGTCTTAACATGGCCTGAGGCAATAACATTGATATCATGTGTCATTTGTAAGTTATTCAATGTTTGCATCTTTGCAAACTTGAATTTGCTGTACTCTATAGCATAATTACTCCACACCCATAACCAAGAAGTTCTTTATGTTCTTTTGCAATCCTTTGTAGAACTGTTGGTTTGCAATGTAAATTATGCTTGCCGTAATCAAATAAATTCTCTTTAGCCTGTTCCGAATCGTTGCACGCACCAATGATAGAAAAGTGTTTTGCAAACTGCTTGATATTCGAATCCGTTGGAAGTATGTTTAGCATCGGAGGATAGAGTAACCAAGAATAACAAAGAAAAGCTTTATACTCTGTAGATGAAAAGCAATCCTTGAAAAACGCCTTTGCTTGGTCAAGAGATTTCTCGACTAAGCTATCGCTAATATTCGCACCTTTTTGAATATGGCAATTTATCACAGGCGCTCCATTGGGCAATGTCCGTTTCTGTTCTTGTGAAAACACCATATAAGGCTCTCCAATGGTTTCCTCGTCCAAATAAATCATATTGAATGTTTGGTATTGCAATACTCCAACTTTGAAAATGTGCACATTCATAATGTGGCGGAACCAAATAACATCATCTTTAGAAATGCCAATTTTGCCATGCTGTTTATAGTACAAGTTTGCCCGCAGTGAGACATCTCTAAAAGTATCCAAAACAATTTCATCTGTTACACCAATGGCTTTATACTCGGCATACTTTTGCGTCAATAAATATATAACTACCACCAAGCGAGTTAGTGGCATTCGTCTGCATAGCGGAAAATCAAAATCGTTGCTACTGTAGGCGGTTGCTGCGATTTCTTCAACTTGCCGTCTACTTTTAATCATTTTTTGCTTTACTGCATCCTCAATGTTAGGTTGAAATTCTAATTGAGGAAGTAATGTTTCTAATATCATCCTGTGTCCTCCATAATTAGTTCTGTAGGATTATTTAGCGTGCGTCCTCCACACACCAAAATTATTATTCTTCATAATGAACCACCCTTTCATAGGTGTATTTATTACAGCGCCATAGGCGATGAATATCAAAAATTCAGGTTGATTATCAGTTCGTCAACTTCCGATTTGTAACTCCGCTAAAAACATAATAACACACGCAGTCTTCAATGCCCTATAAGAAATACGGACTTTCCTGAGCTTTTACCTAGTCTCAAAAACGCTCATAAATACACTACTCTTGATATTTATTCGTTTTCAGTCTCCACTTTTTTCATTAATACTACCGTCTCCAAATGTGTTGTCAATAGGATAGGAATACAAATTATTAACCTCGTCGCTTGAATGAGGATACAATTTGTTGTCAGTTTCCTCATTAACTTCCTTGGCATTTTTTCTTCTGCTCTTGAATAATCTTCCGTCCTGAGAATCTTTTTTTCCAGTCTTATATATGATAGTAATCATTGCAGGATCAATTTCACCTTCATCGTTAGTTCCCCCAATGATGATTTTATCTACTATACTTTCAAATACTGCCCTATCAAATTCCTCAAGATATTTATTGGACTCAAGTAATTTTTTAAACCCCTCGAGCCTTTTCTTCAACGCTTTTTCATCAGTGAGTGTTACTTCTAAAGTCCTTTTTTCTGCAAGTAATTTCTCTTTACTAATAGCTATTTCATTATACTTATCCTGATATATATCCATGCTGATTGACTCATTCAGCCTTAACTCAACAAGATCCTTTTCTTTCTTTAGTATCTTATCAAGTTGATTTGTTATCTTCTTCAGGTCTTTAGCTAAACTGTTGTCTTTCAATTCTTCTTCCACAGTTTTAAGGAATTCATTAGTAATTTCAACATTATTGTGGCATACCTGACGATAACTTTCCATGAATGCTTTTTCTATGGCTTCTTCTTCAATCCCTTTACTATGCGGACAATACTTCTTTCCGTTTTTAGTAGCATTGACACACTGCCATATAACTTTTGTATACTCTGAACTCGAATGCCAATTTCTTCTTGAAAGATTATGACCACAAAATCCACATTCAAGCATACTGCTAAAAGCATATTTTCTTGAATACTTTTCTCTCTTACCGCCATTATTAGCAACGGTATTTCTGTTTTTTGACCTTCTTAATCTAATACCTTGAGCTTTTTCAAAATCTTCTTCCGAAATGATTGGCTCGTGATGGTTCTCTATATAAAACTTATCCTGTTCTCCAAAATTATCCAATCTTCTCTTTGAAATAGGATCAACCGTATAGGTCTTTCCCATCATAAGATCCCCTTTATATTTCTCATTTTTTATGATTCCTAAAACTGTTGTTTCCGTCCATCTTTTATTTCCTCTTGGCGATAAATATCCTTGTTCTTCAAGTTCTCTGGAGATTACCATACCGCCAACACCTTCAATATATCTTCTGAAAATATATCTTACAATCTCAGCTTCTTTTTCATTTATAGAAATGCTTTTAGTTTCCGGATCATAGTCATAGCCTAAACACCCTTGAAAGCCTACCATTTCTCCTCTTTCCATCTTCATTCTCAAACCTTTTTTGACATTGGCTGAAATGTTCTCTACTTCCTGTTGCGCAACTGAACTTAAAATTGTTAAAAGCAACTCTCCGTCCATTGTTAAGGTGTTTATGTTTTCCTCTTCAAAAAAGACCGCAACATTAAACTCTTTCAACTTTCTTACATACTTTAAGGTGTCTAATGTATTTCTTGCAAATCTTGATATAGACTTTGTAATTATCATATCTATATCGCCGTTCATACAGTCATTTATTAATCTTTGAAAGTCAATTCTTCGATCAACCTGTGTTCCTGTTATCGCCTCGTCAGCATATATTCCGGCAAGAGTCCACTCTTTATTTTTCTGTATAAATTCTGTGTAATGTTCTACCTGAGAATTATAGCTATTAATCTGATCTTCAGTATCCGTACTAACTCTGCAATAAGCTGCCACTCTCTTTATTGAGCGTTGAACACACCCTGATGCAGTTCTTTTCAGTGTGGTATCACCTTTAATAACTTTAACATCCTTTTTCACTGCACCGCCTCCTTTTTGTATCTTTCTATGCAGTTCTATTATACCACACTTGCAAAACATTATAAATATAATTCTGTAGAGATATTATACTTTTTCATCAGCTTTAGTTTTATCTTTTTATATTCAATATCACTGAGCAAGTGCTTAGAAAGTAACATAGACAGCATAGATAATTGGAGGCTATATCTTAATAGTTCATTATTCATTCTAAATCCTCCTCATATAATTTTATCTAAAGTTTTATGACATTAACGGGTGCTTAGGATAAGCAACATTGGAATCTCACCACCGCCCCTGTTAAGATGAGCCGGCTTTCACTAAAGAAGTATCATTATCATTACTTAGGTCATCGCTCGCAAAGTTATCCTCGTTCTTTGCTTTAAGAAAATTTATTTATCGCTCGTTTCCTTCTATCCTTGTCTTTGACAGTATTCATTTAAACCGAATTTCTTCAGCAGGAAAGTCATGGCGTAAATTCCTTACTCTCACTAAGTAATTAAAAGTCCCGTCATGGTCTATTCAGTTTTCAAGGAACAATAGCCTAACGGCTTTAAGAGAGATTCTCTTCAACTTTATGGTTTTCATCACTTCCTTAAATAAAATATAAGGACAGATCTCCCTTCAATTTATAAAGGAAAATCTGCCCCCATCTACAAGGCGTTTACTTTATAAATTCTTTCAAAAGCACCTTTAGCTTTTTAAGAATATTGTTTTTTCGCCATTGTATAGCTTGATAGCTCACTTTCTTACTTCTTGCTACACTCGATAATGTTTCATCATTAAAATACAAACGCTCTATGATGTCCCTTTCTTCATCATTCAGCCTTGATATAGCCTTTCTGACTGTTTCAATTAAGATCCGTGTTTCAATTATTTTTTCTACATCCACACTTTCATCAGCAAGGTTATCTACAAAATTTCCGTCATGATCCAATGATGAAAAAAAGAGCAAGTGGTTTTTCTTGTCCACCTGCTCTAAATACTTTTCGTGTTCTTTTTCTCGCCAGTAGACTTTATATATCTGCTCGCTGACTTTAACCCTTTGTCCGTTGACATAAAGGTAATATTCTTTTGGCATTT
>UQBO01000012.1 GCA_900539225.1 uncultured Eubacteriales bacterium
ACAATCCATAAAATCAAATCCTTTCTACTAATACTCCGTCTTTAAATCTTTCTACTGCCTTTACCTTTATTATATGGTTATGAAGATCTTCATCTGTTTTAAGATAAGCTCTGATGTAATTTGATGTGTAGCCCTCAAAGTACTCATATTTTTTCTCTTCGAACAAGACTTCAAATTCATCGCCAATAAATTTATTTATAAATATATGTCTCGACGCCTCTTGATACTCTTCTAAAATTTCTGCTCTGTCTTTCTTAACGCTCTCAGCGACTTGGTTAGGCATATCGTAAGCTTTAGTCCCCTTACGCCTTGAATATCTAAAAACATGAACCTTTAAAAAATTTACTTTTTTCACTATCTCAATGGACTTCTTAAAGTCCTCATCATCTTCCCCAGGGAAGCCAACTATGATGTCCGTAGTTATGGCAGCGTCTGGCATAGCCTTATATATCTTCTCTGTATTTTCTATATAGTCTTCTCTCGTGTACTTCCTATTCATTAGCTTAAGCACTTTGTTTGAGCAGCTTTGTAGAGACAAATGAAATTGGTGCTGTAAGTGCTTTAGATGAGCAAGTCTCTCTACCGTTTCATCCTTCAATAACTTTGGCTGAATTGAACCAAGTCTTAGTCTTTCTACGCCAGGCACTTCGTCTATCATCTCTAATAACTTTATTAGATCAATGCCATCATCTTCATAATCAGTAATCTGTATACCTGTGATGACAAATTCTTTGTAACCGTCTTTAGCAAGCGTTTCTATCTCTTTTATAATGCTATCTGCCTTTCTCGAACGCACTCTGCCTCTTGCGTATGGTATTATGCAATACGAGCAAAAATTGTTGCAGCCGTCCTCTATCTTAATAAAGGCTCTAGTGCTATCGAAATTTTTATCAAAAAGTAGCTCCTCATAATTTTTGTCGATATTATCCTCAACGTAATTTTTCTTCTCGCCGAGTTTCAAATATTCTTCCAAGTACTCTACTATCTTGTTTCTGCCTTGTGTACCGACTATGATGTCCGCTATATCCATCTCTTCTATCTCTTTAGCATTAATCTGGCTGTAGCAGCCGCAAATGATGACTATGACATCAGGATTTTTCTTCTTGACCTTTGATATCATCTGCCTTGACTTCGAGTCCGACTTGTTTGTAACAGTACAAGTATTGATTACATATACATCAATATCGTCAAAATCTTCCTTGACCTCGTAGCCCTTTTGCTCAAAGGCATTTTTTATCGCTTGAGCCTCATATAAATTTACTTTGCAGCCCAAGTTTTGCACATAAACCTTCATCATAAAAGACCACTTCCGTTAAATTCGTAGTAAAGCATAGTAAGTAGCGCTATTGGCGCTGTCTCTGCTCTAAGTATTCTCTTTCCCATGCTAATGGATTTGTAGCCAAATTTCTTAAGCTCATCTATCTCACTTATGTCGAAGCCGCCCTCAGGTCCTACGACGATGGCGATATTCTTTTTGTCTTTGATATCATAATTTTTTATGCTATTATCAAGCTCATCTTCATAAGCGATTAAAACTAAGTCAAAACTATCTAAAATTTCTTTTGCTTCATCTAGCTTCATTGCATCAGAAACACTTGGGATAAACTCGCGCTTTGACTGCATTGCTGCGGCCTTTGCGATATTTCTATATCTTTCCAGTTTTTTATCTTTTATATCTTTTTTCTTGACAATAGACCTCTTCGTCTCGATAGGAACTATGCCATAAGCACCCATTTCTATAGCTTTTTGTATAATAAAGTCCATCTTATCAGACTTTACTAATGATTGAAATAATGTGATTTTTAGATCTGACTCATATTTTTCATTTATCTCAGAAATTATTTTAAGAGACAACTCATCCTTTGTGTATGAGTTAAGAACTGCGATATAACCACTGCCATCGATGTAGACTTCGACTTCTTCGTCATCCTTTATCCTTAAAACGTCTTTGAAGTGCTTTATATCTTCTTTTGCTAAATATAAAAGGTCTTCGTCCTTTTTTTCTGCGAAAAATCTATGCATGTTTAGCTACAATTGAAGTCCATTCGTTTAGGTCTTCGACGTTTAATATATCAAAGCCATTTGCTTCAAGTGAGTCGATAACCATGGCGGACTTAACTTTTAATATGCCTGATGAAATGAAAATTCCGTCCTTATTCATAAACTTGTGTAAATCGCCTGTCATAGTGACTATGACTTCTGCAAGTATATTTGAAACGACTATATCGTATTTATCCTTAACCTTTGAAAGCAGGTCGCCGACTATAAATTCTGCGTCAGTAACTTCATTTAACTTTTTATTTTCATTAGCAATATATACGCTCATCGGGTCTATGTCAACGCCTAGGACTTCGCTCGCACCTAGCTTTGACGCAGCAATCGATAGTATACCGCTACCTGTACCTATGTCAAGAACCTTCATACCAGGCTTCATGTACTCTTCAAGCTTCTTTATACATAAGGATGTTGTCTCGTGTGAGCCAGTGCCAAAGGCCATACCCGGCTCTAGCTTTATTATCTCTTCCCCATCTTTCTTTTCGTACTCTTCCCAAGTTGGCACTATAACTATGGTTTTGTTTGGTTTTAAAATCTTGAAGAACTTCTTCCAATTGTTTTTCCAATCGCTATCGTCAATTATTTCCTTAGAAAATTCTCCGCCAAGCTCTTTGATGTAAGACATGATCTTGGCTTCTCTTTCATCATTGTCCGCTATGTCATCTAGGTAGATGGTAAATCTTATATGACCTTTTTCTAATTTAATTAGGTCATCGTCGTATAAGTCCCAAGCGTTTTGTCTTTCTTGAAAAATTTTTAAATCGTCTGGGTCTTCAATCGCCATATTGTCAATTCCTAGGTCCGATAAAAATATTTCGACCTTTTCTTCGTATTCTTTTTTAAATTTTAATTTTATCTCTCTATAATTCATATTAACTCCTATAGTTTGTCTTTTATTTTTTCAAATAAATTTTTCTTCTTTGGCTCATAATCAAAATCCATGTCTTTAAAGTGCTTTATTAATGATTCTTTTTGCTCATCATTCAAATTCTTTGGCACATCAACTTTGACTACAACGTATAAATCGCATCTGTAATTCTTGTGTAGTGGATATAGGCCCTTATTAGCTATCTTAAATTTAGTATGGCTTTGAGTTCCCTCAGGTATAGTTAATCTAACTTTGCCATCAAGCGTATCGACCTCAATCTGATCACCTAAAACTGCTTGTAAATAATTTATGCTAACACTTGTATATAAATCATCGCCGCTACGTTTAAATTTTTTATTTTCTCTTATGTCGATGTAAACATTTAGATCACCATTTGGTCCGCCATTCTTACCAACGCTTCCTTCGCCTCTTATGCTAATTACGCTGTCTTCACGAACGCCCTTTGGTACCTTAACAAGAATCTTTTTCTTCTTCTTTTCAGTTCCATGACCATGGCAGTGTGGGCACTCTTCAGTAATTATCTCACCTGTGCCATGACAGTCTGGACAAACATCTGTTTGAACGAAGACGCCAAAGGCTGTTCTTCTCTCATTTCTAACTGTGCCTCTGCCTGAACAAGTTGAGCAAGTCTTTTTGCTGTTCTCGTCCTTGGCTCCGCTTCCGTGGCAATGTGAGCACTCTTCGACTCTCTCTATCTCAATCTCTCTTTGAGTGCCGTTTAAAACATCTTCTAGGTCTATAGTAAGGTTATATCTTACATCCTCTCCGTACATTGGCCTTTTGCTTTGCGACGCAGATGACGAGAAGCCACCAAAGCCGCCTCCAAATATATCAAAGATGTCACCAAATATATCGTCAGTGAAACCACCGAAACCGCCAGATCCAGTGCCTCCATTTTGAAACATAGACTCACCATATGTGTCGTATTGCTTTCTCTTCTCAGCATTGCCTAAGATTTCATATGCAGCAGATATCTCCTTAAATCTAGCTTCGGCCTCTTCATCACCTGGATTAAGGTCCGGATGATACTTCTTTGCAAGCTTCCTATATTGAGTTTTGATCTCAGCTTCAGTCGCAGTTGATTCTATCTCTAAAACTTCGTATAAATCTTTCAAAACTTACACCCTTTCTAAAATGTAAAATAATTATCATATACATTTATTATACCAAATATGCGTGAAAAATAAAAGTATAATAAATCTCTTTTCTATATGTAAAAAAGAAGAATGAAGGCACTCTCCATTCTTCTTAATCTAAATCTAATAAATCTTATTTATCGTCTTCGTCAACTACCTCGTAGTCACCATCAACTACGTCATCATCACCTTTGTGTTCTTCAGAGCCTTGTGCACCTGCTTCAGCTCCAGCTGCACCTGCTTCTGCACTTTGTTTATACAATTGTTCTGAAACTTTATAGAAGGCTTGAGTTAAATCTTCTGTCTTCTTCTTCATATCGTCATAGTCTGAGCCTTCGCTTGCTTTTTTAAGATCAGCAAGTTTTGCTTCGATGTCTTTCTTTTCATCTTCAGAAATTTTGCCTTCAAGATCCTTCATAAGCTTTTCAGTTTGGTAAACCATTTGATCAGCGTTGTTCTTTACTTCGATATTTTCTTTTTTCTTCTTATCTTGTTGAGCAAATTCTTCTGCTTCTTTAACTTTTTTATCAATATCGTCCTTTGATAGGTTAGATGAAGCTGTGATAGTGATCTTTTGTTCTTTGCCTGTGCCTAAATCCTTTGCTGATACATTAACAATACCATTGGCATCGATATCAAATGTTACCTCGATTTGAGGGATTCCTCTTGGTGCTGGTGCTATACCTTCTAGTTGGAAGCGACCAAGTGTAGTATTGTCCGCTGCCATCTCTCTTTCACCTTGAAGTACGTGTATATCAACTGATGTTTGTGAGTCAGCTGCTGTTGTGAATATTTGTGATTTCTTTGTTGGAATAGTTGTGTTTCTTTCAATAAGTCTTGTAGTTACTCCGCCAAGTGTTTCTAGACCAAGTGATAGTGGTGTAACGTCTAGCAATAATAAGTCTTTAACTTCACCTGTTAATACACCGCCTTGGATTGATGCACCGATGGCAACGCATTCATCTGGATTGATGTCCTTTTGAGGATCTTTACCGATGATTTGTTTAACAGCTTCTTGAACAGCTGGGATTCTTGTTGAACCACCAACTAAAAGTACCTTATCGATTTCGCTTGCACTGATGCCAGCGTCTTTGATCGCGCTCTTAACTGGTTCAGTAGTTTTTTCTACTAAGTCATGAGTAAGTTCATTGAACTTTGCTCTTGTTAAATCCATGTTCAAGTGAAGTGGACCAGCTGCTGTAGCAGAGATGAATGGTAAGTTGATATTTGTTGTCATTGTAGTAGAAAGCTCTTTCTTAGCCTTTTCTGCTGCTTCTTTTAATCTTTGTAAGCTCATCTTGTCTTGAGTTAAGTCTACGCCATTTTCCTTTTTAAAGTTATCTGCTATATAATTTATGATTCTTTGGTCAAAGTCGTCTCCGCCAAGCTTGTTATTACCTCTAGTTGCTAGTACTTCAAAAACGCCGTCGCCTACTTCTAGTATAGAAACGTCGAATGTACCGCCGCCTAGGTCATATACCATAATCTTGTGTTGACCGTGCTCTTTGTCCATGCCATAAGCAAGTGCTGCTGCAGTTGGCTCGTTAATGATTCTCTTAACTTCAAGACCTGCTATCTTACCAGCGTCCTTAGTTGCTTGTCTTTGAGCGTCTGTGAAGTATGCAGGAACAGTGATAACTGCTTCTGAAACTGTTTCGCCTAAATAGCTTTCTGCGTCTGCTTTTAATTTTTGTAATATCATTGCTGATATATCTTGTGGTGTATAATCTTTTCCGTCTATGTCAATCTTATAGTTACTACCCATCTCTCTTTTGATTGATGATATAGTTCTGTCTGGATTTGTGATTGCTTGTCTCTTAGCTGTTTCACCAACTAATCTTTCTCCGTCTTTTGTAAATGCTACTACTGATGGAGTAGTTCTGTTACCTTCAACGTTAGGAATGATTATCGCTTCTCCACCTTCCATTACTGATACACATGAGTTTGTTGTACCTAAGTCAATACCAATTATTTTTCCCATAATTTATTCCTCCTTAATATATTTTCTTATTTATTTACTATAACCATGGCATGGCGAATAACCTTGCCATTGTATTCATAACCTTTTAATAAAACTTCTATGACTTGATTTTCTTTGTATTCATCACTGTGGCCCATAGATACCGCTTGATGATAGTCTGGGTTAAAATCCTCACCCAGTGCCTTCAATTCAACTATGCCCTTTGCTTTAAGAGCATTTTTCAATCCTTCGTAGATAAGCTCCATGCCTTCTTTAAATGAGCCACTCTCATCATCGTGTTCCAAGGCTCTCTCGAAGTTATCTATAACAGGAAGTATTTCATTTGCAATGCTTACAACACCTATCGATACCAAGTCGTCCTTTTCTTTCTCTACTCTCTTCTTGTAATTTTGAAAGTCCGCTTGTAGTCTTACAAGTTTTGTTTGAAGATCATTTATTTCAGATGCTAAGCCATCTTGCTCATCAGAATCAGCTTTTTCTTGAACTTCTTCTGCTTCATCTACTGCTTCTTCATTTATAAGCTTTTCTTCTTCCATTTCTTCATTCAGTTTTTTGTCTTTTTCCATTTAATCCCTCCTAAAATAAATCATCATTATAAAAATCATCAAATATAGAAAGAACTTTTTTGTAATCAATTCTCATTGGAGCGATTAAACCAAAAGTAACTTCATTATCCAAGATGTTTACGTTCTTAAGTACTAGAGCAATGTTGTCGAAGATGTCGATTTCATTCTCATTGCCTATCTTAATGACAAGATCATTATCCAAATTTTCATTCTCTAAGATATTAAGTAGACCTCTTTTGTCTTCTAAGAGCTCTATAAGCTCTCTAGCCTTATCGAAGTCAGAATACTCTGGATAATTCAAGATCTTATTTATTCCTTCAAGGAATATCTTGTCTGCGCTATATGTCTCGTCTTTTTGCGAAAACTTTTCCAAAACGCTTTCTAATATGGCCTTATAATTGACTAGACTGTCCTTTTCATGCTTCAATGAATTGAAATCAAGTGAGTTTATGGACTTGCCAGCAAGATTCTTATTTAAAATCTCCTTAAAATAACCCACTTCCTCTTCACTTATCTCTTCATTAAGCGTAATTAATGTCTTGTCAATGGCAAAGTTCTCATAGACAAAGATAGCAAGTATTTTGTTTTCGTCAACTTTTAAAAGCTCTAAGCTCTTTAGCTTTGTCTCGCCTTTGTGCCTAATATAAGCAATCGATGTAAAATCAGTTAGGCTTGACAAGAGCTTTGACATCTTTCCTATCATACTATCTAAGTTCTTCGACTTATTATTTATATCATCTAAGAAAATTTTCTTTTCTGTAGACGAAAGCTTTTCGAAGTCTTTTTGAACTACCATGTCAACATACAAGCGATATGCTTTTTGTGATGGCACTCTTCCGCTAGAAAGATGAGTTTTTATTAAGTAGCCCGCTTCTTCAAGGTCTTGCATCTCGTTTCTAATAGTTGCCGAGCTAAGACCTATGGACTCGTTCTTGGCGACAAGCCTCGAGCCAACCGGTTCACCAGTTTCATTGTATGAGCTGATTATAGCTTTTAAAATCTTTAATTTTCTCTCATCCAATTGATCACCTTCCATAATTTTTGTTAGCACTCTTGACTGGTGAGTGCTAACTCTATATCTATTATACCCAAAATAATAAAAAAATCAAGCTTTTTTCAAAAATATTTACTTTTTTGCAAATTTTTTGCAAAATATTGCTCTAAATGCATAAAAAAAGACGATAATATCGCCTTTTTCATTTGGTATTATATTTTTTATAATTAAGCTCGTCATTTATCTCTGATAAAAATTCTTTCATAAATCTATCTCTTTCTTCAGCGAGCCTTTTTGCTTCATCTGTATTCATCATATCCTTTAATAATAAGAGCTTCTCATCAAAGTGCTTTAGTGAGTCCTCTATGCCGCGGCCATTCTTGCCGCTATACATAAAGGTCCTCGCAATGCCTATGGCTCCTATCGCGTCAAGTCTGTCAGCGTCTTGAACAATGCATGCTTCGAGTGTCTTTGGCTTAGTTCCCTTGTTCTTTGTAAATGAAACTGAATTGATAATCTCAATAATATCTTCAATCGCCTCACTGTCGAAATCATTTTCAATTAAGAATTTTCTTGCATTTTCATTATTTTTATTATTGAATAATTTATGGTCATCAACGTCATGAAGAAGTGCTCCTAGGTCTACATGTAGTTCATTGCATTCATAAGCTTTTCTTATATTAAGCGCGTTATTATAAACTCTTAGGCTGTGATCTGCGCCGTGACCGTCTGAGTTGCCAGTAAAAATATTTTCAAGATAATCAATCGCTCTTTTAATTATTTCGTCCATAGCCTCTCCTTATACAAAAAGTATTTCTACTTGATTCGCAAGGTCCCTGCCAAGCTCTGTGTAAAAGTATCTGCCGTCACATTTTTTTAGCAGCTTTTCATTTATCGCCCTAGATAATTCTTCCTTATATATATCTTCAAAATCTATATCGTATTTTTTATTGATCTCGTTTATAATTATGCCTTCGTTTGTCCTTAGCTTAAAAATTATATACTCAGTGATTTTATCTTCTCTAGTTAAAATTTCTTCATCGTGATATACATTTTTCTTCACATCGTCAAAGTACTCGCTAAAATTGTTCGCATTAAAAAATCTTTTATTTTTAATTAGTGAGTGCGCCGCCATGCCTAGGCCTAGATACTCATCCATAGACCAGTACTTGTAATTATGCCTTGAGTAGCATCCGTCCTTGGCAAAGTTCGAAATTTCATATTGCATGTAGCCAAGGCTTTCTAAGTGCTCAGTCGCCTTTCTATATATGAGCCTATCTGTCACTTGATCGTTCACCCTATAGACGCCACTCTCAACAAGTGCGGCGAGTTTAGTGCCCTCCTCAAGTATAAGTGAGTAAAGCGATATGTGTGTGGCGCCTAGTTCACTTGCTGCATCGATTGATGCTATCACATCCGATAAAGTTTCTGTCGGCAGCGAGAATATAAAATCTAAACTAAGATTGTCAAAATATCTCTTCGCTAATTTAATCTTTTCGCACGCCTCGTCAGCTGTGTGAAGCCTGCCTATGATGCGTAAAAGCCTATCGTTAAAGCTTTGCACACCTATAGAAATTCTGTTTATGCCAAGCTCTCTGTAAACGATTAATTTTTCTTCGCTTATAGAGTTTGGATTTATTTCTATAGTAAATTCATAATCTTCATCTATGTTTATGGCCTCATTTAAGCCATTAACAAGACGTCTTAAGTCCTCTATACTCAATAAAGATGGCGTGCCTCCACCTATAAATATGGTGTCCACAATATAATTTTTTAAGAGCTCTTCATTATTTTTTATCTCTAATAATAAATGATCAACATAATCCTTCATTCTGTCTTGATTAAAAATAGAAGATGTAAAATCGCAATATTTACATCTTCTTTCACAGAAAGGAATATGTATATATATTCCTAATTTATTCATTATTTCTTTTCCTTGTACTTCAATACTGAAAGAAAGGCCTCTTGAGGTAGTTCTACTGAGCCAATTTGGCGCATCCTCTTCTTACCTTCTTTTTGCTTTTCAAGTAGTTTTTTCTTTCTTGAAATGTCACCGCCATAGCACTTTGCAAGAACGTCTTTTCTAAGCGCTTTAATAGTTTCTCTTGCGATAATCTTTGAGCCGATAGCCGCTTGTATAGGTATTTGAAATTGATGTCTTGGGATGACGTCCTTTAGTCCCTCAACAATTGATCTACTTCTTTCATAAGCGTTTGACTCGTGTAAAATCAAGCTGAATGCGTCGATAAGCTCGCCATTGATAAGTATGTCAACCTTAACAAGCTCGCTTCTTTGATAGCCTGAAATTTCGTAGTCAAGCGATGCGTAGCCCTTTGTATTTGACTTAAGTGCGTCGAAGAAGTCGTATATAACCTCGTTTAGTGGCATTCTATAGTGAAGCGTAACTCTTGTTTGATCAAGGTATTCCATGTTAATAAATTCACCACGTCTATTTTGACAGATGTCCATAATGGCTCCAACATAATCCTTTGGAGTCATTATCTCTGCGTTAACCATAGGCTCTTCCATGTAATCAATTTCACTTGGGTCAGGAAGGTTCGATGGGTTTTGTATCATCATCATAGTTCCATCTTTTTTATGAACTTCATAAATAACCGATGGCGCAGTCGAGATTATATTTAGATTAAATTCTCTCTCAAGCCTTTCAGTAATTATCTCCATATGAAGAAGGCCTAAGAAACCGCATCTAAATCCAAAGCCAAGTGCCGCTGAATTTTCTGCCTCAAAGACAAGAGATGCGTCATTAACTTGAAGCTTTTCAAGAGCCTCTCTAACGCTGTTAAAGTCTTCGCCCTCTGCTGGATATATACCGCAGTAAACCATTGGTACGACCTTCTTGTAACCGCTTAGTGGCTCATCAGTTGGATTGTCAAGATAAGTTATTGTGTCACCAACTCTGGCGTCTTTTACATTTTTGATCTGTGCTGTAAAGTAACCTACTTCACCTGCTTCAAGCGTATCCTTCTTTAAAAGCGATGTGTTATTTACACCAACTTCATCAACTTCAAAAGTAGTTCCTGTTTGCATCATCTTTATTTGTGTGCCTTTTTTAATAACGCCGTCAAAAACTCTGATGTAGCAGATAACGCCTCTGTAAGCATCGTATACCGAGTCAAAGATAAGCGCCTTTAAAGGTTTATCCTTATCGCCATTTGGCGGCGGAACATTTTTAACGATGTCTTCTAAAACATCTTCAATATTAAGTCCGCTCTTTGCGCTGATTAGTGGCGCATCAGTCGTGTCGAGGCCGATGATATCTTCAATCTCTTCCTTAACTTCATCTGGTCTCGCGCTTGGCAAATCCATCTTATTGATAACAGGAAGTATCTCTAAGTCTTGATCCAAAGCAAGATAGACGTTAGAAAGCGTTTGCGCTTCAACGCCTTGAGTCGCGTCGACAACAAGTATCGCGCCCTCGCACGCCTTTAATGATCTACTCACTTCGTAGTTAAAGTCGACGTGGCCGGGCGTATCTATAAGGTTAAAAATATAATCCTGTCCATCTTTTGCCTTATATATCAAACGTATGGCCTTTAATTTAATTGTTATTCCTCTTTCTCTTTCAAGATCCATGCTATCCAAAACTTGTGATTGCATCTCTCTTTGAGTAAGTAAGCCAGTCTTTTCAATGATTCTATCAGCCAAAGTAGATTTACCATGGTCGATATGCGCAATTATTGAAAAGTTACGAATATATTTTTGATCCATCCTATCATCCTATCTAAATATTTTTAATTTATTCAAAGGCCAAAATCTAAATACAGCCTTACCTTGTAAATATTTTTTCTCTACAGGTCCGAAACTCCTTGAGTCGTAGGAGTTACCGCCTTCTCTATTGTCCCCCATAACAAAGTATGAGTCCGCAGGCACAACCCAATGGTTGCCGTTTTGCTCGCTAGTCTTTCTGTCTAGGTACGGTTCGTCTAGCTTATTGCCATTGACGTAAACATCGCCGTCGATGATGTCAATAACGTCGCCCGCAAGACCTATGAGCCTCTTGATATAGTGTTCGTTATTAGTCTTCTCGCCCTTGATAACGACTATGTCGCCTCTGTTCGGCTCTTTAAAGTACTTAAATAGCTTCCACTCGAAGACCCTGTCGCCAGTATGTAGTGTCGGCTCCATAGATATGCCTTCAACCCTTGTTAGAGCAAAGACGAAGTTTACGAGGAATAAAGTGATAGCTACAGTGATAACTATCGAGTATATCCACGACTTGATGTCATCTTCCTTTGCCTTCGCCATCGCCTCAGCAGCTTCTAAAATTTCATTTTCACTCGCTGCCTTTGCTTCTTCATTTATATCAATGTTTTTATTATTATCATCAAAATTATTTTCCATAAAAAGACCTCCTTTATAATTATAACATATTTTTACATATAATTTCAAAAGTTTAGTCATTTTTTATTAAATAAAAAATATCCCCTCAATATTACTAATCACTGAGGGGATATAATATCATCACTATTTAAACTTGCATTTTATCTTTTCTAGAACTAGTTAATTCTAATAAAGCTATACCAGCTAATAAAACAATATCAATAGCTATAAAAATTATAAGCATTCTATTATTTGGTTTTATATATTTGTTTTTGAAATCATCTAATACATCATGAAGTTTTTTTACTTCTACATTATAAAACTTTGTATCATTAATAAGTGTTTCGATTTTTTGTGCATCTTCATCGTTTTTCAATTCAAAAACTGTGCCATTTAAATACATATCAAAATCAGATTCAATAAAGTTGTTTTTTACTAAATTTTCACTAATCGGCATAAGCAATGCATTATTAGTTGTATCAGTAAGTTCTAACAACGAAGCAAAATTTTGATCTTTTGAAAAATATCCAATTACTTTCGCTTGAATGCCTTTTTTATCGCCACGACCAAAAGTATAAACTTCACCAATTTTATAATCGTCCTTAATATCATAACCAACAATCATAGGAATTACATTGTTACTTTGAAAATCATCATTTGTAAAATTTCTTCCTTTATCAATCCTAAAATTGTACAAATAATACATATCAAAATCAATAAAGGTTTGTTTGCGTGCAATGCCATTATTGACAGCAATTGGCAAATATGAATAAAACGAATATTTTTTATCACATATTTTATCTATATTGTCAAATAAATCATTTATCTTCTTGTCATCAAACACACGATCTGATGGTGACAAATTCATATCTTGATTTCGCAAAGCGATATAAGAGTTAATTGGCAATTTATCATAAACAGACAACATAGTATTATACTTATTTGTCATAGAGAAGTATTTACTAGTATGGTATATAGATATTATTAAAAATAATGTGAGTACAATTATTAACGCTTTTATAAATTTATTTTTCATTAATCAAACATCTCCTTAAAATAAGTCTTTAAATATAAATAAAATAGTATCATAAGTAATTGGCCACAATGGAATCGCCTCCGAAATATTAATATATTTTTTCATTAGATATATACCCCCCCCCATAAAAAATTTTAAACAAATAATTATATTTTTAGAATTTGTTCAATTTATGTTATAATGAGTGTAGCGATATATATAAAGGAGATAATTATGAATTTTTTACCAGTTATATTAGGAACAGATGTTAACAGCTACTCTATGGCGAGAAGCTTTCATATGAAATACGGCATTAAGTCTTTGGTCTTAGGTAAGGCAAGGCTGCTCATGACTGAGAACTCTGATATTGTCGATATAATAATCAATAAGGACTTAGATGACGATGCGGTCATGCTTGATGAATTAAATAAAATTAAAGAAGCGCATCAAGACAATGAGCTTATACTGGTAGCATCGTCTGACTCATATGCAGAGAGAGTCATCATGAACAAAGATAAGATACGTGGATATAATTTGCCATTTACAGATAAGTCCATGCTTAATGAGCTAATACTGAAGAAGAATTTCTACGACTTATGCGAAAAATATGGTCTTAAGTATCCAAAGAGCGAATACATTAACAAGGATAATTACAAAAGCTACAAGACAAGCTTTGACTTTCCTATGGTACTAAAGCCATCGAACAGTGTTGAGTACTTCTTCTTGGACTTCGAGGGCAAGAAAAAAGCTTATATATTAAAAAATGAAGCTGAATTAAATAAGGCGCTTAATGATATATATGCTAATGGCTACGACGACTACATGATAGCTCAAGAATTTATTGAAGGTGCTGACTCAAACATGCATGTGGTTAACGCCTACGTAGATAGCAATGGCAAGCTAAAACTATTCTCTCTAGGTAGAGCTCTTATGGAGGATCCTACCCCACTACTTATTGGTAACTACCTTGCCATAGCTGATGCAAGTCAAGATGCCTACGAAAAGATCTTCCCTATGATTAAAAATTTCTTGGAGAAAATAAATTATCGTGGATTGGCAAATTTTGATATCAAGCTTGATGACAGAACAAAAGAGTACAAGGTTTTTGAAATCAATCTTAGACAGGGACGCTCCTCTTTCTTTTCAACGCTTGCGGGCGCGAACTTAGCTGAAGCGCTTGTCAATGACTTTGTCTATCATAAGGATGACGAGATAATCATTGGCAAGGATAAGTTTTTATTCTTAGGCGCAAGATACGAAACTGTATTAAAATACATCGAAAGCGATGCCGCAAAGGAAAAGATGAGTAGCTACAACGACGATATTGAAAGCATGGCGCTATACTATAGAAAGGACTTGAACGCAAAGAGAAAAGCAAGTTTAGATGAATACTACTCGAGATACGACAAGAGATTTGAAGAATTTTTTAAGAAGAAGTTGGTGAATTAGATGATACTTGATTTAAATAACGTGTCTGAGTTAAAACGCTACGATGACTTCGTAAAAAGAAATGAATATAGCTTTTTAACTCAGGACAGAGCTTGGGCGAAGATAAAAAACAATTGGTCCGAAGACTATGTTTATTTAGAAAATGATGGCGAGATAGTCGCCGCAATGAGCATACTATCTATCAAGGCAATAGATGGAAAGTGGCTGCTTTACGCTAATCGCGGACCTGTCTGTGATATATATGATAAAGATACTGTTTTAGCCCTAGTAGATGAAGTGAAAAAATTGGATAAGTTTAAGGACGCATTTTTATTAAGATTTGATCCAGCCATTCCCTTCGATGAAAAACTTACCCGTCTATATAAGGATACAGAATTAAAAATAAGAACGAGAGGCGCTGATGAACACAGCTTCATTCAGCCGAGACGCAATGCCATCATCGATATAAGCAAAAGCGAAGACGATATACTGGGGGGCTTCCACTCAAAAACGCGCTACAACATTCGCCTAAGCTACAGAAAAGGTGTTACGACAAAGATCTCACAAAGTGATAAGGACCTAAATACCTTCTTCGAAGAAACTAAGGTCATGGCTGAGCGCAACGGCATCACTTATAGACCAAAAGAGTATTTTAAGAGACTTATCGATAATTACGACGCTAAAATATTTTTATCAGACTTTGAAGGGACTCCTCTATCGAGCGCGATACTCATCATGTATAAGGACTACGCGTGGTACATGTACGGCGCGTCAAACAATCTTCACAGAAACTATATGCCAAACTATCAAATGCAGTGGGAAATGATTAAGTACGCGAAAGAGCACGGCGCCACTCGCTACGACTTCGGCGGCATATTTAAGCTTGACGATGAAGATGGTCTATACAGATTTAAAAGAGGCTTCTTAAATGAAGAGGACTTCACTGAGTTTATAGGTGAATTCGATTTAGTTCTGGACGAAGAAGCATATAAAAAATATTTAAATAAATAGTTTTGCATTAAAAAAGCTCTTCTTATATCAAAATGAGAAGAGCTTTCGCTTTGTCTATATTAAGCTATTAGCAAGAATGTTCAGAATTTATTAAATAATAAAGTGTCTTAACTGGAACGCCAGTTGAGCCTTTTTTATATTGTGCGTAGTCCTTTGAAGTATCTGAAGTTCCCGCTATATCCATGTGTATCCATGGAGTTCCTTCCTTAACGAAGTTTTCTAGGAACATACCAGCTGTGATCATACCAGCGCCGCCAGGTACTGAGTTAAGTAAATCAGTCATAGTGCCCTTAACCATGTCCTTGTACTCGTCGTCGTTAGGCATTACCCATAGCTTTTCATCAGCTCTTACGGATGCTTCGTTCATTTCATTCATAAACTCGTCGTTATTTGTAACAACACCAGTTCTATATGAACCAAGTGCAACTACACAAGCGCCTGTAAGTGTAGCTACGTCAACTATCCTATCAGCCTTAAGCACATCTGATGCGTAGTAGATAGCATCAGCTAATGTAAGTCTACCCTCAGCGTCAGTATTAGCTACTTCTATAGTCTTGCCTGACATTGATCCGATTAAATCGCCAGTCTTGTATGCCTTACCCGAAATTAAGTTTTCGCATGATGCAACGACAGCTACAACATTCTTCTTAACTTTATTCTTAGCGATGGCGTGCATTGCGCCGATAACAGCACCTGCTCCACCCATATCCATATGCATTGTAGCCATGCCTTGTGGATGCTTGATGCAGTATCCGCCCGAGTCATAAGTTAAGCCCTTGCCAACAAGTGCAGTAAGTTTATCGCCTGCCTCGCCATTCATATATTTCATAACAATTAGCTTAGGCTCTTTGTCTGAACCAGCTGCAACTGCTAGGAACGCCTTCATACCTAAATCTTCTATCTCTTTCTTGCCATATACTTCAACAGTAACGCCAAGCGGCTCAAGGTCTTCCTTCGCTCTCTTAGCTAAAACTTCTGGATACATGTCAATGGCAGGAGTGTTAACTAAATCCTTTGTTAGTGAATAGCCTTCTGCGATGTTCATGCCTTCTTCTATGGCAGACATAGCTTTATCCTTTTTGTCTTCAATAACTTCTATGTTGATAGTGCCAAGCTTAGTAGGCTTCTTGTCTTCAGCTAAATATTTATCAAAATCATAGTCAAAGCATGCAAGACCATCAACTATAGCCTTCATAGTAGTTCTATAGCAAATATTATCAAGCTTCTTATTGAAAATGATGTTTGCGTCTTTAATCTTGTACTTTCTAAGTGCTTTCGCTAATTCAAAGAAAGCTACTATAATCTTCTTAGTAGTGATCTCATCCTTTTTGCCAAGGCCAAGATAAATTATCTCATCTTCGCCAAGCTTTGCAAATACTTCGCTTGTTTTGCCTGCAAAGTACTCTTTTTCTACTAAAGCATCAAGGCCCTCTGATTTTTCGAAGAAGTTCAAATCATCTTCAAATACTGGTAAAACCTTGATACCCTTTTTCTCGTTTACTGTAATTTTCATTAAATCATCTCCTCTTTCTTAAATTGACTTTCTACATAATCCAAGACAAAATCATACATTTCGTCTGAATATATCTTTATAGGTGCCATCCTCTTAAGAACGGCTTCCTTTGTAATCTTGTGATCTTGCCACGAGTGCGAATTAAAGGCAAAGTGCATTAAGAGTGGTTGGAACCTGTCGAGTGCATTCGCATACTTTGCTTCGTTCGTCTCAGCAGCCTCAAACTCATCCCAATATTTTCTAAGCTCAGCTCCTAAGGAATCAAGCTTTGAATATAATTTATCTGCCGCTTCGCTCTCTCTTTGCTTCTTATCCTCATTGCCCTTTGTGTCATAGCAATAGGTGTCGCCAGCGTATATCTCAATTAGGTCATGATACAAAAGTAGTACCGCCGTCTTATTTGCGTCAACCTCAAACTTGCCCATGTCCTTAAAAACTGGTGCAAGAACCGCCGCGTGAAAGCTGTGTTCTGCGTCATTCTCTCTTCTCGAGCCGTCAGCTATCTTATTCACTCTCAAAATATTTTTCATCTCATCAAGTGTCAAGGCAAAGTCTACTTTTTTATATAGCTCTTTGTGTTTTTCCTCAAGTAAGATCTTTTCCTTAATATCTTCCAAAGCTCTCTTTCTGTGCGAAAACTTATTTTTCTCTTCGGTGCCTATCTCGGCATAAGTCTTGTCATGACCCTTTGGTAAGAAGAGTGGGTCGTAACCAAAACCGCCCGCGCCTCTGTATTCATAAAGTATCTCGCCATCAACATTGCCATGACCATAAAATACTTTTTCATCCTCATCGATAAAGCAGATGACGCTCTTGAAGTGAGCCGTTCTGTCCCTGCCCTCAAGATTTTTGAGTAAGAGCTCGTTGTTACCATGATCATCACCATGCTCCACAGCATAGCGCGCCGAGTAAATGCCGGGCTCGCCATAAAGACCGTCGCAGAAAAGGCCTGAGTCGTCGCTAATAACAGCGCAGTCCACCATATCGCGAAGAGCCTTAGCCTTGATGTAGGCATTCTCCTCTAAAGTAGTTCCTGTCTCATCAACATCGAAGTCAGCTATGCCAGCCTCTTTCTTAGATAAAACTTCATAGCCTAGCTCGTGAAATATTAATTTAATCTCTTTTAATTTATTTTCATTGTTTGTTGAAACAATAACTTTTTTCATAATCAACCTCTAATAATAATTGTTCAAGTAATCTACAATGCCGTTATATAGACCATCGACCATCTTATCAAGGTAGGCTTGACTCTTTAAAAGCGCAAGAGTATTTTTATTTGATAAAAATTCCATCTCAAGTAGAGCCGCCGGCATATTCGTATTTCTTGTAACAACGTAGGCGCCTTCCTTAAGACCACGTCCCTTGTTGCCAATAAGATTAGCAACAGCATTTAATATACAGTTAGCAAGCTCTTTTTGACTTCTTGTCTTATTACTGTGCTTTGCCTCGCTAGAGTATAAAACTTCTATACCTGCTGCAGATGGTGAAGTAGCACTATTAACGTGAATACTTACAAAAATGTCCGCATTTACTTTATTTGCCATCCTTGCTCTTTCAAATATATCGACGTATTCATCGACAGTATCGTTAGTCTTCAAAACATTGTAACCAGCCGCCTTAAGCTTCGCTTCCAAAGACCTAGCTACATACGGAATATAATCAGTTTCACTTGATCCGTCAATCTTAGATACAGAACCAGGATCCCTTCCGCCATGACCTGGATCAATCATGATTAAATAGTCTGATGGCTTGTTATTAATAATTCTACTAAGTTTTATAGCGTAGTCAGCACTTCCAGCATCCACTTTCTCTAAAGATACATTTCTAACTAGGTTTATAGTGTAAGTGTAGCCATTTTGCGCCTTTTCTACGACAAGCGACCTTATATATGGGTCCTTAAAATCTTCAGTGCCTGTCTCAAGCTCTTTACTAGTCTCTACGTTCATACTTATGGTCTTCATTAGATCATCATAAACGTAATCAGAGACTTTACCCTCAGTGTTCTTAATGGCAAAAATTCTGCTATCATAAGAGTAGAAAGACTTCATCGACTTCTTTGTATAAAATACAAGACCATCGTTTGTTTCTTCTATCTTGTAATCAATATTTGCATCCTCTATATCAATAACTATCCTAACATTCATATCAGATTTAGACTTGTCATTGTCAGCAAATTGACTAGCTCTAACGCCCTTGATGCCGTTCATGACTATATTATACTCCCTATATAGCTCTGGATCATCAAAGATAGCTTTTTCAAAATCAAGCACAAGCCTATCTGGACCATCAAGCTTAGTCACTTTATACTTGCCCTTTAGCCCTTGGAATAAAACCGCGTCCCTATCATTATGTCTAATAGCAACAACATTTGTCAAGTGCGCATAGCCATCAGTATTAGGCTTAATACTTGGTTGCTCACTAGTGTTCGGCTTTATACTAGGATTGTCAGGCTTGATTTGATCAGGCTCATCGTCCCCACTTGGTAGTATGATCGCGTCATCATCACCACTTGGCTCTTCACTAACTTGCGTATTAGTATTGATAGTAGCTGTCTGCGATTTATTGTCCCAGCCTACCTCGTAGCCAAAAAGTTCAGAGATAAACCTTAAAGGAACATAAGTCCTTGCTCCGCCGCCATTAACCCTAACAAGTCTTGGAGTGTAAGCCTTTTCTATAGGCTTAGTTACGCCATTAATCGTTGCCTCAGCCTTGTCTATAGTCAAGACTATGCTCTTGTCAGACATAGTTATGATAGCCGATTGACTTTTACTATTCCAATCAACACTCGCGCCAAAAGTTTCGGATAAGAACCTGATTGGAACAAGCGTCCTTCTTTGATAGATAAAACTTGGCATCTCCTTGCTTTGTTTATCCACTCCATCGACCTTTACATTTATTAATGCTGCTTTATAATTCTTATTCGCTATCTTTATATTTATGTTCTGTGCATATACATTCGCAGAACATAAAAAGCATAAAACAATAAGAAGTCCTAAAATAAATTTTTTCATAGCTATGCCTCCTAGTATTATATTAACATCAACGAGAGTAAATTGCAACTTATTTCAAAGACTGTTACATAAATTTAACATCGTAAATGGCTTTGATGAGCCTTTGCTTATTATCTTTATGGATTTGCCACACATATCGCTTGAGGTGGTCTTGGTACATGCTTATGTCCTAGCACTCGTAAAACGAATTATGTACTTACATAATTACAATATTTGTTTCTCTTCAAAATCGATATTTATAATACATTTTTCTATTATATTTTTCTTATATAATTCAAAAAACTACCCTCCTTACAATTATAGTAAAGAGGGTATATTTCATTTTCTTTTAATCAACGTATATAATTTGATTTACTTTAACTTATTTACTCTGATAAATTAAAGCTATTTACTAATTCATAATTTTTATCAAGTTTACTTAATTTTGAATCTTTTAAATTGTCATAATCAAGTGTCAAAACTACGTATCCATTTTGAGTCATAATCGCATCGATGTCTTTATCTTTTTCATCAATCTTTGCTTTGATTTCATTAATTCCATCATTTTCAAGATATTCTGCCTTACTTGCGCTGATCTTACTTATATCATCAGCCTTAGATAGGTATTTACCCTCTAAAGAGTATACATATCCGTCTGTTTTGCCCATTTTATTTAGAACAAGATATTCGTCATTCGATGAGATTTCTATAGCACCGTCACCTTGTATTTGATCAAATCCTAGACCATTGATATCAACTGCTGAGCTTAATTTTTTATCATCTAAGCTGTATATTAATAAGCCATTGTAATTAAGTACACCAGCGTATTTATCATTAGCAAATATAAGCTTTGGAGCAACTGCTCCAAGAGGTGCTTCAAGAACTTCATTTTGTATATCTGCCTTTATAAACTTATCAAGAGCTTCATCTTTCTCAAACTTAGTTGTTTCATTTTGCATTTCTTCTTTAGATTCATTTTGCACTTCTTTATCTGTATCTTTTGTACAAGCTGTTAGGCAAAACGCTGCCATCATTAAAACCGCTAGGATAAAAACTAATGTTTTTTTGTTTTTTAAACTTTTCATTTCATTTCTCCTTTTAAAGATATAATATTTATTGAATAAGATTTATTTAGTTTAATAAGAAATGACTATCTTTAATAAATAATCTTCTTTTTTATCATTAAATACCTTATCTATTTCATTTATATTTGACCATTTAAACAAAATCTCTGTATTTTCATCCATTGGTACATTAATTTTAAACCTTTGAAGTTCAGAAGAAATTCCTTCGCTCATATTTTTATCTTTTATTGGGAAATTTATTCTATTATATGAAATCAAACTCATATATTCCCCCTCTTCAATACTCCAAATATTAATTGGAAGATATCTAGGTAACACAATGTCAACAATATCACTTTTTTTCTCAATTTTTATTTTAATTTCAGAATTTGATTGAGAGTCTCCCACAAGCTGTATAGGATAAGACTTGTTATTAATTAAAACAATATTATTTTTTGGATAGCCGTTCTCATCTACAGGAAATTCAACATCAACTTTTTCTTCCATTAATAATTCCTCATTACATCCTACTAATAAAAATGTTAGAGAAATTGTAAAAACAAAAATCAGAATAGTTAAAATCTTCTTGTATATACCCATGCATTGCTTCCTCCCCCTAAGCTATAAGTGAAATTGCCAGAAGAGTTTAAATTTACACTTCTATGAACTCCACCATTTGGTTCTAATAGTATTAAAATTTTATCATTATTTCTTCCATAAGAACCAGTCCAATCTTCATATCCGATTAAACCAACTGAGTGTCCTCTCAAACCTAAATGCATTGGATTATAAGATTCAATATCTCTTTTGACTTCATCGAAGCTAATAACGCCAGTTTGTGAAGGATATAGGTCCCAGTGATTATATGCCTTTTTTATGTCGCTCCAATTTCCGCGTTGTTCAGGATTGTCTGGAAATACATAATTAGCAACATCTGATGCTGAAAGAGATTCTCCCTTAAAATAATTAATAATTGCAGCACAAGTTGCTGCCCAACACCAAGGATGTTTCCCTTGAGACACGCCCTGAACTCTCAATGTTTTATAAGATGTAGGTCCATCAACTCCAGTTGGATGTAGATCGATATTCAAATAATCTGACTTATTAAACTCTGTTTTTAATTCATTGTAAGATGAAATCTTTGACAATGATGATAACGGAAATTTGAAAACAGAAGAAAGTTTCCCAACTTCATTGCCATCATTATATAATTTAAAAATTTCAACACAATTTTTTCCATCAAATGCTTGTAAATGAACACCATCTGTTAATAATACAAAGTCTTTCATCTTATTAGTATTCATAAAATTTTCTAATTCTCTAGCGAAAGAAATTGATAATGAGGAACTAAATTCGCCCATATTTTCTGTAACTTCAAATATAGAAACTATATTTTTATTTAATAAAACTGGAAAACAAGTTGAATTTGTATTTTCTATTACATTAAATACCGTAAAAGGCTCTCCTATACTATAATTGTCTAAAGAACCAATAAGTTCATCATTTTCCAATAGTGCATGTAAATGCTTTGGGAAAACATTGTTTGCATATTTAACTAAATCCGCATTAACCTCTAAACTTCTTATTCCATTAATAGAATTTTCATTAGCAAAAACAGGCATAGGCTCCGACAATGTAATTGCTAAAACTAACAATATAACCATTAATTTTTTCATAATATAACCTCACTTTCTAATTTTTTTATTATCTCTTTTTAATAAGCTTTAATCAAAGCTATCTCCATTCTTAAACCTTTGTGGATTCAAATAACGCATTATAATTTTCTCCTTCAATTAAAGTTATATTTTAATGTATATTATTACTAATTTATACATTAATATTTTTATAAATTTGTAATTTAATATGCAAAATTAATCGTGTTATTTTAACCTATTTCTTCAAGGTATGATAATACTACCCATCCAGAAAGTCCATCTGATTGTTTAGTACCCCAAACCCATTCGTATCCGTCTTTATATATTATATCTCCTCCATCTTGAACTGATATATAATCTCCAGGATAAAGCAAGCCAACGATTATACCGTCAAGTCCTGGTGTTTTTCTCATTCTTAAGCCTTCAACTCTTGGATCATATGTCGCTGATAGTGGTAAAACTATTTCTTTTACCCTGTAAACTTTAACATCAGTCTCGTTCTTTGCTAAAGCAATCCCTCCTAAATTGCTAATCAATAATACTACTACCAATAAAAATACAGATACTTTTTTCAATTTCATCATTTCCTTAATTTTTAAAATTTAATTAGTTATAAATCATACTATTAAACCTTGCATATTAAGTTATTACCTTATATAACTGTTTATTTTTACTCTATATTCTAATCTGTTAGTTGAATCATTATCAATAATGACTTCGAAATTGCTATTATGATATGTTTGAAATTTTAAAATGACATCTTCATTATAACTTTTCTTAAATATAGCATTTCCATTTTCTTTTATAATAATTACATAATCTACTCCTCCACTACACGACAAATCACTCATTTTAACAGTAAATCCATCATGATTTGTCCCATTCCAAGAATCCATATTAAATTTATAAGATTTGTGTTCCAAGCCCTCTAAGCTTTCTTTGCTGTCAATATTGACAGACCTTAGTTCATTATACTATATCTCTCCTAATTTTAAATTCTTATATTTATCTTCTGTTATTTCTGATACTCTATTATCAATATTAAGCACAATATTTGACTCAGGCTCACTTGAGATATATTTATCTGCTTTATCTGCATAAACATCTATATATGGTAAAGCAGATAAAACTAATGCTAGTGCAAACACACAGACTCCTATTAAACTTCGTTTCCATTTTTTCATAATAATTATCCTTTCTTTTGTTGGATGTAATTTTAATACTGAATATTTTGGATTTTGATTTTGTTCTATAAGTTTCAACATTGACATACAATATGCTTTTCTGTTATCTATAGTATCCCCTAATTTTTGAATTACTAACTTATCACAGAGAATTTCCATATCATCTTCTATGAATTTTAGGCTTGCAAGAATAAATATGTTATACCAATGAATGCAAGCAATAAAATTTTTAATATGTTTAAATACAATATCAAATTTTTTCACATGTGTAAGTTCATGAATAAGAACAAATTTCAATAACTCATCATCTTCTAATATATGACTCTGTATAATAATCTTAGGATTAATAACTCCATATGTTATTGGTACTTTTATCTTGTCGTTTATTAATATACTTATTTTCCTTTTAAATTTAAATAAATTGAGTGCTTTTTCTACTCTTGCATCATTTACTAATTGTGTAGAATTCTTCAGTGCCTTATTCATTTTAATAACTCGTAATACTACATAAGTTAAAAGTAAAACTGACACACACAAACAGTTTATTCTATTTAAAAAGCTTCCTATCTCTATTAATAGTAATCTTACATATTTACTTACTATCATTATAGGCTCTAAAATGTACCTTAACACTCCATATTGATTAAAATCTACAACTTTTATCAATAGCAGATATGGAGAAATTAGATAAATAAAAAGTATTGACCATAGAATCATATTTGCTCTCTTTACACTTTTTACATTTAAGATTAGTCTAAACAAAAGTATTATAGCTATAATAAATATGCTTTTTACACTTTTCTCCAAATATGAAGCTCTTACTATGTTTATCATTAATATTTTTCCTCTATGTCGAAGCTATTGATTAAATCTTTCATTTCCTCTAATTCTTTTTTGCTTACTTTTTTCTCTGTCATAAAAGCTGAAACAAGATTAATTAAAGATCCATTAAATACGCTATTTAAAACTTCCTCTGTTTGAGCAGTACCTACTTCTTCTCTTGTTACTACAGGCTTTAGTGTATACTTAGGATACCTTCTTGTGATTGCTCCTTTTTCAAGCAGTCTACTTATGAATGTATAGTTAGAGCTTTTCGACCAGCCATACTTTTCTGTAAGTATCTTTGATAAGTTTGATGCCATAATCTCTCCGTTTTCGTCTAAGCATTCACCATCCCACAGCAGTTCTAATACTGTCAATTCGCTTTCAGAAAAATTCATGTTCATTCTCTCCTTTCATTATAGATTTTCTTTTTCAAATAAATATTCATATTTGAATATTTATTCTAATTTAAGTATAACTCTTTTACTTTGTTTTGTCAAGTATTATGTTAAAGTTTATCTAATCTTTTGTTCTTAACATATTGTCTAAATCAATTTTGTCTCGATACTATTGTTCCGAGCACATAAAAAGACACAGCTCTCGATGTGCCTTTCACGCTATACTATAAACTATTAATTTAGTTTCTTATTTAGTAGTTCGTTTATTATTTGTGGGTTGCCCTTGCCTTTCATCTCTTTCATTACTTGTCCGACCAAGAAACCAAAGGCTCTACTCTTACCATTCTTAAAGTCTTCGATTGATTGTGGATTTGCTTCAAGAACTTTATCAACTACTGCTTCTATGGCTCCTTCGTCTGTTACTTGAACTAGTCCAAGTCTCTTAACAATGGCTTCAGGATCTTCTGGTGCCTTGAACATCTCTTGTAAAACTTTCTTTCCAGCGTTGTTATTAATCTTATTTGTCTTAACAAGCGTAAGTAGTTTTTCTAGGTCTTCTATTGCAAATGGCATTTGATCCACGCTCTTGTTATCTTCTTTAAGTCTTCTTAGTACGTCGCCTAATAGCCAGTTAAGTGCTAGAGCGTTGTCGCCAACTTTCTTTGCAAGCTCTTCGTAATAATCTGCAAGGCTCACATCAAGACTAAGTGTCTTGGCATCGTCTTTACTTATTCCGTAGTCTTTCATTAGTCTAGAAACTTTTTCATCTGGAAGCTCTGGCATTTCTTTTCTAACGGCGTCTATAATTTCATCTGATATATCCATTGGGGGTATGTCGCCATCTGGTGCGTATCTATAGTCATTGGCCTTAATCTTTTCTCTCATCAAGATGGATTCGCCCTTAAGTTCATCCCATCTCCTTGTTTCTTTCTTAGTGTTTTCGCCTTTTTCAAGAAGTGCGATATGTCTTGAGACTTCAAAGTCTATGGCTTTTTCAACGCCTCTGAATGAACCGATGTTTTTAATTTCTGAGATGTTTGTCTTAACGCCTGTCTCTGTGTCAACTACATTGACATTAACGTCGCATCTTAGTGAACCTTCTTCCATCTTACCATCGGAAACGCCTAGGTAGATAACTGTTGCTTTAAGTTTTTCCAAAAACTCTCTCGCTTCTTTAGCTGAGTTCATGTCTGGATAGGTAACTATCTCTATAAGAGGGACGCCGCTTCTGTTGTAATCAAGAAGTGTTTCGCCCTTGTCTGTGTGTAGTGACTTACCTGTATCCTCTTCGACGTGTATCCTAATTAATCTAATCTTTTTGTCATTGCCATCTTCATCCTCAATATTTATATGACCTTCGTAGCATAAAGGAAGCTCATCTTGTGTTATTTGATAGCCTTTTACAAGGTCTGCATAGAAATAGCTCTTTCTATCGAATCTAGTATGCTGATGAATTTTGCAGTTCATTGCAAGTCCTGCCTTGATTGCGTAATTGATTGCCTCTTCATTAACTTGTGGCAAAGCTCCTGGAAGTCCTAGGCATATAGGGCAAACGTTTGTGTTTGCTTCTTCGCCGAATTCGTTTTTGCAGTGACAGAACATCTTTGTCTTTGTCTTTAGCTCGACGTGTATCTCAAGCCCGATTATAGTTTTGTAAGCCATCTACTTCACCAACCCTTCATAAGCATAAGCAATCTTTATAAGCTTATTGTCTTCTAAATTGTCACAGATAAATTCCATACCGGGATTTAATTTATATTCTTTAGTACTTGGCACGGATATAGCGCAGTTGCCAGCGATATTAACTGGAACTGTGTATTTGTCTGCGTTATACATCTTGATTGGATCGTTAATATTTGTTCCAATTTCAAATGGCATTACAGGTGATGTAGGTACCAAGATGGTATCAAGCATTTTAAATGCTTGTTTAAAATCATTTATAAGAAGTGTTCTTGCCTTTAATGCGTTTTGGAAATAGTCGCTGTCCTTATCTTGACTTAATATATATGTGCCAAATAGTATTCTTCTCTTTACTTCTGGGCCAAAGCCTTCTGCTCTCGTCTTAATATACATCTCTTCAAGACTTTTCGCGTCAAAGTCTCTAAAACCATATTTCACGCCGTCAAACCTTGATAGGTTTGAACTTGCTTCAGCATTCATGATGATGTAGTATGTTGCAACTGCGTATTTAAGATCCTTAAGATCTATCTCAACGATTTCTACGCCATTGTCCTTAAGTAGCTTGATGCTATCTCTATATGCTTTTTCGACTTCATCATCTTTTTCATCTGCTAGAACTTCTTTTGGCACGCCAACTTTAAGTGTTTTTAAATACTTGATGGCGTCGTCATATGTGTAAGTAATTTCGTCAATAGGATTGGAAACACTTGTTAGGTCTCTGTGATCCTTGTGAGCGATGGCACTTGTGATAAGCGCTACGTCCTTTACATCGTTTGCAAATGTTGATACTTGGTCAAGTGTGTTTGATAGAGATACAACCCCATTTCTTGAGACTGTTCCGTAGCTTGGCTTAAATCCAACGCAAGCGCAATAGCTTGCGGGTTGTCTAACGGATCCACCTGTGTCTGTACCTAGGCTAAGAGGTACTTGTCTTGATGAAACTGCTGCGGCTGATCCACCTGATGAGCCGCCTGGCACTCTCTTTAGATCAAGCGGGTTATGAACTGGACCGAAGTATGATGTTTCGTTTGATCCACCCATGGCAAATTGGTCCATATTTAATTTGCCTATGATAATACCATTTTCATCCTTGATATGCTTTGTACAATTCGCATCAAAAACTGCTTCGTAATTTTCAAGTATCTTCGACGCACACGTATTTTTCATGCCCTTAACAGAAATATTATCCTTAATGCCTATTGGTAGTCCAAATAATTTACCACTTGGGTCTTTCTCATCTAGTGACTTTGCCTTTGCTAGCGCTCCTTCATAGTCATCTGATATGAATGAGTTGATATCTTTGTCTATATCTTTGCTTCTATTGATAAAGGCTTCTGTTATCTCTGAAACTTTTAGCTCTTTATTAGCGATTTTTTCTTTTAGCTGCCATGCTTTTAAATTCGTAATATCCATAAATAACACCTATAACTACCCTTCTACTACTCTCTTTAGTTTGAAGAAGCCAAATTTTTCTTCAGGCGCATTCTTAAGCGCGTCCTCTTTTGATAATGAATATTCACTGTCGACTTCGTCCTTGCTTAATAAGCTCTCCTTGTACTCATTAACTTGATAAGTCTTTGGAATGTCCTTATCATCAAGCTCGTTAACAACAGATATCATTTTGATTATATCGTTAAATTTTTTGGTGAATGCATCCATGTCCGACTCGTCGATGGCAAGTCTAGCTGTGTAACATAGATTTTCGATGTCCTTCTTCTCCATCATATCAACTCCTTCAAATCATTTTCGTATAGTATCTTTATATTTAAAGTCTTTGCTTTATCAAATTTTGAACCAGGGTTTTCGCCAACAACTACGTAGTCTGTCTTTGATGAGACAGAGCCTTGTACCTTAGCGCCCTTGTCTTCTAGTATATTTTTAAGTTCATCACGAGTGTAGTTCTCAAGCGTTCCTGTCAAGACAAACTTAAGTCCTTCAAGTGATTTATCGCCGCTATCTTCTACGTCTAAAACTTTTATGCCGTGGTCAAATAAACTTTGTATAGATTTTTTACTTGTTTCGTCTGTTAAGAATGAAACTATTTCATTAGCAGTTATATCGCCTACGTCCTCGATGGATACTAAATCATCAAAGCTCGCATTTAAAAAATTCTCAACAGTCTTGTAGTGCTCAGCAAGGTCCCTGCTTGTCTTAACACCAACATTGGCAATGGACAGAGCGTAAATAAAGTTTTTAAGCTCTACCGTCTTCGAATTTTGTATAGAACTTATTATATTATTTGCTTTTTTCTCTTTAAAGCCTTCTAGCTTAAGTAAATCTTCTTCTTTAAGGTCATATAGCATTGACACTTGGTCTATATTTAGCTTTTCTAGGAATAGTTCTGCAGTTTTTTCACTGAAGCCATCTATGTTCATGGCCTCTTTCGAAGCGAAGTGAACGATTGTTTTAACTAATTGCGGTTTACATCCCAAGGTATTCGGGCAGAAATAATGAACGCCCTCTTTATAAAGTTTGCTGTGACAATACGGGCAGAACTCTGGCTGCTCTATGTCATAAACTTCTTCGTCCGTTTTTAGTGGGCCCATAATCTCAGGAATAACATCATTTGATCTTCTAATCAAAACCCTTTCGTTTAAGTGAACGTTCTTTCTCTTAATGTCATCCATGTTATTAAGTGTCGCTCTCTTTATAGTGACGCCGCCTATGTCGACTGGCTCAAGTAGTGCAGTTGGCGTAACTTTTGCGCTTCTACCGACATTCCACTCAACACCAATAATCCTAGTAGATGTTTCAAGCGCCTCGAACTTATATGCAATCGCAAAGCGCGGGAACTTGTTGGTGTAGCCCATCAGCTTTTGCGTTTTAACATCGTTTATCTTGATAACCATACCATCTGTAAGGAAGTCCTCTTTAAGTCTTTCTTCCTTTTGCGCATCTATCTCTTTTAAAAGCTCTTCTATATCCGTAAATTTTTTATGATATTTTGAAACTGGCATCGCATTATCTTTTATAAAAGCGACTATCTCCTCTTGCGTTTTAAATTCTTTGCCTTCTATGTAAGCAATATTGTAAAGATAAGTGATTAGATGCCTCTTTTCAGTCTCTTTCACATCAAGGTTACGAAGTGCACCAGCCGCCGCGTTTCTCGCGTTCTTTAGCTGTGTTTCGTTCTTTTCATTGTACTCCTCAAGCTTAGATAATAGCATAAGACCCTCGCCTTGTACCTCAAACTTGCCTTTGTAATTAACTCTGAGTGGTATCGACTTTATCGTAAGGACTTGCTCGTAAATCTCTTCGCCTACCTCACCATTGCCCCTTGTTGCCCCCATCTGCAAAATGCCTTCATCATATGTTAGGTTAATGGTAAGGCCATCAAACTTATATTCAAGTATATATTCAGGACTTGGCAATTTATCACTATGAGTGCTATTATACCCATCAATAAAGCGAAGGTTTCTCGCATGCCAGTCTCTAAGCGCATCAAAGCTTTGAGCTTTATCAAGGCTCCAAAGCCTTCCAAGATGAGTGTGCTTAACGAACTTATCAAGTATGGCGTCACCGACTCTTTGAGTTGGCGAGTATGGCAAGTGAGTGCCTGTCTCGTTCTCAAGCTTCACTAGCTCGTCATATAGCTTGTCATATTCTTTATCAGAAACTATTGGGTCGTCGAGAACATAGTAGTGGTAGTTGTATTCCTCAAGCTTCTTGATTAATTCTTCCATTCTATTCATATCAATCTATCCTTTTTATTGGTGCAAAATCAATATTCAAAATTTTAATACCTTTATTTGGAAAACTTATAGTAAGATTCTTGCCATTGACAGAGACAACCATGCCTTCGCCAAAGGCTTTGTGCTTAATCTTGTCGCCTGCCTTAATATCTTTTTTATCACTTGAAGCGCCGTCAGTACCCGTATACGATTTAAAGCGTGAAACAGTTTTGTCAAAGCCGTGGTTTTGGTGAATACTCTTATTGATGCTAGTGTTTTCAAGTATAGGTCTCTCATCAAACTTATCTGATCTATAGTTAACTACTTTGATCGCTTCCTCTGCCTCATCAATGAACCTCGATGGCTTTGAGATTATGCTTTGTCCATAAACTCTTCTTTCCTTTGCTAAACTTAAGAATAGTTTTTTCATTGCTCTTGTTAAAGCAACGTAGCAAAGTCTTCTCTCCTCTTCTAAGCTGCCTTCTTCTATGGCTCTTTCGCTCGGGAAGAGACCATCTTCCATGCCAACTACGAAGACTATGTTATATTCAAGGCCCTTAGCACTATGCATAGTAATCATAGTTACAGCGTCCCCGCCCTTGTCTTCAGTCTTGTCGAGGTCAGTTAGTAAAGAGATCTCGCCCAAGAAGTCCTTAAGAGTGATCTCGTCGTAATTATCTTCATAGTCAAGTAAAAGGTTTCTGAACTCATCTAAGTTTTCTATCCTAGTTCTTGCTTCAACGGTATTTTCTCTCTCAAGTGCGTTTAAATAATCAGTCCTATCAAGAACTAAATCATATAGCTCCGACAGAGTGACATTGTCTTTAAGCTTTCTAATTGATTCAATCGTCTCGTAAAAGTCTTTTATCTTTTTATTCGTGCTAATGGATAGAGCATCATAAAGGCTGATATTTTTACTAATCATATCACTTGTGATGCTCTCAACGCTTTTATCGCCAATACCTCGTCTAGGAGTATTGATAATTCTCTTAAGAGAGATAAAATCGTTTGTGTTATCTAAAAATTTAAAGTAGGCAAGTATGTCCTTGATCTCTTTTCTGTCATAGAACTTTACTCCGCCAACTATATTATATTTAATTCCAAATTTCAAGAACATATCTTCAAAGGATCTCGATTGAGCGTTCGTTCTATAAAGAATGGCGATGTCGCTCTCATTATAACCCTCATCTAATAGCTCTTTTATCTTTTGCGCTACAAAGTAACTCTCTTCGACATTGCTTTGTGTTATGTAGCAGTATATATCGTCTCCTTCTTGATTATCCGTCCAAAGATTCTTATCTTTTCTCTCGTCATTGTTCTTGATAATATTGTTCGCGGCCTTTAATATATTCTTAGTCGACCTATAGTTTTGCTCAAGAAGTATGGTCTTGACATTCTTATAATCTTTTTCGAAGTTTAAGATGTTTCTAATGTCAGCGCCTCTCCAGCCATATATACTTTGGTCAGCGTCACCAACCACGCATATGTTTTTGTACATATCTGAGAATAACTTTGCCATCTTATATTGCATGTAGTTTGTATCTTGATACTCATCGACAAAAACGTACTTGAATCTCTCTTGATAGATTTGCCTTACGTCTTCATTTTCTTCTAAAAGTCTTACGCAATTACATATCATATCGTCAAAGTCCATCGCATCATACTCAAGCATCTTCTTTTGATAGCGTCTATAAACTTCAGCATCAGTTTTCTTTCTATAGCTATCAGAAATGCTTTCATATTCGTCTGCGTCCATGTTTTGCATCTTTAAATTTGATATTAACGCTATGAAGTATGACGGTACATAGGTCTTTGGATCTAGTTCAAGCTCCTTTAGTATGTCCTTAATAAGTGTTATTTGATTGTCTCTATCATATATGGTGAAGCTGTTTGTGTAGCCAACAAGGTTTGCGTGTCTCCTAAGCAGTCTAAGAGCAATCGAGTGAAAGGTACCTATCCACATTGGGCTTACGTCTTTATCTAAGAAGGACGCTACCCTATCTTTCATCTCTTTAGCCGCCTTGTTCGTAAATGTTATCGCAAGTATTTCGTTTTCGCTCGCAAGACCATTCTCAATAAGAAAAGCAATCTTGTAAGTAACTACTCTTGTCTTACCTGATCCAGCTCCGGCCATGATTAATAAGGGACCGCTGTTATATAAAACGGCTTCCCTCTGTCTTGTGTTTAATCTATCTAGTATATTATTCATTATCTTTATTGACTAATTCCTTTATCTTGTCAAATGTAACTTGACTAATAACATGTTCGACTCTACAAGCATCATCGTTTGCTGTTTCCGGGTCAACGCCAATGCTTTCAAAGAACGCTCTAAGTGTGCAGTGTCTGTCATATACAAGTTTTGCTAGCTTTTCGCCTTCTTTTGTAAATGTTAGCTCACCGTCGTCTTGAACTTCGATGTAACCGTCTTCTTTCAATATACCAACTGCTCTACTTACACTTGGCTTAGAAAAATCAAGGGCCTTAGCAACGTCTGTGCTTCTAACTTTTATGCCTTTGTTTTGTAGCATCAATATCATCTCTAAATAATTTTCTCTTGACTCGCCGATCTTCATCGCTTACCTCCTAAATTTTATACTTCCTATCAAGACTTCTCTTAATATCTCTTTCTCTTTGACTCTCTCTCTTGTCATAAAGCTTTTTACCTTTTGCAAGTGCTATCTCTAGCTTGGCTCTGCCATTCTTAAAATATAGTCTTAAGGGAACAACAGTAGATCCTGCTAGCTTTACGTCCTGAGAAATCTTTCTAATTTCATTTTTATTTAATAATAGCTTTCTCGTTCTTAATGGGTCTTCGTTAAAAATGTTGCCTTCTTTATAAGGACTTATATGCATACCAAAGACGAAGACCTCGCCATCTTTCACGATGACGTAGCTCTCCTTTAGGTTCACTCTGCCCTGTCTTATGGATTTAACTTCAGTTCCCTTAAGTACTAAGCCTGCTTCATATATCTTTTCAATAAAATAATCATGTCTCGCCTTTTTATTATTGGCTACAAGTTTTATATCTTCATCTTTCATTCAACCACTCCAAGAATTTTAAAATCTATAGTTCTCGTCTCTTTCGATGCGTCGAGTACTGCCACTCTGACCTTCATGCCTATCTTGTATTCATTTAGTGAGTCTTTGCCAATGACTTTGTATTCTGTTTCGTCAAAGTAATAGAAGTCATCGTCCATATTTGAGAAGTGACAAAGTCCCTCTATAGTGTTCGAAAGCATAACGTATACACCAAAGGATGTTAGTGAAGAAACTTTTCCGACATATACATTTCCAATCTTGTCTTGCATGTACTCAGCGCACTTCATTTGAACTATGTCGCGCTCTGCCTTTTCTTGAACTAGCTCTGTCTCAGAAATGTGTTTAGTGATTTGATCAAGATTCTTTTCGTAGTAGACGATTTTGCTTTCCTTAAGTCTGCCATTCATAAAATCTTTTATAATTCTATGAATAATAAGGTCTGAGTATCTTCTGATTGGCGATGTGAAATGTGAATAATACTTTGATGCAAGACCAAAGTGACCGAGCTCTTCATAAGTGTATCTCGCCTTTTGCATAGTTCTTAGAACGATATTTGAGATGAGCTCTGACTCTTTCTTGCCCTTTAGCTCATTAAGTACATTCGCTATATCAGCCGAAGTGACATTGTCTGGATTGATGTATAGCTCGAAGCGCTTCAAAAACTCAGAAAGGTAGAACATTTTCTCTCTCTTTGGCTTTTCATGCACTCTATAGACAAAAGGTATGTCCTTCATAAAATAATCTTTGGCAACAGTTTCATTCGCAGCTATCATAAACTCTTCTATGATCTTGTTAGCAACGCGCCTTTCATCTGGCCTTATATCGACAACTTTGCCTTTCTCGTCTAAAACGACTTTTGTCTCAACTATATCAAAATCAATATTGCCTCTTTTATTTCTTTTTTCATTAAGAATATGCATTAGCTCTTCCATATCCTTAAGAGTATCTTCTATCCCTTCAAGTCCAAGCTCTTCAGGCTTCTTCTTTCCTTCTAAAAAGTCAGAAACTTGTGGGTAGTTAAGCCTATAATCAGAATTAATTATTGCTTCAGATATCTTATGGCTAAGCACTTTACCGTTTTTATCTATGTCCATCCTGACTGAAAGAGTTAATCTGTCCTCATTTGGGTTAAGTGAGCAAATACCATTCGATAGCTCCTTTGGTAGCATTGGAAGCACTCTATCAAGAAGATAGTAGGAGTTGCCTCTTAAATAAGCTTCCTTATCTAAGTAAGTGCGCTCCTTAACATAGTGCGCTACGTCAGCGATGTGTACGTATAATGTGTATTTGTCATCATTTTTCACTACGCTGATGGCGTCATCCAAGTCTTTTGAGTCAACGCCGTCTATAGTTATCGTAAGTAAGTCTCTATAATCGACTCTGCGGGCTATCTCCTCAGAATCTATCTCATAATTTATCTCTTCTAATTCATCTTTAACTCTATTCGGAAAATAATCTCTAAGCTCATATGACTTGATTATCGAAGTGATGTCTATGCCTGGATCATCTATCTTACCGATGATTTCAACGACTCTTCCCTCCGGATTTTTATTTTTGTCTGGATACTTAATAATCTCTGCAACTACCTTGTCGCCATGCTTTGCGCCTTTCGAAGCGCTTTTATTAACAAAGATGTCGTAAACTATCTTGACATCGTCACAAGTAATAAAGCCAAAGCTGTCATTGTCTTGATAAGTTCCAACGACTCTCTTAGTTGCTCGATTAAGTATCTTAATGATCTTGCCTTCGTAGTTGCCATCTGACTTCTTATCTGTGATGACTGCGCAGACCTCATCAGAGTCCATCGCATACATCGAATTTTCAAATCTAATGAAGACGTCAAAGTCTTCGCCGATAACAAAGCCAAAGCCGCGCTTATTAGCCTCATACTTTCCTGTGATAATATGGGAACTATTGTAAGTGTAATATTTATTGTTGCTGCAAATAATCTTTTTATCCTTCTCTAATGACTTAAGTAGTTTTTCAAACATCCTCTTATCTTTTTTATTAATCTTAAAAGTTCTTAATAATTCCTTCTTGCTTTGAGGAAGATAATCCTCTCTATTGAAATAATTCATTACAAGTTCCCTGATTTTCATTTTATCACCTATAATTTCTTTCCATATTGAATACGTTTAAAGAGCTCAGCGTCATATGAGTAAACAGTTTCTTTTCTCATAGTATCAACTGCTTGAGCTATCTCAAGCATCTTTGTTATAAGATCCTTAAACGAATATCCTTTAGGCTCCCATAAGTAGAAGGCAACCGAGCCAGGTATTGTATTTATCTCATTAATATAGATTTTGCCAGTATCCTTAGATACAAGTAAATCAACTCTGGCATTACCTGCCGCATCAATGGATGTAAATGCCTTTGTAGCTAAGTTTTCTAGCTCATCTCTTAGCGGCTCGTCCTTCTTAAGTAAATTTCTCATTGTTTTTGTTCCAGGAGTCTTTTTATTTGATACGTATTTATCGTCAAATGTTAATAGTTCTTTGAAATCTAGTGGCTCTTCTAGTTCTGATGTCTCTACATTTTCTTCGTAGCCCATGACAGCGCAGTTAATTTCTCTTGCGTTTTCAACTGATTCTTCAACTATGACTTTTTTGTCATAACTAAAGGCTATCATCAAAGCTTCTTCAAGATTGTCCTTGTTCTTAACCTTAGATATACCGATAGATGAGCCAAGGTTTGATGGCTTTATAAATAATGGATATATTAAATTCTTTTCAATATCTGCCATGACTTCTTCTTTAGAGCTTCTCCACTTGCTTCTATAATAATATCTGTAATTAACTACAGGAAGACCATTGGCTCTGTAAACGTCCTTCATTATAACCTTGTCCATACCAACTGAGGAGCTTAAAACGTTAGTACCCGTATATGGAAGGCCTACTGTTTCTACAAGTCCTTGGCATGAGCCGTCTTCACCATTGGTTCCGTGAAGCGCAAAGAAAACTAAGTCTAATGTATCATAAACTTTTTTATCAAACATCGACTTTGTTTCTGGATTTATATACAGATTAAAGTCACCATAGTCACAACCAAGCATAACATTCTTAGCTGAGCTAAAGTCACCATCTTTAAATGTCTTAAAATTTTTGAAGGCTTCAGAGCTTAGCCACTTGCCTTCTTTTGTAATATAGATTGGGATTGGAAGGAACTTTTCTTTATCCATGTTCTCAATTACTTGCATACCTGTAATAACTGATACTTCATGTTCAACGCTTCTTCCGCCAAATATAACGCCTACTTTTAGCATTCTATCAACTCCTAATAATTATCAGGCAAATCGTTTTCGAATAAAATCACATCGCCTGCTTGACATATTTTTTGTAAAATTAATTGTGCATCATCTAAACTTGCTGCTTCATGTATCTTTGCTTCATCAAGTCCGCCTTCTACGAGACCATCTCTGATTGCTTTTTTATTCACTTCCGAAACTGTGATGAAGTGATCTACGACAGCTGCAGCATTCTTACCGAAGTTCTTATTCTCTTCGTATTGTAAATCTCCTAGCTCAACCATACCTGGCGAGATAACTATCTTCTTTCCCTCTTTAAACTCACTTACTACATCAAGAGCCGCTTGTGCACCGCTTGGGTTGCTGTTAAACGCGTCGTCTATGATGATGAGCTTATTTGGGTTTTCTACAAGTGAAAGTCTATGCTCAACTTGATTAACATCAAGAATCGCTTTAACTATCTCTTCCATGGACATGCCTAGCTCATGAGCCGCTGCCACAGATAAAAGTACATTGTAAATATTGTGCTTACCAAGTAATTTTGTCTTTAGCTTGTACTCTTTATTTTTGTATATAAGAGTAAATTCAGTACCAAATTCACCAACACTTATGTCCTTAGCATAGTAGTCGCAAGCGTCATCTTCAAGCGAAATGTAAACCTTTCTAGTCTTGACTTCAGCTGCCTTTTCCTTGATATATGGATTATCGTAGTTGAATATTGCAAGGCCGCCTTCCTTAAGCGTATCGATAAGCTCAAACTTAGTCTTGACAATGTTTTCCATAGAGCCAAATGTTTCTATGTGACATGGACCTATGTTTGTGATGATGGCTATGTCAGGCATAACTAGCTCAGCTACCTCTTTTATCTCGCCTACGTATCTAGCTCCAAGCTCAGATATGAAAACTTCAGTTCCGCTCTCAAGCTCGTTATTAATTACCTTTGATATACCCATAGGTGTATTGAAAGAGCTAGGTGTTGCGTATGTCTTAAGATTATTTTTCACTATGTCATTTAAAACAAGTTTTGTAGATGTTTTGCCATAGCTACCTGTTATACCTACAACTTTTAATTTATTTTCTTTTTCTTTTTTTATTTTATTTTGCGCCTCAACGTAAAAACCGTGATTAATTTTATTCTCTATCGGTAGTGCTAATATATTTGCGCACTTAACGCTCCTTGCTCTTATGATGTACAAAATAAAAGCAAGTACCAATAAATATGCTAGCGCAATTTTTTCACCGAATAATAAATAAGCGATGATTGAAGTAAACATGATAAGAGTGTTAAATAAAGCAAATATCTTCATCATTCTCTTCATCCTATCAGTAAAAACAAGCGGCTTTTTATCTCCCGGTTTTATTTTCTTTAATGAATTTTTAAGCCAGCCAAAATTTTTAAGCCAAGCTTCGTACTCACTTGAGATATACATATTTAATTGCATTATTTGGAAATACGCCAAAGAATGGATATATATTAAAACTGTTAATAATATTGGCAAGAATATAAATATAGCTATCATAGTTCCTCCTTACTAAGATAAGATCTAATTACGCGTGTGAATATTTGATAATCATCTGCATAAGAGAAGTGTCCGCCCTCAAGCTCAACCAGAGCAGAATTTTTTATCTTCTCATTCATTATTTTACCCATATATAATGGAGTTGTATCGTCATTTTTGCCCCACAATATAAGAGTATCATTCTCAATAAGCTCCAGCCTATCAAGAAGAGACTCATTAACGACCTTGACGAAGGTCTTTCTCATGATGCCGCTTGTATTTTTGTAGTCATCAGAGCCAAATTTCTTTGAAAGCTTCTTCATAAGCTCCTCTTCACTCTTGTAAAAATAGATTAGCCTGTAAAGCTTTTTAAAGAATTTATATGTATAAACTTTTAAATAATATGAAAGACTTCTCTTAGGAAGTATCCCTGAAGCATCGATAAGAACCATCTTATCAAGTCTTTCATAGCCTTCAGAAGCAATTTGTATTAAAGTTTTGCCGCCAAAGCTGTGACCAATGGCGTCAAATTTCTCAATGCCGAGCTCCTCTACAAAGGCCTTAACAATATTTGCATAGTCCTCTCCACCAAACACCCTGTCTGGTTCAGACGACTTTCCATGACCTGGTAAATCTATGACAATAACTTTTCTTGTATCCTTCAAAGCATTCACTATACCCATGACTGCTTCGATTGAAGCGCCCCAGCCATGAAGTATAAGAACCGGCTTTTCTGATTCGCCTATGGCTATGTAATTTATTTTAATATTGTCAATCGTTATTTCCATAAAATCACCCATATTATAAATGAAGCTCCCCTTATTTAATAGCATCGCTGATTAAAATCAAGGGGAGTCCAATTACAATTTTATCTTATTTTATAATAAGTCCACCGTAGCTAACAAATACTTGTGCAAATACTAATGCTACTATTGTCATTAATTTAATTAGTATATTTAGAGATGGTCCTGATGTATCCTTGAATGGGTCACCAACAGTATCTCCTGTTACTGCTGCCTTGTGAGCATCTGAACCCTTTCCACCATGAACACCTGATTCAATATACTTTTTAGCATTGTCCCAAGCTCCACCTGCGTTTGACATGAAAATCGCCATTAGAACACCTGTTACTAATGAACCAGCAAGTAGACCACCTAGAGCTTCTGTTCCTAGAAGTACACCAACAAGTACTGGGCATACAACAGCTAGAAGTCCTGGGATAACCATTTCCTTAAGAGCTGCCTTAGTAGAAATGTCTACGCATTTGCCATAATCAGGTTTTGCAGTTCCTTCCATGATACCAGGGATGGATTTAAATTGTCTTCTAACTTCTTCAATCATTTGATTAGCAGCTTTACCAACTGCATCCATAGTTAATGATGAGAATAAGAATGGTAGCATACCGCCTATGAAGACACCTGCTATTGTTAATGGATTTGTTAAGTCAATTTGACTTAGTCCAACTGCTTGTGTATATGAAGCGAATAGTGCTAGAGCTGTAAGTGCAGCTGAAGCGATGGCAAAGCCTTTACCAACTGCTGCTGTTGTGTTACCAACTGAGTCTAGCTTATCTGTAATATCTCTTACGCTTTCTGGAAGTCCGCACATTTCAGCGATACCACCAGCGTTGTCAGCAACTGGTCCGTATGCGTCAACTGCGATAGTTGTAGCAGCTGTTGCTAGTAAGCCTATTGCTGCAAGTGAAATTCCGTAAAGACCATTAATTGGGCTTGCTGCTCCGCCTGCTAAGAAGAATGCAGCTAGTATACCTATTGAAATAACTATCATAGGGATAGCTGTTGACATCATACCAACTGATAGACCAGCGATGATGTTTGTTGAAGCACCTGTTTCTGATTCTTCAGCAACTTTTTGAACTGGTTTATATTCAGCAGCTGTGTAATATTCTGTAACTTTTGCTATGATTAATCCAACAACAACACCTGCTACTATAGAGTAGAATGGTTGGATTGAGCCTAATATCTTTGTAGATAAGAAGTAAGAAGCGATTATAGTAATTATTGAACTTCCCCAAGTAGCCATATCAAGTGCTTTTTGAGGGTTCTTGTCGCCTTTTACAAATAATGTACCGATAATTGATGATACGATACCAACTGAGCATAGAGCTAGTGCAAATGCAATACCGTTGTCGCTAAATGCTAATGCACCTAAAGTGATAGCTGAGATTATAGCTCCAACATATGATTCGAATAAGTCAGCTCCCATACCAGCAACGTCACCAACGTTATCACCAACGTTATCAGCGATAACAGCTGGGTTTCTTGGGTCGTCTTCTGGAATACCTGCTTCAACCTTACCAACTAAGTCAGCACCAACGTCTGCAGCCTTTGTATAGATACCGCCACCAACTCTTGCGAATAAAGCGATTGATGAAGCACCTAGACCGAAGCCTGTAACGATGTTAGCATCTTTGAATATCATCCAAACAATGCTAGTACCTAGTAAACCTAGACCTACAACGCACATACCCATAACAGTACCGCCTGAAAAAGCAACGTTTAGAGCCTTGCCCATACCGCTTTCCTTAGCTGCGTTTGCAGTTCTTACGTTAGCCTTAGTAGCTACTGTCATGCCGATGTAGCCAGCACAAATTGAGAATACCGCACCTATTAAATAACAAACGGCAGTACCGATGTTGATTGATAGAGCTAGAATTGCAAATAATACAACAATGAATATTGCTAAATATTTGTATTCTCTAGTTAAAAATGCAAGAGCACCTTCTTGAATGTAGCCAGCTATCTCCTTCATTCTGTCGTTTCCAGCATCTTGCTTAGAAACATACATAGCTTTAACTAAAGCAAATAATAGTGCTACAGCTCCAACTATAGGAGCTATGATTAAAATTTTGTCCATTTCTTCCTCCTATTTTATTATTATAAAGCCGCTAATATCAAAGTTGTTACCATAAACACAACCGATGAAACTGTAGTTATTCTTTTTAAAATAACATTCCTTGTAGGATTTTTAGAACCCCAAATGCTTTCAGCTCCGCCCAATGCTTGTAAGCCTTGATCGTCTCCCTCAGTAGCTGCTACTGATATAGTTAATACTAAAGCCGAAATTGCAACTAGTGCATACAATACGTAAGTCATACACACACCTCCATTCTCTCTTATAACATATCTATTTTACCACAAGAACATTTATTTTGCAATGATTTTTTCTCATTTACTTCGATTTATGCGTAATTCATTTTGGGCCATGTTTATGGAAGTGCAAATATCGATTTACGCGTGAATCGGCTTTTGTAAAAATCGTTTTTGCCTTGCTATTAATATAGCCTTGCCACTATGTCAATGGCCTTTTTCAGACAATAAATATCCCCCGGCCTAGCCGAGGGTTTTTCTCATGCGGCCCAAAGGGCCTGTATTACTAGCCACGTCTCAAGGACGTTGGTTAATCTGTCACTTGCAAATTATACTAGCTACCCTTTAAAAGGGTCTATTGTATCAAATGTCAGCTGTTCACTAAGC
>UQBO01000013.1 GCA_900539225.1 uncultured Eubacteriales bacterium
AACGTAAAAAGAGAGACTTAAATCAATAAGTCTCCCCAATATTTGACATAGAGCCTTATTTTAAAGAGGGCTGCGGCTCTCTTTTTTTACGCACGTTGTATAAACACTTTTACATATATATTTTAATCCATATAAATTGACATTCCACCCCCTCTGCTATATAATAAGGCATATGAAAAAGGAGGGCCACATGCCAAAGCGTATCAAAAAACTATTATCAATACTTTGCATCATCTTAGCCCTATTCTCGCTACTAAGCTTTTTTGTCGCGGCTACAAGCGCCTTCCACATCTGCAAGCGCACATCTTGCCCGATTTGCCGCTTTATGGATATGGTCTCGGACCTAGAAAAGCACTTAAACCATTCGCGCGCGGCAGCCCAAGTCATGCTCGCAGTACTAATATTTATAAAGGCCATCACCATAACCATTACTATGGATATGGCGAAGACACCAGTCGAGCTTATGGTGCGCATGAACAATTAAAAATCTCTTTTTATATAATAACGGCAAAATTGAATAAACGGTAGAATATACAAAATATATATATAAAGGAGATCAATATGAAAAATATAAATAAATTATTAGCCTGCCTACTAGCAGTCGTTTTGCTAGTGGCATGCAATTCAAATAAAGCTCCAGAAATGGCTGACGAACCAGCTCCTGAGGCTATTCCAGCTGAAGAAGCAGACAGCGTTCAAAAGGACGGAGATGCTGTAAGCGTTGTAACTAACACATTCCCAGCTTATGATTGGGTGAAGAATATCACTGAAGGCACTGATGTAGAAGTCACTAACCTTACTGACAATGGCGTAAGTCTACACAATTACGAGCCTTCCGCTCAAGACATCGAAAAGATTGCTAAGGCAAATCTGTTCTTGTATGTTGGCGGTGAATCGGACGAATGGGCTTCAGATGCAGCAAAACAAGCGCCTAAGGCAAAAGTTCTTAACATGCTTGAAATTTTAGGTGATGCTGTTAAGGAAGAGGAAGTAAAAGAAGGTATGGAACACGACCACGACCATGAGCATGGCGATGAAAATCATGACCATGAAGATGGCGATGAAGATCATGACCATGACCATGAACATGATCACGAAGAAATAGAATACGATGAACACGTTTGGCTATCTGTAAAGAACGCAAAAACTATTTCAAAGGCAATTGCGGACGCTCTTTGCGAAATCGATGCGAAAAACACTGATACATTCAAGAAAAATTACGAAGCATACGCAGCAAAACTTGATGCGCTTCAAAATGACTTTGACGAGATGAGAAAGGCTGCAAAGCAAGATACTATCTTAGTTGCGGATAGATTCCCATTCCGCTACTTAGTAAGTGACCTTGACCTTGACTACTTCGCTGCCTTCGTTGGATGCTCAGCTGAAAGCGAAGCAAGCTTTGAAACCATCAGCTTCCTAGCACAAAAAGTGGACGAGCTTAATATAAAGCACATCATTAAGCTAGCTGGCTCAGATGGCAAAATCGCGGACACAGTGAAAAATGCAAGCAAGGCAAAGGACCAAGACATCATCGAGATGACATCCATGGAAAATGCTAGTTCAAATGACGGCAAGACATACATTGACTACATGCAAATGAACTTAGACGCTTTAAAGAAGGCGTTAAACTAATGAAATTAATACTAAAAGACTTAGGATTTGGCTACAAAGGTCAAGTCCTAAGTGACTTTATAAACCTAGAGGTCTCAGATGGTGATTACATCGTCATCCTAGGCGAAAACGGCTCAGGCAAGTCGAGCCTGATCAGAACCATCTTGGGCCTTAATAAGAAAATATCGGGGGATATAGTTTTAGATGGCATTTCAAAAGACGAAATCGCCTACCTACCGCAAATCCTTCTGGTTGCAGCCGATTTTCCGACTTCAGTGATGGAGCTCGTTCTATCCGGCTTTAAGATCAAAAAAAGATTTTTCTACACAAAAGAAGAAAAGGCTAGAGCACTTGAATGCTTCGAAAACTTTGGCATAACACATCTCAAAGACAGGCGCTTTTCCTCATTATCAGGCGGACAAAGGCAGAGAGTCTTGCTCGCAAGAAGCTTCGTAGAAGAAAAGAAGCTACTTATACTCGACGAGCCGCTTGCCGGCCTCGACCCAGAGGCGCAAGGAAGCCTCTATGAGATGCTTGAAAAAATAAACGCAAGTGGCACAGCCATCATCATGGTCTCGCACGACAGCGAAAGAGCTACACAATATGCAAACAAAGTACTTAAGCTTGACGGCAGCCGCGCGATTTACGAGGAAGGAGGCAAGACAGATGGACTTAATTAACAAATTCACCTTCTACTTAGGCTACCCCTTCGTGCGCTACGCACTAGTCTGCGCCTCACTCATAGCTCTAGCGTCAGCATTTTTGGGCGTGATACTCGTTTTGAAACGCTACTCCTACATCGCTAATTCACTCTCAAACGTCGCCTTCGCGTCCCTATCAATCGCGACAGCCATCGGCTTTACACAAAAATTAGTCTTGGCACTACCTATGACAATATTTTTCGCGCTAATACTACTCCAAGGAAATAATTCCAAGAAAATCATCTCAGACGCAGCCATCGCAATGGTTTCAGTCTCGGCACTCGCAGTGGGCTACCTAGTCATGAACGTCTTCAGAGTCGGCCCAAACGTCTCAGTTGACGTGTGCACAACACTTTTCGGCTCGACATCCATCCTAACATTAACAAAGCTAGACGTCATCACATCCGTGGCACTGTCGATACTCGTGATAATTTTCTTCATCTACTATTATAAAGAAATATACATCACAGTCTTCGACGAGGACCTCGCAAGCGCTTCAGGAATCAAAGTCGAAAGGCTAAACACAGTCTTGTCAATGGTTGTAGCAGTTGTGATCACACTTGCAATCAGGCTCGTAGGCTCGCTTCTAGTCGCCGCGCTCATAGTCTTTCCAGCAGTTTCAGCGATGAAAGTCTTCCATTCATTCAGGAAGATTGCCATTGCCTCAGCCATAATCTCGCTAATATCAGCACTTGGCGGCGCGATATTTGCAATACTTGCTTCGACACCAGTCGGCTCGACAATCGTCGTGATGAATCTCGTCATATTCATAATTATGTCAATAGTAGGAGGTGTGAAACGTGGATAAAACAAGGAAGAGAATTTTGAGGATAGTCGGCGCAATTATCATCGTTTTGATACTCGCATTTTTCACAAACAAAAAAGTTATATACCGTTACATGCCCAATAGCACCGTCAACGAGACAGTGAACAAGATGAAAGAAAGCTCCAAGACAATGGACGGGGATGATAGTGGGGCCACTTCGCCTGATCAAGAGAGCGAAACAAGTGACGAGCTAAGCAATAGCGAAAATGAAAGCGCTAGTGAAAATGAAAGCAGTAGTGAAAATGGAAGCAATAGTGAAAATGAAAGCAATAGTGAAAATGAAAGCAATAGCGAAAATGCTAACCCAAACGCGAGCGGCCAAAGTTATGATTTAACCGCGAACGACGCAGATATGAACTACGTCATCGTCGCCATGATAGCCGAAGACCCAAAGAGCTTCGAAGGCGTCAAGATCAAGCTCTCTGGCATCGCAACCGATCTTGAGACAACAGATACCTCCGGCATCGACCACTATGTCCTTATCAACGATAGACAAGCCTGCTGCCAACAAGGCTTGCAGTATATATTAGAGGATAAAAAGCAAAGCTATCCAAAAGATAAAGAAGAGATTACGGTGGAGGGAGTGCTTGATGTTTATAACTCACCTGATATACCGTTTCCGCTAGCTATTATTAAGAACGCAAAACTTATAAAATAAAGTTAATATACAATTTGTATTAAAGGTGCTCACATATATATAGTATGTGGGCATCTTTTTTTATACTTTTATGTTACAGTTGTGTTACAAAACCTCGCAAAGCTTGATTATTCTAGGGGGGGGTGCTATGATAAAGGTATGAGAGAAGATATATCCGTATATCAAAATAAAGTAAATAAAATAAAGGAGGAAATTTTAATGAAAAAGAAATTATTCTCAATAATTCTTTGCTTAGCGATGGTGATATCATTAGCAGCATATTTAAGCGAAGTAAGCTTTGCAGAGGGAGAAGATGACGAAGCAGTAGTTCTTAATGAAGAAGAAGCAATTGACTTGGGTGAGGAAAAAACACCTGAAGCTGTTGGTGCACCGGCAGCTCTTGATTTAGCTACGATAAACACCATAGCAAAGGACAATGCTGGAAAATATTATGGTGTAAAAACAACTGGAACGAATGATGATTTTGGAACTAGAAAGATTTTTTATCCGCTTACAAAAGATCAATATGATGAAGTAGCTAACGATTGCTTCATGATATTTAAAAGAGAAGATGGTAAAGCTTTTGAAATACCAAGTGCAAGGTTATTCATTGATACGGACCCATATAATCCACAAAATGCTGGAACAATATTTACTGAACTTCAATTTAGATATCATGTAGCATTTCAAACAGGGATCTTAGCAAATAACGACCCAACTAATCCTCAAAGAGTACCTGGAGTTGAAGGTGTTATGTGGCAGATAGATTTAAAAGACGATTGGATAATACAAAAGACAGACGGTTTTAAGACTAATCATGACTATGCACCTCCCATTGATTTAGTTTTTAATGTGACTATCAATGGGCATGGCAATAGAGTATATAGAGCTGATGGATCTGATTATAACGATACTTATAACACAATAATGTATTTAGGCCCTTCCCCAACGGTTAAATCTACCACAGCAAATATAAAAAACCTTATTATAGATGGTAGCGAACAATATAGATGCGTTATCTTAAGAGAATTAGGAATTTTAAACGTTGGAGGCAGTGATGAAAAAAATAATGAAGGCGTTGAAATTAAAGATGGTTATTCTAATATTTCAAGTATAAGTGGTGGTATTACCCTATTAGGAAATAGTGGAAAAAAATATACAAAACTTAATGTTTTAGCTAATCCTAATTATACCAACTTAAAAATTACTAATTGTAAAGCTCCTAGAGGTGGAGCTATCTACGCTGACGATAATTCTATTGTTGATATAAATAATGCAGAATTTACAGAAAATAAAGCTAGCATGGGCGGTGCACTTTATTCTCCTAAGGAAGCTTATACTATAAGTATAAAAAACTCTGTATTTAGTAAGAATAAAGCACTTGCTATAGATAATGATAAACAAATGGTTGGAGGAGCAATAGTTAATAAATCTAAATTGACTATAGAAGATTGTGAGTTCAATGGAAATGAAGCTACAAATCAAGCTGGAGCAATACTTTTTCAATCAAATACTAATGTGTTAACAATAAAAGGATCTACTTTTACAGAAAATAAATCAACAGCAAATGCTGGCGGAGCTATATGTGCCTATGGTGAAGTAAGTATTTCAGAAAAACCAGCACCTGATTATAAAAAATCAGTGTTTAGTAAAAACAAAGCTAAATGGGGCGGAGCAATTTATGATAAAGGAAACTCTAGCATAAAAAATGCTAAATTTAATAAAAATTATGCACAATACTATGGTGGAGCTATTTATACAACTAAAGGCACAACAGTTGAATATAGTAATTTTACAGAAAATCAAACCTTACAAGGTGGGGGAATTTATATTGATAAAAATGCAACCAACTCAACAAAAGTAAGTAATACAAGTTTTGAAAAAAATTTAGTTGATTATGGTGGAGCGGGAATATTTGTCGATAAAAATTCTAAACTGGAAGTTGCCAATTCTACATTCACTAAGAATGAAGGAGCTAGAGGCGCTGGTATTTCAAGTGCTGCTGATGGAAATGTAAATAATAATTTGACTAATATAAAATTAGATTCCTGTACATTTACAGATAATCTATCTCTTATGGGTGCTGGAATATTTACAGCTTTTTCAACAGAAATTACAAATTCTACTTTCGCAAAAAACAAAGCTCTAGTTCATCCTCAAGACGACCAAACTAATCCACATGATTCTGGAGTAGGAGGAGCAATACGTGTGATGGACAACAAAACTACCATTAAAGGCTCTACTTTTGAAGAAAACTGGGCCTTTGGTTCAGGTGGAGCCCTAGGTATTAACGGCGTAGCTAGAGATGAAGATAAAAATATAACAACAATCAAGCCAAATATAAAAGTGGAAATTTCTGATAATACACAATTTATTGCTAATATATGTGGCTTTGGTCAAGGCGGAGCAATTTATACTATCCCTTATTTATATGATATAGAGGGTTATGAAACTGGAGTTGATAAAGATAAATTAAAAGCTGAAGCATATAAAAACTTATCAACTTCTGCTGACACAATATTCAAAGATAACTTAGCTATATCAGGCTTTGTTGATCCACCTGCAAATTATACAAAATACACAAATTTAGCATTTGCTAGAAACTCTTTTACCGATGTACTTCCTAGTGAAGATGTAGCAAAATCACTTTTAAATAACTACGATGTAAACTATAAGAATGATAAATTAAGTGCTTTCTTTGACCCTAATGGCGGAGAGTTTACAAATGGAGAAAATCCAAAAGATATAAGAGTTGTAAAGGGTGAAAAAGATAGAGAAATAACACTACTAGATGCACCTAAGTGGGCAGGACACAAGTTCATGGGCTGGAAGTGTTCTATAAATATTTCAAAAGATCTATTGAGTAAATTACCACAAGACTTACTTGATGAATTAAAGAAATTAAAAGAAGGTAAGATTTATCAAGCTGGAGATAAGTTTATTTTAGATGCAGATTATATCTTTGTTGCTCAATGGGATGATGCACCAACACCAAAGCCAACAGAACCAACAACACTTATCCTAACACTAGATGAAAACCACAGAGGTGGCGAAATTACTAACATTGAAGAAGAAGAAGGCGAGCTTATAGAGCCGCATCTATATATCCCTCGTAGAAGAGGATACATCTTTAAAGGATGGAGCTACGACCAAAAGCATCTTGACGAAGTAAAACCGGGCGACAGGATATACACAAACACTACCCTATATGCAATATGGAAGAGAGCAGAAATAGAAAGAGAAGAAGAGCCAGTTGAAATAAAAGGCGAAGATCACATAACATATATCTTCGGTTACCCTGATGGAAGCGTTAGACCGAATGGCCGCATCACAAGAGCAGAAGCAGCAGCAATGCTAGCAAGACTACTAAACATCGAAGCCATCGGTTCAGCAGCAAAACCACAATTTACTGATACAGAAAGCTCTTGGTACAACAAAGCCATCAACGCAGTAGTATTTAGAGGCATAATGAAAGGCTACCCAGACGGACGCTTCAGACCAAACGCTCCTATCACTAGAGCAGAATTTACTCAAATGATATCTACAATCGACAATAAACCATATGGCGTAGCACCATTTGCAGACGTTCCAGGTCACTGGGCAGAAAGAGCTATTGGCAGCGAGTATCAAGCAAAGAGAATCACAGGCTACCCAGACGGACTATTTAGACCAGACGCCAATATCACAAGAGCCGAAGCAGCCGTTATCTTAAATAAGATTTTCGAAAGAAAATATGACAATTTATCATTACTAAAATGCAAAAACCCACAAATGATAAAGAGATTCACAGACTTAGACGAAAACTTCTGGGGTTGGAATGATATGGTTGAGGCTACTAACACTCATGAATACGTAAGAAGAGATATTAATAAATTGCCGGAGGACTGGTTGTTGATTAAGTAGATTTCGCATTCAAACGAGCCCTTGAACTCGTTCCCTCCTCAGCAATGCTCGAGTACATTTGTACACTCCGCTTGCTTCGTCAGTCCACGTCGTCCAATCATCTCGTTTGCTCTGCGAAATAGGTGTGGATAAAATGATCAATAAACAAAAATAGATCTAAGGCAGTTTTTAATAAGATTGGCTACTAATTAAATAATTCTTATCAGAATTGCGCCTAAGTCTTAATTGACACGTGGTAAAAATTTGATTTAATATTTAAATGGATACAATTGATTTTGTATCCATTTTTGCGCTAGTCTATGATTTTCATTCAACTGGCAAAACAATTTTCAATGTTTTAGCGTTTCGTAAAAGCTAATCATAAAACAAAGGATAGAGATTTTTTTGCTTTTCTCTATCCTTTATTTTTGAGAGGTTTATTTGGAAGGACTTGCCTTCGTGTATATATAAATTAAATCTATTTACTAAAGAGTTCTGTAAACTTCTTAAAGACGTTTTTCTTTTCGTCTACTTTCTTTTCGTGGACTTCTTCTTTGACCTCTTCTTCCACTTTTTCTGTTTTTAGCACGAATTGCACGGATCTGGCGTTTTCATTTTTCTCTGAAGCGAATGACTTCACATAAGTGCTAGCGCTGTCATTCTTCACGAATTTGTCCTTAACTTCATTTTCTTCGCTCTTTATCTCGTCATATAGCTTCGTAAAGCCTGTTGTAATCTTGTCTGTAGCGACTAGGTAGTCTGAGAGGCTCTTCGTGAAGCTCGCCATGCCATTGGTCATACTAGAGTTTGCGCTTATTAGCTCACTTGCTTTTGCGCTCATGGCTGTTGCGCTGGCGTTTAGCGTTTTGCTTGACGTAGCCGCGGCGCTCACTCCGCCCACATACTCATTAAGTCCTGCATCAAAGGCCTTGTATGATTCTTTCAGCATGCCAATGGCTGCGGCCATGTTCTTGTCATTTTGCGCAAGTAAAGCGATTTTATCAAGACCATCTTCCACGCTCTTTGAAGCGGCCTTTAATTCATCAGACTTCGCGTCAATGGCTTCAAGCCCAGCATCAAGTTTTGCTACGCCATCAAAAACTTCTACGCACTTCTCGATGTAGGCTCTGTTTGCGCCCTCAAGCTTATCATACGAAGCTTTTATATCTCTTGCGCCATTGGCAAGGGGTTTTGTATTTTTATTGATTTTGTAGCTCGCGTCCTTAAGTTTTTGGCTCGCGCTCTTCAAATCGTCTGCCTTTTCCTCAAGTCCAAGGCTTTCAAGGTCGATGTTTAGCTTTAAATCAAGACAATTGATGGAGAAGCCTTCGAATGAAAAGTCCTCTACGTCAGCGTTTATGCTTGCTTCAAGCCCTGTGTTTGGAAGAGCGATAAAGTTTATAAGCTTCATCTCGCCTTCATTTGCAAGAGAGGCCTTGTCTGAAGATATGTTCTTAAACTTCTTTGTGTCGAGCTTAGTCGAGACTTCAAGTGTGTATTTTTCAAAGAACTCCTTGTCCATGGCAGGGTTTTCTTTGATGCTAAGTTTGATCTCGGCCTCGCCTGACTTGCCCTTAATTTCTTTTGCGTTCATCTCTTTGCCATCGATGTAATATTTTACGCTAATTAGCCATGGAAGAGTCTTATCGTCCATGTCGCCTTGGTAGTAGAACCTATCTTTATCACTTGCAAATGTGATTTTATCCTCAGCCATCTTCACAGAAGCTTCTGAGTTTAAGGCCTTGACCTTAGTGTAGCGTCCATAGTCTTCCTTAGCGCCTTTACCAAAAATATTCACAATGCTAAGGCTATTGACCTCGCCATCGCTTCCTAAACTAGCGTAGACAACCTCTTCCTTCGCATTATCACTCGCTGCTAAGATGGGCGTCATCGCCATAAATATCATTACGAGGCACAAAACGCCCGCGAATAATCTTTTCTTTTTATCCATAATATCACCTTTCTTAATTAACAAATTCTGTATTTTTCGTAGTTTTTTGAATAAGTCCGTCGAGACTATATAGTAGGCCCGGCAAAACGAAGAGCACTATGACTAGTGAAGCTGTCGTTCCTATCGCAAGCAGGTAGCCCAGCTGCGAGATCAGGCCGTGAGTAGAGAACTTTCCTAGCAAGATGCCGACAACTATCATCGCGGTAGCTGATGTCAATATCGAAACGGCCGTCATTGACACTGTGTTAATGGCTGCATCCGCTTTGTTCAAGGACTTTCTCTCTTCAAGGTATCTCTCGCTCAAAAGTATCGCGTAATCGACTGTCGCCCCAAGCTGTATCGATGAAATAATCAGGTAGGCGATGTAGAAGACGCTTGATGAGCGGTAGTAAGGCACCGACATGTTTATATATATAGCTGTCTCGATGGCTGCGACCAAGAGTATAGGTAAACTAAGAGACTTTTCTGTAAGCAACAAAACTATAAATACGGCGGCGATGGCTATGATATTAACGGTAGTCATGTCCGCTGTTACCGTGTTTTTAAGGTCATAAGTCGATACGCCTTCGCCAAGTAGGTAGTATTCGCCGTAGTACTTACTTATCGCGGCCTTGATATCGTCTATGAGCTTGTAAGTGTCTTCACCTTCGAAGTCCGCGTCGACCGAAACTATCATCCTAGTGTAATTATCAGAGTTGAGCTTCTTTAGGTCGCTCTCGTCCAAAAAGCTAGTCGGTATCGTCTCTCCAACCATGTCCACATAAGAGATAACGCTCTTAACCTTGCTCATGGACCTCAAATCATCAGAAAGACGCCTTTCCTTTTCTAAGTTGCCGATAGGCAGCAAGATGGCGTAGTTATCTTCAGCGCCGAACTTTTCCTCGATGGCGATATTGTCCTGGCCGAGCTTAGTATCTGGGCCAAAGATGTGTGAAGTGCCGAAGTAGTATGAGTTTTTACCAGCCGCTAAAAAGCTTGGCACTATAAGTAGTAAGAAGACCACGATGTAGGCACTCTTGTGTTTAAAAACGTGGCGCGCGAAGCCGTCAAAGCTTGGAATGAAGCGTTTGTGGCTGGTCTTGTCGATGTACTTATCAAAGTGCAAAATAATGATGGGAGCAAGCGTAAATACAGTCAGAAGCGAGATGAATACGCCCTTTGCAAGCGCTAGACCAAGGTCTGGACCTATCTTAAATTGCATAAAGACAAGGGCCAAGAAACCGATGATGGTAGTCAGAGCCGACGAAAGTATCGACGAGAACGACACATCAAGCGCCTCAACCATTGCCATCTTCTTGTCATTCGTCTTGAGCTTTTCCTCTTTAAACCTGTGCATCACAAAGACAGTGTAGTCCATGGACACGGCGAGTAGAAGTATGTTGCCCGCGGCGTTTGTCACGAATGAAATCTCTCCGAAGATGATGTTCGTGCCCGCATTTATAAGTATGGCAGTCGCTAGTGAAAGCATGATGATGACGGGCTCGATCCACGCATCAGTCGTTAAAATCAGTATAAGTATTGTAAATAGCACACCGATGATAGTTACGATGATGATCTCATTAACCGAGTTAGTCGTAGCGATGGCAGTATTTACAGCAGAGCCAGTCATGGCCGCCTCTTCACCTATAATCTCTCTGATTGCCTCAGTAGATTCAATCGCCTTGTCCTCATCCACGGCAATGTTTATAAGCGCAGAGCCGTCCTTGTAGTAGCTATCTAGATGCTTTTGATCCATGAAGTCCATGGGCTTCATCACATCTTCGAAATCATTTAGCCAGCTTACAGTTTTGACGCCATCCACCATTTTGATGGCGCTGATAGTATCCAAAACCTCGCTGACATCCTTCTTTGGAAGCATGACGCGCACGTTAAAGATGTACTCGTCAAACTCTTCCTTCATCTTGTCAATGGCGACAGACGAGTCGCTCTTTTCTGGCAAGTAGTCATTAATCTTGTAGTTAACCCGAATCTTCGGGTACGAAACTATTGAAAAGACTAGCAAAATCACAAAGATCGATACTATTAGTCTAGGCTTTTCAATAAGCTTTGCAAAAATCTTTTTCACAAAATTATCCCCTTTCTTTAATCTAGTACATATTATAGCCAGATATGAGCTAAGTTAAACTGGTCAATTTAAACGTTTTTGTGAGATATGGGACAAAATTATTATATTTGATGGTCAAATATGTATTAAAAGCGCAGCTATTTTTATAAATCGGGTATAATATAAGTGGTGATACAATGAAAAACGAAGAAATTTCGACTATGACCAAGAAAAAATTGGCAGAGTCATTAAAAAAGTTAATGAAAAAGAAAAGCCTAAGCAAAATCACAATCTCAGATATAGTTAAGGACTGCGACGTCAACAGAAAGACCTTTTACTACCACTTTATCGGCATCGAAGAGCTCTTCAAGTGGATGCTTGAGGAGGAGGCGGTTCACGTCGTGAAAAATTTCGACGTAAAGAAGGACCACAAAGAGGCGATACTCTTCGTCATGGACTACATAGAGAGCAATCAGGATATACTTAATTGCGCCTACGATTCGATCGGCAGAGAGGGGCTCAAGGACTTCTTCTACGACGATTTCTACGAGGTCGTACTAAAAGTGATTGAAACGACAGAAGATGACATGGATATAGCCCTTGACCCAGACTTCAAGGACTTTCTGTGCAAGATGTATGCGGGCGCCATCGCCAACATGATTATCGACTACTTTTACTCGAGAAAGCACGTTGACCACGAGAAGATCGCGAATTATATAGCGCTGATAGCGGCGTCGATAAAGAGTTCAATAGAGGAGTATAAGAGAAATGTATTTGATGTAGAGAAATATTTACAAAAAAAAGATGGAGTTAGGTTAAATGAAAAATAAAAACAGGAAAAATTTAATAATAGTGACTTTAATGATAGGGTTGATATTTATAACTTCTTGTTCTAAAGAAAAAAATGTTAAAAGTGAAGAGTTTCATTTGTTTAAAGAAGAGATGTCATCAAAAAAAATATGTGAGATTCAAATAAAATTTTTAAGACCATCCTTATATATTAATTTTGTTACATCTGAAAATTTTAAAATTAATGATGTAAAAAAAGTAATAGATAAATTAAAACCATTCATAAATACCAATCACATGGATGAAATTGCAAGCAAATATTGGGAAAAAGATACAAAAGTATCTACTGTATATATATCTTTTTATAATGGGAAAATAGATAAGAATGACACAAGAAAGAATCTCGTGTATAGTATATATACAGAGTATTATAAAACTCATGTTGTTGATGATAATCCTTTAAATATAGATGCTTATAGCACATGGTTTATAGAAGTTGATGGGAAAGAATATCAACTTGAGGATTACTTAGATGGAGATTATTAAAATTGGGATATTTTTATCTAAGAGTAGTAAGACATTTCTTGTCTGATAAATTTGATATTACAAAGCATAAGAATTACAAGCTGTTGGAAGATCATTATAAGAAAAACTTGTTTGATGTGGAAGAGTATTTAACAAATAGAGATAAGGTAAAGTTAAAATTAATTTAAAGAAAAATAAATATTAGATAATCTCACGCAGGAGAACGAGTTTAGAAATTAACAGTTTTCGTAGACGAGCAAGCGAAGGAAACACTTTTTGATGTGCAAATTTGATATAGAATATTTGTAGATCATAAATCTTAATTAATACAAAGAAAAAGGATAGAGAAAATAAAATCTCTATCCTATTTTTATTGAAAGCTGATACAAGCTATGATATAATCAGTGTATACTTAATTAGGAGATGTATATAATGACGCTTATAAAAAATTTATTAGATAAAGTAGGCGAGACAGAGCAAGCTAGTACGCAAAAGAAAAGTACAAAGGCTGAGGGCTATAAAAGGCCTATCATCTTCATTCCTGGCATTACCGGCAGCGAGCTATTTAGTATCGATGAAAAGTATGTGGATGATTTTGAGAGAAGCACTGGGATGATATCTAAGGACAAAGAGGGCTTTGCTAAGAGGATTTGGATACCACTTGTTAATGATGTAGGAGAGATTAATCAAGAGCTAAACATAAACAACGAGCTATACGGTCTTCAAGAGGGCGACCTTAGAAACTCTAGGATCTTTGATAGGCACACAGGACCAGCTTCAGCAAATGCAGTGCTTTTAAACGCCTTGCTTCTAAAGTTTCCGGATAGACCCATCTACCAGTTCTCATACGATTGGAGAAAGACAAATACGCTTACTTGTAAAAAGCTTGACAGTTTTATCAATAGTATAAATCATGGGGGAAGAGTAAAGGTCGACATCGTTGCACATAGCATGGGAGGCATAGTTAGCGCCCATTACTTTCGTGAGCACGATAAAAGAGTTGAAAAGTACGTTTCTCTTTGTACGCCTTACGAGGGAGCACCGCACGCCTATAATCAAATGAGCAGCGGAAGCATATTTGGCAATTATAAGGATATTGTCTTGGAGAAGCTATTTGGCATAGAAAAGTACGTTATTTATGCTTATGATGGCCTTGTTGAGCTGTATCCAACAACGAAGATGCTTAAAGCGTATCCATATCAATGGGTGAAGGATAAGAAGACTTTTGAAAAAGTCGTATCGAAGAAGTACAAAAACTACGAAGACCTTATCACGCAGCTGCATGACTTGAACGCAGCAGAAGATATTAAGCCGAGCAAAGTTCAAAAAGAGATAAAAAACTATCTTGGATTTACGCGATATGAAGAATTTTTAAGGAAAGCTAAAAACTATAGAAAGTACAAAAGCTTTTTACATAGCGTAAGCTTACTTAATAGGCCAAAATCAATGTTTATAGTGGCAGATGGCACTCAAACACAAGTTTCTGGCTGCTATATAAAAGATGAGAACGACAAGATAATTACAAGAGAGCTAGTAACAAAAGAGGGCGACGGACTAGTGCCACTGTATTCAGCGTGTATGGGCTACAAGCTTGACGAGATGCCAAAAGAGCTTAGAAAGAAGTTTAAAGTGTTTAAGGGAACACACCCTGGTATGCTTATGGACCTTAGAGCGCTTGATAGCGTGTGTAAATTTTTAAAAGATTGATGATATAAAGTGGATAAGCTGTCCACTTTTTTTATCTATATAGAGTAAAAAACCCTCCTTACCATTTTAAGTAAAGAGGGTAGATATCATCTCTGTCCTTGTTTTATGTCTAGATCAATATATTTTCAAATAAAAACTTATAAAATCTCTTTAGCATTTGAGCTTATTGCCGCTGCAACTAGAGTTCGCAGAGGAAAGGAGCTATCACAAACAGATTGAAGAACCCCGTCCATAAATGGACGAGAACCTTTGCGCTATGCTGAGATTGGCGTTTGAACCGATAAAAAAGATAATAAATTATAATGTCAATAAACTTAATCAAAGAATTTTGCGAATAGAAGAAGAACCTAGCACATTAAAATGTACTAACACCTTTACGCTATGCTGGATAAGGCGCAGCGATTGAATCTAATCAATTTTCTTATAGTGTCAATGAACCGACACTATACAAGATTTTTTGGAGCAATTGGATGGATGAGACGAAGTGGAGCTTCGAGGCAAGCGGAATGTACAGACGTACCTGAGCATTGCCGAGAAGAGAACGAGTTTCAGGCGCCAATTGAACAAAAAATTATTTATTTAAAAACTTCTTATATGTCAAGTCCATCATCGTCGCTCCAAGTGGCGCTGTAATCAGTATCGCAAGTGCTGCGACGGACAAAATTATCTTGCCGCTTTCAAGACCCATTGCGAGTGGCACGGAGCCTATCGCCGCCTGTACTGTGGCTTTTGGTAAGTAGCTAAAGACTGTGAATAGCTTTTCCTTTTTATTAAGCCCAGTGCCTGCGAGTGCAATCAAAACGCCGACTGTTCTAAAGGCAAGCGCTAGAAATATCATAACTATCGCCATTAGCCCAGCATCTAGGGTGTAGCGTATGTCGACTTCGGCGCCCACGAGCACAAATAGCATGACTTCGGCTGCTATCCAAAGTTTGGCAAACTTGGCTGATAGCCTTGCGGAGACGCTCTCCACACTTTTGATTCTGATGGTCATCGCCATGGTTACGACTGCTATAAGCGAGGAAATTGCAAGTTTTTCCTTAAGAAGCCCCTCAATCGCAACGAGCAAAAAGCTTAGCGCCATGATGATGATGACTTTCATGCTGTTTCTAATTAGATGCTTTTTCGAGAATGATTTTTCAAAGACGAAGCTCGCCACTAGGCCAAAGACAGCGCCTATCGCTATGCCTAGTACTATGCTTATGGGGATATTGGCGAACTGACTTAGGTCTACGCCCTGACCCATGGCCATGCCTAAAAAGCTTGTGAATAGGACTATGACGAAGATGTCGTCCATGGATGCACCTGCCATGATCATCTGTGGGATGGCTTTGTCTGTGCCGTAGCCCTCATCCATGAGCATGGACATGCGCGGAACAACGACTGCGGGCGAGACTGCGCTTAGGACGGCGCCCATAAGCAAGGCGTCAATGGTTGAGATTTTTAAAAGAATGGGTGCAAGAAGCGCATAGCCCAAAATTTCGAAGGATGCGGGCAGAAAGCTTAGTAGGAGGGCGGGTCTGCTTGCTTTTTTTAGATCTTTTAAATCGAGTGATAGCCCTGCCTTGATTAGTATGATGAGTAGGGCGATTTGCCTTAGCTCGGCTGAGATTGAGAGGATTTTCGGGTCGAGTAGATTTAGGACGAAGGGTCCCAAGACTATCCCTGTAAATAGCATGCCGACTATGCGTGGCAGCTTTAGACGTTTTGAAATTTCAGCCATGATTAGGCCTAATAATAGTATGAATGCCAATGATTGTATCATAAAAAATCTCCTTTTTCTTTTGCGTTCATACGCGCCCTTGAGCTCGTTACACAAACTATATTTTATTATTACATGATTTGAAGCATAAAAAAAGCTGGTGCCCCTGTAAAAACAGAAGTCATCAGCTAATAGCGGTTTCATTTCGTGGGAGAACTTCATTCCCATGTATTGATTATATATTTATTTTAATTAATTTTATTGATTTTGTCAAGTGCTTTTATAAAAAAGCTAAAATTTAAAAAGATATTATCTTAATAATTATAATTTCTTAGGAAAAAAAGAACCCCGTCCATAAATGGACGTGAACCTTGCTGCTTTGCATCGAGATGATTGGACGATATGTGATGTTTTTTTAATCACTTAATCTGTTTCGCAGAGCGATGAAGAACCCCGTCCAAGTGGACGTGAACCTTTGCGCTATGCTGAGATTGGCGTTTGAGCAAAAAGCTAATTATAATGTCAATGAACCAGATCAAACAATTTTGCGGAGCAAGAAGAACCTCGTACTAAAGTACGAGAACCTTACTGCTTTGCATCGTGATGATTGGGCGATGTGTAATGTTAAAACAAGTAGAGTTTAATCAAAATATTTATTCATAATGTTTTCGCAGAGCGATTTGATGAGATTGGCGTTGTACAGAATTTTTTGGAGCGAGGTGTGCTAAACGCACTCCGCAGCGACAAAATAATTCGAAACTAGCCAAGATCGCAAATCGAATGCGAAAAAAAGCTAATATTTAAAAATATTAGCTTACCATCCCTTGATGATTCTCTTTAGGTTCAATCATCGCTTTAACAACTTCCTTTCGTTCGTGTGCTTCAAAAGAACATCTTATACATCCTTTCTTAGCGATCTTCCTTTGTAGATTCATCCATATGCCCTTCATTGTTTAATTTTCACCTTGAAAAGATAAATAATTCTCCTTATACAGAGATAAATGAATGTCTTTTCATAGTCGTGACTTTCTTACACATGTCATCTACCATCGTCATAAATATTAAATTTTATTTCTAAATTACCTCCACTAATAAATATCTTATTCTTCTTATATAAGAATTAAGAGAATATGATTAAACAAGCACTTCAGCAGCTATTGCCACTTAAGGTTCATCTAATTTAGACTTTATTTACCTTTGATCCACATTTCGCTCTCAAATAGTAAAACTTAAGCCATTCATTCCTTGCTAAAATATTTAGCTTCGTATCTATATTAAGTCAAGGGATGGAGCTAATTTTCTTTAGATAGAATTATCTTTCTTCTATCTTGATTATATTATATCACGGTAAATTGATTATGTCAAGTACTTTTTTTAAAATCATACTTTAGTAGTATGTATGCATCTCCATTGATATAATTTTATGTAAATGGGTAGATATACTTAAAGGGGTGTTTATATGGCAAACTACACGCAAAAGCTCATTATTGACACGTTTAATGAGATGCTTGACCGCATGCCGTTCGACAAGATTACGGTGACGGCTCTGATTAAGGAGTGTCAAATCGGCAGAAATACTTTTTACTACCACTACCAAGACATCTACGAACTATTGGACGAGGCACTTGCTCAGTGGCTAGAGGGCCACATCGAGTCGACTTCGGCTCAGTCGTGGCAGGACGTTGCCAAGGCGATACTTTATTCATGCGCCCTGCACAAGAAGAGGATTTACAACGTTTATAACTCTCTATCGCGTGACCAAATCTGCTTTTATGTATTTGAGAGGATCTCTTCGACCGTCTCTATGTATATGGAGGAGTACGCGCGAATCACGGGCGGCGACACAGCTCGCGCAAAGCTTGCTTCTGAGATGATTACATATACTCTCAGTGGTTATTTTATGCGCTTTTTATGGAATGACATGCAAGACGACATCGACGATGGCATAGATAAGCTTGGCGTGATCTTTGACGAGCTGATTGACTCTTTTGATGGGGGCCTTGGTACAGATAAATAAATATGTCCTAATTTGAACAATTCTCCTCGATTGCATATTCACAAGACCATGGGCTTGGTGATATGCTATATTGTAGAATAGTAAAAAAGGAGGATTATATATGAGTGTTTCTACTACACTAGCCAAATTTGGCTTAACTAAGGCATTTAATCATCTATACAAGGACCCTGAGGCGAATTTACTTGAGGCTATGGACTGGGCAGATAAGTTTTCAAACGGTGGCTTTGCTAATCAAAGAGCGGCCATTCGTAAGGCTATAAGTGACCCAAGTGATCCATACTACCCATATGTTCGCCATATACTTAATGATGTTGATCCAGAAATTGTCAAGACTTTGATCGTAAATTTCTTTATCAATGGTAACTTGGTCGGCGGTCCTATTCAAGAGGAGCTTAGACAAAAGTACAACTGCAATATACCGTGGACTATACTTTTAGACCCAACATCGGCTTGCAATCTGCATTGCACAGGTTGCTGGGCTGCGGAATATGGCAATAAATTGAATTTATCATACGACGAAATCGACGATATAATCAAGCAAGGCAAGGAAATGGGTGTTTATTTCTACATATACACTGGCGGTGAACCGCTTGTTAGAAAGGACGATTTGATTCGTCTATGCGAAAAACACGACGACTGCGTATTTATGGCCTTTACGAATGGCACGCTAATAGATGAGGCCTTCGCGGATGAGATGCTACGCATGAAAAACTTCGTTCCGTCCATATCCTTGGAGGGATCTAAAGAGGCGACTGACTCAAGACGTGGAGACGGTGTCTACGACAAGGCTGTCAAGGCGATGAAGCTATTGCGCGAAAAGAAACTTTTATACGGAATTTCATGCTGCTACACTAGTGAAAACTACGACTCAATCACATCCGAAGCTTATTGGGACATGATGATAGAGATGGGAGCCTACTTTGTATGGTACTTCCACTACATGCCAGTTGGCAACGACGCTAGCGTTGAGCTTATGCCAAACCCAGAACAAAGAGAGCTTGTTTACAGAAGAATTAGAGAACAAAGAGCTAGAAAACCACTGTTCGCTATGGACTTCCAAAACGACGCTGAATTTGTTGGCGGATGCATCGCAGGCGGCAAAAACTACTTACACATAAACGCAAACGGCGACCTTGATCCGTGCGTTTTCATACACTACTCCGACTCGAATATCAGAGAAAAAACTATACTCGAAGCATTGAGATCACCACTGTTCATGGCATACCACGACGGACACCCATTCAACGACAACATGCTTAGACCGTGCCCAATGCTTGAAAACCCTGAACTTTTAAGGGAAATGGTAAAGAAAACTGGCGCTAAATCTACAGACCTTGAGTCTCCAGAAAGCGTTGACCACTTGTGCGACAAGTGCGAAAATTACGCTAAGCATTGGAAACCAAAGGCTGAAGAGCTTTGGAGTGCAAAATAAAATACTCTCTACAAGATCTGCCCATTGACGTGGGCAGATTTTTTACGCACTGCCATTGATATATTTATGATCATGTTGGCGAAAGTATAGATAAAACTTATAGATATGGCAAAAGTGCTATTGATATATTTATGATTATCCTTATGCTTATATAGGTAAAACTTATAATAATGGCGAAACTATTGACATATTATAATTATCTTAGTGAAAGTATAGAAAAATTTTATGGACATTGGGTATATATATACTGGTGATAATTATGAAAGTTGAAATAAAAGAAAGAGCAGCTCAAAGACTTAATGAGCTAAATGTTAACGAGCACGAGGACAAGGCCCTGCGCATAAGGCTACTCAACTACTCATGAAGAGGCGCCGTTTATGGCGTGACTTTGGATAAGTTAAATGAAAATGACATAGTGATTGATGTCGATGGCTTTAGGGTTTGCGTGAACGAGAATATGGATTATATCGAGAAATTTACGATAGATTATTCGACGAATCCGTTGGCGAAGGGCTTTCAGGTGTACGTGGATTAATTTGATCAAAGCATTTCTATAAGCACAGGGTGCGCCTTGTGTTTATTTTTTATGCCATTGGGTATAAATAAATTGTAAAAAAAATTATAAGGAGGACATTATGAAGAAGAAAATTTCTATGCTATTAGCAATACTTATGCTGATAACTATCATTCCAACTGCATTTGCAGACGGAGCAAAAGAGATGAAGGCTGTTAAATCTAGCCAAAAGATTACACTTGACAAGGAAGCTGTTGAGGTGGCTGCTTACAATATAGCAGGTAGCAACTACTTAAAGCTTCGTGACGTTGCTGCGATTATGAGTGGCAAAAAGAAACAATTCAACATTGATTACAATGCTGAAAGAAAATTAATTGTTGTTGAAACTGGAAAGCCATATACAAAGCTTGAAAGTGACTTAAAACCTATCAAGGAAGCGAGTGCTAAGGCAATACTTTCTGAAAAGGAAATAATTTTAAATGGCGACGACGAAGATATTGACACAGCTTTTATCAATGAAACAAACTATGTAAAGCTTCGTGATATAGCGAAGATTGCGAACTTCTACGTTGGATACGATGAGCCAACTCAAACTGTTATTCTAAAGAGTGATGAAGCTTATCTTGACAAAGATGATATAGTCGATAAAGATGATAAAGATGATAAAGATAAAGACGATGATAAAGATGATGAAGATAAAGACGATGACAAAGAAGACAAAAAAGATGATGACGACAAAGATGATAAAAAAGATGAAGACAAGAAGGTTAGTGAATTAAGTATCTATGATTTATATGAATTTGATGGCGACAGAGAAAATATCTTAGAAGATATCAAAGAAAATAACTATACTTTGATAAATCTATGGTCAACAGCTTCAAAAGAATCAATTGACGAACTTACTGCAATTGCTAAGCTTGAAGAAGAATATGACGACAGAGAAGACAAAGCTGGCAACGACAGACTAGGAGTTATCGGAATTGTTATGGACATCACTCCATACAAAGAAGGCTTAAGTGAAAAAGAAGCAGCAGATCGTAAAGCTGCTATTGCAAAGGCTAGCGAAGCACTTAAGAACGCAAAAGTTGACTACGACAACTACACACTATCTACAGAGGCTAAAGAACACTTCGACAAAATTGCCAAAACTTACCCAACATCAATCATTGTTGACAAGACAGGTAAGATAGTAAAGACTATAGAAGGCACAAAGGGATACGAAGAGCTTAAGAAAATAGTTGATATATACGTAATTTTACGTTAAATAGCGGATGAAACTCAAAATACAACAAAACAAGGGCATATGGTTTAGACCATATGCCCATTCTATTTTTTTAAGTGTATTAATTTGCTTTTTATAATAAAATTCATAAAAAATAAATTTATTAATCGCTACACAAATTGAAGAACCCCGTCCATAAATGGGCGCGAACCTTTGCGCTATGCGAATAGAATTGATGGATAAGGCGCAGCATAACGAGCGACCGACCGACATCGTACAAATAAGTACGTTGAGGAAGGAAGCGAAGCGCGCGAGCCTTAGGCGCAATTCTAACGCAAAATTATTTATATTTCTACTTCTGGATTGTCCTTATCCAAAATATGCACTGCCACATCTGCATTTAAGTACTTCGTAAGATTTTCTTTCAAAAACTCAAGAGCTCCTTCAAGTGCATCGTACCTATCTGGGTCAACGAGCTCCATAATCATGAAAGCGTTTTTAGTATCCTCTGTAATCATCGTTCTGATGCCGTCACGCCAGTTGAAGCATCTGCAAATAGCGCCCTTGTCGTCCTTGTAGCAAAGTTCGCCTGGATAAGTCTCAGATGGATCTTCGCCGATAGCTTGAAATTCGTCGCCGCCCTCAGTGATAGTCAGTCTCAAATCGCCAACAAACTTGTCCGAGTCCTCAGCACCGCATGGTAGCGCGTACTTAAGCGATGCAGCGTTGTAGATGTCAACCAAAGTATTAATCGAGCCAACGATGTTTCCCTTAGAAAGTCTCTTTAAAAGCGCCTCAATTGAGCATCTTGCGCCCTTTTTAGTCTTAAACTTCTTGTACGCCTCTCTCCAAACAGCTATCTCTTTATTTTCGCTAAGCTGTCCAGCTACAAGATATTTTTCCGCTTCATCGTTCGCATCAAGCAGCATCTTTTTAACTTCAATTGGGCTTTCGTCCGAATTTTCCATGTTCTTCACAAGAATTACCCCAAGCTTCGCCTCTGGAAATAATTCAAAAAAACTTTTGTCCGCAATAAATTTACTCATTTCTTCCTCCTTTAATTATTTTATCTTACCGCCATTATAACATAAAGGAGCTATAATTGCAAAACCATCTTAATAGTATAGCCACTTCGTCCAAAATGAAAAATAAGGGGAATTTTCCCCTTATTTTTCAGTCTAATCGCTCACAAAAAAAGCGCAGCAATTGCTGCGCTTAAATCGTTTCAAAAATTTATTTATTTATCCAAGTTATTATAAAAATCATCCACGCTTCTTGCATCGTCATCTTGGTAGCGTCTTGGTCTGTCTGTATAGTCGTATCCATCATCGTCATAGATATCGTAGTAGTCGTAGTCTCTGACTACATTTCCTGTTCTAAACTCGTATTGGTTTGTGTAGTCGCACATCGCCATTTGTGAGTAGACTGTTGAGTAAAGCGCTGCGCATATCCAAGGGATGGCTGCTAGTGCAAAGACCAAATTTGATCTTAGTCCTGTTGCAATCAAGGCTATAATTAGTGTTGCTAGGCCGCCTATAACAAAAGTACCTATATAAATTATTAGCATCTTGCCAATCCAGTTAAATAAGAATCTATTCACAATACCAAAGGATGAGCTAATGCAAGTGCCTATGCCAATGTACTTGTTTGTATTAACTAGATAGTAGGCTACGCTTCCAGTAAGGCCGATGTAGAAGTTCACTATAAGTAATATTATGACCATGATTATATCTATCGCATCATAAGAGCCTGACATAGCACTGATTATACCAAAGACTATGGCAGTAGCTGCTGATATTAGCCCAAAGATTATCATAACGGCGATGGATTTGATAAATTTGATGAACAAAGACTCTGTTACGTCTTTTACGCCTCTATCCATCTTAAAGATCCATTTATTAACGTGGGTAATGAAGGCTATAGCAATTATCTGTACGGCTATACCCATTGCTAAGAAGCCAAGTATCATAAGTGTTGATGTTCTTAGAATTTCAAAGGTAAAGTTTAGATTTTCATTTCTAATACTTTTATCAAAATTACTTCCTCTAAACCTACCTATGCTTCTCATTACGTCATCAAAGTCCTCAGCTTCGTCAAGCTCGTTCGTAAAATCTTCTAGACCATCGATTCCTGTTTCGAATTGTTCTGAGTTTCTTAAATTATATTTTAATACATCTGATGAGATTTGCATTATGGAGCCAACATTTAAAGCTAGAAATCCACCTATAAGCACGATGTAGACTAGTGCGAAGCAAAGAAGCGCCTTGATATTATTTTTAATGTAGCTGTTTGTTGCTTGAAAAATTTCGGTTACGCCGCTTGCTCTGCCGCCCTTTCTCTTCGGATTAAATTCATCATATACAAAATTGTCGTTCATAATACCCCTCCTTAGAAGGCCCAATTGCCTTTCTCAAATATTTTGTATTCTTTATTATCTTTATACCCAATTATCTCAGTTGTTTCATCACCAATCATAAAATCGACATGAATTTTGCTATCATTTATACCATTTTTTAGTAATTCTTCTTCGCTCATGGCAGCGCCGCCCTCAATGCATGTTGGGTAAGCAGCTCCAAAAGCTATGTGGCAAGATGCGTTCTCGTCGAATAATGTCGAGTAGAATAATTTTTTACTATTGCTAATAGGTGAGTCGTTTTGCACTAGGGCTACTTCGCCTAACATACAAGCGTTTTCGTCTGTCGCGATTAAATCTTCTAGTAATTTTTGATTTTTCTCAGCCTTAACTTCTACACATTTACCATTTTCAAATCTTAGTGAGAAGTTCTCAACAAGTTTACCTGATAGTGACAATGGCTTTGTCGCGTAAACAATACCATTAACCCCGTCTCTCTTAGGAGCGGAGAAGATTTCTTCTGTCGGGATATTGGCTGTAAAGCGAACGCCTGTCTCGCTCATGGATGAGCCGCCTATCCATAGGTGATTCTTTGGCATCTCTATAGTCAAATCAGTGCCCAATTTTGATCTGTAATGAAGTTTTTCGAATTGCATCTCGTTTAAGTACTTAGCTTTTTCTTGTATAGTATTTTCAAATTCGTCCCAAGCCTTGTCAGGGTCAGCTCCGTCGACTCTAACTATCTTAAAAATAAGATCCCATAGCTCTTTTACACGCTTTTCTTCAGCTACGTCTGGAAGCACTTTATCTGCCCAAGCCTTTGATGGTATGCAGATCACGCACCATGGGTTTATGTCGTTCATAGTGTATTTTTGGAATGGTTTCATCAGATTTGCACTCACGCTGCGCATTAGTTTTATTCTCTCAGGGTCAACGTCCTTCATTAGCGATGGATTTGGCGCAGCAACAGACAGGAAGCCCGCCTTTCTCTCTGCAAAATCAAGCATCATATTAAGCTTCCACTCGGGTGCGTGTTTGATCGCCTCTTCACTCATCATCATCGCGCTCAATCTGTTGCACTCGTCGTCTTGTATCCTTACAATTACTTCGCTTGCGCCTCTTTCGTAGGCAAGTTCAGTAAGCATTCTCACGAAGTCCATCGCCTCAGTTGATGTATTTATCACGAGCGGCATGTCCTTTTGCACGTTTATGCCCCTCTCGATAACGATCTTCGCGTAATTCCTTAACTTATCTTCAAAATTCATTTTGTCCTCCTTTGCGATTAAAGTATTAAATACTCTCTACTTATGATATAATATATTATACCATATATATTAAGAATATGTAAATGGAGGCGCCATGAAAAGTTTTAGAGATTTAATAATTTTAGACGATATGAATTTAGTTCTTGCTTGTGACAGTGCAGCAGGGATAGGCGAGAAGCCATCTGACGAAGTTTTTGCTGACATAGAAATGGTTTCATATTATGCAGCTTTCGTGCCCATAGCCGAGCTATTATGCGTAAGAAGCGTGCCAATGGTTTTGGTCGATACGCTTTGTAACGAGAGAGAGCCCTATGGCGAGAAAATCATTCGCGGCATCAAAATGGCGATGAAGGACGCAGGGCTTGACGAGGGAGATGGCTTTACCGGATCGACTGAAGAAAACTTCGTGACAAAGATGACAGGGATGGGCGTCACAGTCTTAGGACGCGGCCTTGATATACGCAAGGCGCAAAAAGGCGATGCGGTCTATGCCATCGGCAAGGGGCTTGTGGGCGAGGAGCTAATTAAATATCGTGACAAGGCCATGAGCATGAGTGACTACATTTATTTAAAGGAGCAAGACTATATTCATGACATCGTTCCAATCGGCTCAAAGGGCGCGGCGCATGAACTAGCTGAGATAGAGGCACACGCGGGACTTAGAGTGCGCATCGTGAATCACGATTTTGATCTAAATGCATCGGGCGGGCCATCAGCCATTTGCCTAGTCACAATGAAGCCTGATGACTTTAATAAATTAAATTTAAAAAAGGACGTAAATTTGTTAGCTTTTATTGAGTAAATGGGTATAAATGTATGAAGAGTACTAGGAGGCGAGTCAATTGAAGAAATTTAGATTCTTAACAATTTTTTTTGTCATAATTATGTTCATGGCAGGATTTAACGCGCATGCAGCGAGCGAAAATAAAATGACTTACAAGATGAATCTCAAAGAGGACGCGATGTATGTGGACGTCAAGATCGAGACGGAGCATACGGGCTTTAAGTTTGGGATCGATGTGCCAGATGGCGCTGAGGTCTACGATGTAGAGGGCAAGAGCCTTAGAGATGATTTCCTTTCAGGAACGAAATACATCTTTGACTTTAACGGCGGCGACAAAGAGGTCTCTTACAAGATCAAGGGCCTTCCAAAAGCATTTAAAAGGGCCGATGGTTTTGTCTTTGGCTTGTATCGTTCATTTAACACGCACATCAACACCATTGAGATAGCCTACGAGAGCGTTTACTTTGACGAGCCGGTATATGAACTATTTACTTCAAAGGGTCTTAACGCTACTTTTGAAGATGGCAAGACTGGTCTTTACGAGATAGACGAGCCCATTGACATAGCTATAGGCATTAAGTATCCGAAAAATGAGTTTGTGAACGCGCCTTATGAGGACATGGACTACGATGACTACCGTAATGACGAGCTGATGAGGACGCAAATTACACGCATTGACAAGCCGGGCATCTCTGAACTGGTTCTTAAGGGGCTTATAGCGGTGGCTTTACTAGCGTTTATCATCGTCGGTTTTTTGATGACGAAGAACCAAAGATTTAGAAATAAATTTAGAATAAAGAAGAAATACGAAGAGAAGGAAAAAAGCGGCAAAACTTTTGACTTAAAAGACCTTGATGAGTACATTTACTTAATATATCAATTTTATGACACGAAGGAAGACAAGGTCGCTAGCTACTTAGGCGTGGACGAGACTGACAAGCTTGTTGAGAAAAAACTAAATGCTTCGTATGAAAATCTATTAAAAAAGGGATATATAGAGAAGGAAGACTCGGATTACAGCGTGGCCCTAACAAAGAAGGGCAGGCTGAAACTTGAGGAAATTCTTATCAAGAAGGAATATTTACTCGCTCAAGACGATATTTCAGATGAGGAAGAGAAATTTTTAAGATTGTTCAGGTGATTTAGGTGAAGGTACTTAGCTCAGGAGGCGTAATTATCAACAACAATTTAATACTACTTTTGAAGAAGTACAACGGCGACTACGTATTACCGAAGGGCAGAATCGAGCGCGGCGAAAGCATTGAAGAGGCGGCTCTTCGCGAGGTAAAGGAAGAAAGCGGCATCACTGGTGAGATTAAAAAATACCTAGGCAAGATTGACTACTCTTTCATTAACAGGATGAGAAACATAAGGATTGACAAGACGGTACACTTCTTTTTGATGTCAACAAAGGATACGCACACTAAGCCTCAAAGCATGGAAGGCTTTAAGACGGCGAAGTTTTACGAAAGAGAAGAAGCGATTAGCCTTATGAAATACAGCCAAGAAAGAGAAATTATTAGAAAAGCCATAGAAGAGTACGACAGAGAGAAGAATGAGGAGAGAAAATGAGTTTTTCACAAAAAGCTAAGGACGAAGCGGCAAAGCTGATGATCACGGACGAAGACACATCCCTAGCTGAGCTTATGGCCTACGTGAGATACGTCTCATCCATTAGCTTCATATCAGGCAAAGTGGCCGTTTCATTCAGAGTGCAAAAGGCGGCGCTTGCGAGACGAATATTTACAGTAATCAGAAATTTATACGATACAGACCTTGACGTGGACATCTCAAAGATGACGCAGCTCAAGAAGATGAACATCTACACAATCGTCCTAAACGATACGGATATAGTTATGCAGATGTTTAAGGACACGCGCATGGAAGGCTTTTTGGACGTGAACAAGATTCCGAAGGCAGTCAAAGAGAGTGACGATATGAGGCGTAGCTACTTAAGAGCGGCCTTCTTGGCAGTCGGCTCCATCACTAATCCGGAGCGCGGCTACCACCTCGAAATGCTCTTCGAAAGCGAGTTCGAGGCAAACGAGGTCAAGGAGCTGATGAACGTCTACGGTCTTGGGGCGAAGTACGTCAAGCGTAAAGAAAATTATATCACCTATCTAAAGGGCGCCGAGGCAATCTCAGATTTTCTCACAGTTATAGGTGCGATGAGAGCCGTGCTTAGCTTTGAGAATATCAGGGTAGTTAAGGACGTTAGGAACAATGCCAATAGACGGACCAATTGCGAAACAGCCAATATACAGAAGACAGTTGATGCATCGACAAGGCAGGTCGCTGATATAGAGTACATCGATGAAATGATAGGCCTAGACGCACTACAAGCGGATTTAAAAGAGCTAGCAATACTTAGACTGAACAACAGAGACGCGTCACTTGCAGAGCTTGGAAGGCTTATGAGCCCGGAGCTTGGTAAGTCGGGCGTAAACCATAGACTTAAAAAACTTGCTGAAATGGCAGAAAATTTACGAATAAATGAGGAGAATTAATATGAAGAGAACCATAGTTACAAACAACGACTACGTTAGAGACAAATACAAAGACGACTTCGACATGATTTACGTAGACAAAGTCGATAATTATACAGGCGTTTTACTTAAGGCGAGAGACCTAATTCACGAAGGATATAAGCTCTTAACACATCCACTATCAGGATCAGTTAAGCCGAATGAAACACCATTTAAGACAATTATTTTGGAAAAAGGAACAGGACTTGATCAAGACGGACTAATCATAATTGAAGAAGCAATCGGAACCATTAACAAATTTTTAAACATCGAGAAAACACCCGATTACAACGAGCGCGTCATCGACGACTGCAAAGTCATAGACCTTTCCATCATAGACAACACAATCAATTTAAGAAGTTCAATCTAATGAAAGAGTTTTATATTGAAGATATGACCAGTCAGCTAAGGGGCGTTGCTAAGTCCGAGGGACTGGTCTATTTTATTAAAGGAGCCGTGCTTGGCGATACAGTCACAATCACAAACGAAGTGAAGAAGAAGAGCTTTATCGAGGCAGATGTCTTGGATATAGCCATCCCATCCGAGTTTCGTGTGGAGGGAGTTAGTGACGAGGCTATACTCTCCAGCCTTTCTTATGAGAAGGAATTCGAGTGGAAAGTTAATGGACTTAAGATGAACCTCAAGAAGATGGCTGGGCTTTACGTGGACGTAGAAGAGTACAAGGCGAAGACTTTAACACATTATAGGGACAATACCCAGGTCAAAGTCGCTCGTGGGGCGCATGGTGAAGTTCATATAGGATACTTTGAAGAAGGCACAAACACAGTAGTCGACTCAGAAGAGATGCTCTACATGAATAAGGAAGCGCTTTCGGTTTATAAAGGACTTAGAAAATTTGTAAAAGAAAATTATAAGGGCTACGATTGGAAAGCCAAGAAAGGCGATATCAAGGACATAGTCTTTAGAAACAACGAAAAAGACGAGCTGATGATTACCTTCGTCTCGCACGATGAAATCACGATAGATATAGAAAAATTAAAGTCGTGCATAGACATAAGCAAGGTAAAATCCATCTACCTAAACATAAACGATAAATCAGACAAAGTGCTTTACGGAAGAAAATTTATTAAGCTATATGGAGACGACTTTTTAAGCGTAAACATCTTGGGACTTGATTTTAAGATATATCCGCAAACATTTTTGCAAGTGAACTTAGAGATGATGGACGTTTTGTATAAAAAAGCACTAGAGTATTTAGGAGACGCAGCAGAGATGGACATACTTGAGCTATACTCAGGCATAGGCACCATAAGCCTATGTGCCGCAAAAGAAGCAAAATCAGTCACAGCAGTCGAAGTCGTCGAAGCCTCAGTTAAAAGCGCAGACGAGAACGCAGAAGCCAATGGTATAAAAAACGCAAAATTCATACACGCTAAGGCCGAAGACGCAATAAATAGAGTCTTGAAAGAAAAAACTTACGACGCAGTCATAGTCGACCCGCCGAGAAAGGGCCTAGATAAAAAAGTAGTAGAGATGCTAAATAAGAGCGGCATAGAAAAGATTGTATACATCAGCTGTAACCACGCAAGTTTGGCGAGAGACATCGCCTTGATGAGTGAGGTGTATAAGGTAGAGAGAGTAGCCGCAGTTGATATGTTCGCAAGAAGTGCTCATGTGGAGACGGTAGCGTTATTGTCCAAACTTGATGTCGATAAGCATATAGATGTTGAAATTAAGCTGGATGAGCTTGATTTGACAAGTGCTGAAAGCAAGGCAACATATGCTCAAATCAAAGAATATGTTTGGAATAAATTTGGATTAAAAGTACCTACATTATATATTGCTCAGATTAAAAGGAAATGTGGCATTGAATTAAGGGAGCATTATAACAAATCAAAAAAAGAGAAACAGGTTATTCCACAATGCACACCAGAAAAAGAGGAGGCTATCATGGATGCTTTAAGGCATTTTAAAATGATTTAATAGAAATGGAGGGTATTTATGAGATGGATAATAAAAATAATCTTGTTTCCAATTAGCTTGGCATTAAGTATCCTCACAGCATTTTTAATATTTTTACTTGCCATAGGAACAACAATACTGTATTTGCTGATGATGTTTTGCATATTTGGAGCAATTGCATCTTTTCTGCAAAAAGAAGTTACCATCGGAATAGAAGCATTGATTATTGGATTCTTGGTTAGTCCATATGGAATACCAATGGTTGGAGCAACAGTTATAGCTTTTTTGCAAGGTATCAATGAAGCAATAAAATCAATCTAAAAAATTTCATAAAAATGGTTACCAAAGGCGATAGAAGAAAAAACTATCGTCTTTTTCTTTGTAAATTTTTAAGAAGGGAGGTGATCCTGCATGGACTTTGACTATTTCTATAACAGAGAAGCGGAAAGATTTAACTTTCTAAAAGTACCTGAAATATTGGTAGACGGAGAAGAATTTAAGGGATTGTCTGCTGAAGCAATCATCCTATACTCCATGCTTTTGAAACGCACAGGAATGTCCTTTAAGAATAACTGGGTGGACAAGGAAGGCAGAGTATTTATCTATTTCACAGTTGAAGAAATTATGAGAAGAAGAAATATCTCAAAGCCTACTGCCATAAAAACATTAGACGAGTTAGACAGCAAAAAAGGAATAGGACTGATTGAAAGAGTAAGGCTTGGACTTGGTAAGCCGAATGTCATTTATGTTAAAGACTTTATGAGCATAATAGCGGTAAAAGAAAATGACTTTCAGAAGTCAAAAAACTTAACTTCAGAAGTAAAAGATTTTAACCTCAGAAGTAAAGAAAATGAACTTCAGGAAGTTCAAAATGTTGACTCTAACTATATAGAGAATAATAAGAGTAAGTATAGTAAGAGAGAATATAGTTTTGGGGAAAACGGACTTGGAACATTTCAAAATGTCTTTTTAAAGGACGAAGATATAGGAGAATTACAAATAAAAATGGCAGGAGAGCTTGATAACTACATTGAAAGATTATCAACCTATCTTCAAAGTACCGGAAAGACATATAAAGACCATAAAGCAACAATTCTTTCTTGGTTTTATAAAGATCAGGGAAGTAAGAAAAAAACCAATATCCCTACATGGGAGGAATATAACAAGGGAGTACATTTATGATTAAAGAATTAGAAAAAGTGATGATAGAAGATGTGGAATACAGCTTCAATCCTGAAAAAGAATACATCAAAGACGGACACGCCTACTGTAAAGTGTGCCATGAAAGAAAAGACGGGAAAGCATTAGACTTTTTCGGAAAGCAGATGATATTTAAGACTGCTTGTAAATGCGATAGAGATAGAGAAGCAAAAGAAAAAGAAAGACAAAAGCAGCTTGAAATCGAGAGATTAAAAAGTATCTGCTTCACATCCATGATTCAATGGGCATATACCTTTAAAAACTATCAGGGAAAAGAAAATCAGAGCCTTATTATCGCAAAGAATTTTGTAAAAGATTATGAACTGATGAAAAAAGAAAACATCGGACTTTTGTTTTATGGTTCGGTGGGTAGCGGAAAGACCTATCTTGCCTGCTCTATTGCCAATGCACTGATTGAACAGTATCAGATAAGCGTTAAGATTAGAAACTTTGCACAGATAATCAATGAACTGCAAAAAGGCGGATTTGACCTTGATAAAAACGCATATATCGAATCACTTGTAAACACTTCCGTTCTCATCTTAGATGATTTAGGAATTGAAAGAGATACAAGCTATGCCAAAGAGCAGGTATATAACATTGTGAATAACAGGTACTTAAAGCATAAGCCAACAATCTTTACCACAAATCTTTCATACAGCCAAATTGAAAACTGTACGGAGAGTGTGGAATACCAAAGAATTTACTCAAGAATTATCGAGATGTGTATTCCTGTGATGGTACTTGGAGAAGATTACAGGAAAGTTATTCAGGAAGAAAAATTAAAGAGGAATAAAGAAAGATTACTGACTGGAGGTGAGAGAACTTGATCAATGAAGAAATCGCAAGAAAAACGCTTAACATGGAAGTGAAAGCTGCTAAAGTAACAGGAAAGCTAATTCTGAACTTATTAAAGAAACTGATGAAAGAGGCTGAAAAACTTGGAGGACTGGAAAAGCTGGTTAATGCTAACGGAAATGAAGTAAAGCTCAAAGATATGGTAAAAAAGGGACAGCTTGAAGAAATTCCGGTAGAAGAAGCGGAGCTGAAGGAACTGAAAAAAGAGCTGAACAGATATGGGGTTAAGTTTTCTGTGATGAAAGATAAGGAAACAGGTAAATACTCCGTATTCTTTCAGGCAAAAGACATGAAAGTGATGGATAAAGCCTTCAAACACGCTCTTTCAGAATCAGAAAAGAAAACGGAAAGAAAAGAATCTATCCACAAGAATATTGAGAAGTTCAAGGAGATGGCAAAGAACTCTCTTTCTAAAGATAAAGTCAAGAATAAACAAAAGGAGCAGAGCCTATGATAGATAAGATACTAAAAGACATCAAAGGCTTATTTAAGGTGCAAGATAAGGCAAAGTTTCTAAAGCAGAATATTCCCTACCTTGCATTTTTCTATGTTGGAAACATCTTCTCTTACCATGTACGAGCCTATACTGGTGGAGATGTGATAGACAAAATCTTTCAAGGAATATTAGAGCTTAATACCATGAGCTTTATTCCAAGTATTCATCCAACGGATATTTTAATGGGCGTGGGAGTGGCAGTTTTAATTAAATTTATTGTCTATACCAAAGGTAAAAATGCAAAAAAGTTCAGACAGGGGAAAGAGTATGGTTCAGCCCGATGGGGAACAAGAAAAGATATAGAGCCATATATGGATGAAAAATTCCAAAACAATATTTTGCTGACACAAACCGAGCGATTAACCATGAATGGCAGACCGGCAAATCCAAAGTATGCAAGAAACAAAAATGTACTTGTTATTGGTGGTTCAGGATCCGGTAAGACAAGATTTTATGTAAAGCCAAACCTAATGCAAATGCACAGTAGTTATTGTGTAACCGATCCGAAAGGAACGATAGTCATTGAGTGTGGCAAGATGCTTGAAGATAATGGTTATGAGATAAAAATCTTAAATACCATCAACTTCAAAAAGAGCATGAAGTACAATCCCTTTGCCTATCTCAAAAGTGAAAAAGACATCCTCAAATTAGTGCAGACAATTATTGCAAACACTAAGGGAGAGGGTGAAAAAGCAGGTGAAGATTTTTGGGTCAAAGCCGAAAAACTCTACTATACAGCTCTTATTGGATATATCTTCTATGAAGCTCCAAGAGAAGAAAAGAACTTTGCGACACTACTGGATATGATAGACGCTTCAGAAGTCAGGGAAGATGATGAAACATATATGAATCCCATTGATAGACTATTTGAAGCATTGGAAAAGAAAGAGCCTACGCACTTTGCGGTAAAGCAATATAAGAAATACAAACTTGCTGCTGGAGTAATAGAATTAAGGAGAACACTTAATCACTATTTTAGTGAAATATGTACTTCTTAATTCTTTTTTTATTGAAAAATTAAGAGAAAGGGGGTAAAAATGAGGAATTTTGAAAAGATAACAGCACTCTATGAGAGATTAAGTCGTGATGATGAACTGCAAGGAGAAAGTAACTCTATCATCAATCAGAAAAAAATATTGGAAGAATACGCAAGCAAAAATAACCTGTCAAACATTATTCACTTTACAGATGACGGAATCAGCGGAACACAGTTTGACAGACCGGGATTTATGGCAATGATGAACGGAGTCAATCAAGGAAATATTGGTTGTATCATTGTAAAAGATATGAGCAGACTTGGCAGAGATTATCTCAAAGTCGGTCAATGTATGGAGATACTAAGACAAAAGGGCGTAAGACTAATCGCTATCAATGATAATGTAGATAGTTTTTACAGAGAAGATGATTTTACTCCCTTTAGAAATATCATGAATGAATGGTATGCAAGAGATACATCAAGAAAAATACAATCGACTTTCAGGTCAAAAGGCGAAAGTGGGAAACATACTGCAAGCACACCGCCTTATGGCTATATCAAAGATGAAAAAGATAAAAACAAATGGATAGTAGATGAAAAAGCAGCAGAGATAGTAAGGCGAATATTTAACCTGACCATGCAAGGCAATGGTCCGTATCGAATAGCAAAGATATTGGAGAGTGAAAAAGTAGATATACCCGCCTATCATCAACAGAAATTAGGCTATGGACTATATCAAAGCAAAAACTTTGAACATCCCTATCGTTGGTGCAGCTCAACAATAGCAAGCATTTTAAAGAAACAGGAATACTTGGGGCATACAGTCAATTTCAAAACAAGAAAGCACTTCAAGGACAAGAAAAGCAAATATGTATCCGAGGATAACTGGCTTATTTTTGAAAATACACACGAGCCAATCATAGACCAAGAAACCTTTGATAATGTGCAAAGGATAAGAGGAAATGTAAAAAGGTATCCTGACGGTTGGGGAGAATATCACCCACTCACAGGACTAATGCATTGTGCAGATTGTGGGAGCAAGATGTATGTTCATAGAACAAGCAATTATAAGAATATTCCCTATTACACTTGCAGTGCCTATACCAAAACACCTTGTGGCACACTTTGTCCATCAGCACACAGAATAAAAGCAGAAGCGGTCTTAAACCTTATTAGGGAAACACTAAAAGATATTAAAAAATACCTTAATGAAGATAATGAAGCCTTTATCCGTTCCATTCAAAATGAAATGGAAGAAAAGGAAAAAATAGAGATAGAAAAGAAACGCACAAGGCTTATTGACAGCAAAGGAAGATTACAGGAATTAGAAAGACTGATGTGTCGTATCTATGAAGATATGATCCTTAACAAAATACCAAATAGCAGATATGAAATACTAAATAACCAATATGAAACGGAGCAGATAACTTTAAGTAAAGAAATTAAGGATTTGGAGCAGCAGGTATCAAGATATGAAAAAGAAACAGACAGAGCTAAAAAATTTATATCTCTTATCAGTCGTTATGAAAACTTTGATGAACTTACAACCACAATGATAAATGAGTTTGTAGAAAAGATTGTCGTACATGAAAGAGATAGAAAAGGAAGTCAGACATCAAAGCAAAAGATAGAAATTTACTTTAATTTCATAGGCAATTATGAACTGCCACAGGCGGAGTTAAGTGATGAAGAAAAACAAAAACTTGAGGAAGAAGAAAGAAAAATAAAGAAAAGAAAAGACAAGCTACATCAAAATTACCTGAAACGAAAAGCAAGCGGAAAACAGAAAGAGTATGAAGATAAATATAAGGCAAGGAGAGAACAGAAGAAACAGGAGAAAATAAAGGTTTTGAAAAGAGTGGGGATACCGGTGAGTGAGTATATAAAAACAAATATTTAAACCTATCTTGACAAATATTGAATTTTGATTTATTATTAAATATATATTCAGTATTGGAATAGAAAGAGGTGTGCTATGGCACAAGTATTAAAAGAAGAAGTTAGAAATAGAATACTCGAAGCAGCAGAAAAAGTATTTTATAAAAAGGATTATAGAGGTGCCAAATTAACAGAAATTGCAAAAGAAGCAGATATTCCTGTGGCACTCATTTATACCTATTTCAAAAATAAGGAAGTTTTGTTTGATGCAGTAGTAAGTTCTGTTTATATAAACTTCGAGTCAGCTTTTAATGAGGAAGAATCTTTGGAAAAAGGTTCTGCTTCTGAAAGGTTTGATGAGGTTGGAGAAAATTATATTCATGAACTTTTAAAAGATCGTAAGAAGTTAATTATTTTAATGGATAAAAGCTCAGGTACAAAGCATACAGAAGCAAAACAAAAACTCATATCACAAATGCAGGTTCATATTGAAGTAAGTTTAAAAAGACAATCGAAACAGGAATATGATCCAATGCTTGCCCATATTTTAGCCAGTAACTTTACAGAGGGACTTCTTGAAATAGCAAGGCATTATCAAAGTGAAAAGTGGGCAAAAGATATGCTAAAACTTATTGCAAGGTGTTATTACAAGGGAGTGGAATCCCTATAATCAGCACAAAAAAATAGACTTTGCGTAATCAGCAAAGTCTTAATTTAAACCTTAATACTGAATTAAAATTCAATATTATTCAATTTTGAAAGGAGAGTTGTTCATGCCGGAAAAAGAATTAAGAAAAAAAGTGATTGGGAAAAACGGTTTATCCAATGCACTTCTTGCTTTAAAAATAGTATTTGATTTGATACCACAAATCTTACTCGTATATTTGATTAGTTCTTTAATTACAAACAATATTAACGAAGGTAATTTAAAGTATATATTTTTGGGAATCTTTATATCGTTTGTATTAAAAGGAGTGTTTTATTATTTTGCAACAAAGGTTGCCCATGAGAAAGCATACGAAAAATTAACAGAACTTAGGTTAGATATTATCGGTCATCTGAAAAAACTAAGTTTGGGATTCTTTAAAGAACATAATACAGGAGAGCTTACCAACATTGTCCAACATGATGTAGAACAAGTGGAAGTATATCTTGCTCATGGTCTCCCTGAAATAATGTCAGTTACACTTCTGCCTACCATTATTTTTGTAGCTATGATTTTTGTGGATTGGCGTCTTGCTCTTGGGATGATTGCCGGAGTTCCACTCATGTATTTGGTAAAAGTTCTTTCACAGAAAACAATGGATAAAAACTTTGCGATTTACTTCAATCATGAAAACAGAATGAGAGAAGAGCTAATGGAATATGTAAAAAATATTTCTGTGATTAAGGCTTTTGCTAAAGAAGAGGAAATTAGTGAAAGAACATTAAAAACGGCAAGAGAATATATTTACTGGGTTAAAAAGAGCATGGGGATGGTTACAATTCCAATGGGACTCATTGACATATTTATGGAAATTGGAGTGGTTATTGTCATGATTTTGGGAAGCATATTTCTTTATCATGGAAATATTACAACGCCTAATTTTATCCTTGCCATTATTTTATCGTCTGCTTTTACTGCTTCTATAAGTAAGACAGCTACATTGCAACATTTTTCTATTGTGTTTAAGGAAGCGTTAAAGGCGATAGGGAAAGTATTAACAGTTCCACTTCCAAACAAAAAGACAGAACAAGGTTTAGAATTTGGAAACATAGAATTTAAAGATGTGAATTTTGCATACGGAAAAGATAGCTTTGAGCTTAAAAATATCAATTTGAATTTTAAGAAAAATAGTTTGAACGCCTTTGTAGGAGCAAGCGGTTGTGGAAAGAGTACGGTATCTAATTTGCTTATGGGATTTTGGGATGCAGATGAAGGACAAATACTGATAAATGGAAAAGATATAAAAGAATATAGTCAAGAAAATATCTCAATGCTGATTGGTAGTGTGCAACAAGAAGTTATCCTTTTTGACTTAAGTATTTTTGAAAATATAGCAATTGGAAAACTAAATGCAACAAAAGAAGAAGTCATAGAAGCTGCTAAAAAAGCAAGATGCCATAATTTTATTTCAGCATTGCCAAATGGATATGAAACACGAGTAGGTGAAATGGGAGTTAAGTTATCCGGTGGAGAAAAACAAAGAATCTCTATAGCAAGAATGATACTGAAAAATGCACCGATTTTAATATTAGATGAAGCAATGGCGGCTGTTGATAGTGAAAATGAAAGACTTATCGGCGAAGCAATTGACGATTTAAGCAAGGATAAAACCATCATTACAATTGCTCATCATCTAAATACGATTAGAGATTCAGACCAAATTATTGTTATGGATAAGGGTGTTGTTCTTGATGCAGGAAGCCATGAAGAGCTGATGAAAAGATGTGATTTTTATAAGGATATGGTTGAAGCACAGAACAAGGTAGATAGATGGAATTTGAAAGAGGTGGTAACAGAAAATGTTTAGAGAAATGTTAAAACTACTTACAAAAACTGGCAAGAGAGATTTGATTATATCGAGTGTATTCTTTGCCCTTTATGGACTAAGCTCCATAGCTATGATTGTGATCGTATTTTCTATACTGTTCCAAATATTCGATGGAACGAGCTTAGCAAGTCTATATAAATATTTTATTGCGATTGGATTACTTGTAGTGTTCAAAGGTATTTGTAATATGGTTGCAGATATGAAAAAGCATAGTGCAGGTTTTGATATTGTTCAGCAAATCAGAGAACGCATGATTATCAAATTAAAAAAATTCAGCTTAGGATTTTATACCAACGAAAGACTGGGCGAGATCAATACAATTTTACACAAAGATGTTGATAATATGTCCCTTGTTGTAGGACACATGTGGTCAAGAATGTTTGGTGATTTTTTGATAGGTGCAGTCGTATTTGTTGGTCTTGCAAGTATTGATTTCAAACTTGCTATTATTATGGCTGTATCTGTTCCGATTGCACTTATCTTTCTATATCTGACAATTAAGCAATCTGAAAAAATAGAAAATCAGAACAACTCAGCACTTCTTGATATGGTTAGCTTATTTGTTGAATATGTTAGAGGAATACCTGTACTAAAGAGTTTTTCAAACAATAAGAGCTTAGATAATGAGCTTATGAACAAAACGAAAAAGTTCGGAGAAACAAGTAAAGCAGCTTCAAGATTCAAGGCAAAACAGTTATCTATATTTGGTTTTTTACTGGATATTGGATATTTAGTTCTTTTAATTGCAGGAGCAATACTTGTTATAAAGGGAAATCTCGATGTGCTTAATTTTATTATCTTTGCGGTAATTTCAAAAGAGTTTTATAAGCCGTTCGCTTCTATGGAACAACACTATATGTACTATGTTTCGGCGGTAGATAGTTACGAAAGACTTTCAAGAATTTTATATGCAGATGTAATCCCGGATAAAGTGAATGGAATTGTTCCGAAAGATAATGATATAGCTTTTGAAAACATAGATTTTTCCTATGAAAAAGATGAATTTAAAATGGAAAAATTGAGTTTTTCTATTGCTGAAAAAACAATGACAGCCTTAGTTGGAGAATCAGGTAGTGGAAAGACTACTATAACAAACTTACTTCTAAGATTTTATGATGTGCATAAAGGGAAAATTACACTCGGAGGAACTGATATAAGGGATATTCCTTATGATGAGCTTTT
>UQBO01000014.1 GCA_900539225.1 uncultured Eubacteriales bacterium
TATCAGAATACCTCTCTTTTTTTTGTTTTTGTAACATATGTTATACCACATAACAAAAATTTTTAAGTTTTTTGTTTTAAAACTTCGTTATGTGGGTAAAGGTTTAATGAGATAAATTGATTGAATCAATTTATTAACTTCTGATAGGAGGGTATCGTTATGAAAAAGATATCTTTATTATTAGCCTTACTGATGATTATATCAGTATTTAACCCAAACGTATTAGCTTATGAAGGAGAAAAAAGAGAGAAAGAAGTAATTAAAGTAGGAGAAATAAGTGTAGTTTCTCCGTACAGATTGAAAGATGTAGAAGTGAAACATTATGAGGATAATAATTTTTATTATGCAGATGTTTATTCTTTAAAAGATAATAAACTTTTAGTTACTTACAAGGAAGAAAAACCACAAGAAATAACAGTAATGGATTGTGGTAAAGAAATTGTAAGAGATCTATTTACTACTTATTATGATGATCCAGTTAAAATTACTGTAAGAGCAGAATGTGTAATTTATAATGAATGTGGATCAACAGGTACCGTAATGCATCTAATAAAAATAAAATCTGCTGATCATTACATTTCATCTTCAGGATATTTTACTCTCAATAATAAAAAATCTACGATATCAGGAAATCAAGTCCAAGTATCAGGTACTCAAGAGATAAAATATGATAATTCTATAACTCAAGGCTTAAGTCTAAGCTTTTTAGAAAGTGTTGGATTTTCAATTGAATCACAAACAGGTACAGTTTATCATTTAAGAAGAACTTATCAACATACAGTGGAGTTTAGATAGGATGTGTTAATATGATGAAATCATTTCAAAGATTTATCGCTTTAGCAATTATGAATATTGCTACTTGGACATTTTTTAACAGAATAGTAAGTGTTTTAAGCATACAGGGCATAATTGAGACGTTAAAACTAATATATGTAAACCCTGATAGAAACTTTGACGCTAGTCTTGACAGACCATACAAATCTTTAGTGCCAAATTTTCCTATAATATCAATAATCGCTAATATAATTATGATTGCTTTATTTATTGCTATGGCAAGAGAATTATATTTAATGTATAAGTATGGGAAAGATGAGTTGCAAGTAAAAAAAGAAAACGAAATTAAATAATTACAATTTAAATTAAATAGTCCAGTAAATCTACATAAAAATAGTTTACTGGACTAATTTTTTTGTCTATATTTTGTGAAATATAAAAAAAGTAAAATTACAAGGTAGGGAATTAAGTCCAAGAGCTTGTAGTTAATGGCCGCCACGCTTTGAAATGAGCCTGCAAGATAAGTAAAGACCGCGTATACAAGGCTTGCAAATGGCGTTAATATTGGATGTATTGCCGAGAATCCTTCAAGCGCCAAGCATACGTAGCCCACATTTTGTGAGATATTTTCTGTGAAGTATGAAAAATACGATAGCGATAAGAAGCTTCCAACGAGTGCTGCAAATATAGATGCAAAGAGAATTGCACCACGGCGCGCCCTTGCTATATTTAATTTTCTAAAGCTAGCTTTTTCTTCATCAAGGCCCACGGATCTTAGCTCAAGCCCCGCCCTCGTCTTATATAGATATATATAATAGATAAGGCTTAGTACTAGAGACAAAACTATAAATATGTCTACGCCAAAGACTTTCAGATCAAAATTAACATTGACCGAAGTCGACATGGCGAGGTCGCCCGCATATAGATAAAGCATTAGACCCGATAGGCCGCGCAGAATAAGGTTCATCGCTATGCCATAAACAATGTCCGATGTGCCTCTTCGCTTCGTTAAGTAAACAAATAATGTATTTACAAGAAGTGTTACGGCTGTCGCAGCCAAAATGCTCACGGCAAAGGAATGCGTTTCGCTATAGACCACAAGCGCCGTTATCGCTGAGATATTGACAAGGCCGTCTGCGTGTAAGAGACAAAGGCCGAGCATCCTCATCGAGTTGATGGCTAGGCACAAAATAAATATGCGTATAAAGGCTCTAATAATTTCTGTCATCGCGCGCCTCCAATATCGATATAAAGATGAGAACGCCTTGCATTAGGTACATCACGGAGGAAACGAAAGAAAATTCGGCCTGCATGACAAGGCTTAAAAGTCTTATGTATGTAATTAATATGGCTGGGTAGGCAAGTTTTTTAAAGTCGCCACGCGCTAAAAGCGTTACAGTTATCGCATCAAAGCCATAGCCAGTGAAGCTTTGAAGTGAAAAGCGATTGTAGTTTAAGAAAAGATATAGAAATGCGGCCACTGATGTTAGAAGCGCAAGACAAAGGTCTATCGCCCTCTTTTCTTTTTTTATCTCAGTTCCAGTCGAGATCAATATACTTGGCGCATCCTTAATTATCTTTAGCTTAGTTACGAGCGAAGTCTTCACCGCAAATATTATAAAGATAGCAAGACTCACAAGAGCTATAACTATGCCAAGCTTTATATCAAGAGCAAAAGCAAAGTCTTTTGTAACGGCCGAAGAAATATTTTCATCTGAGAAAAATGTATATACAAGATAATTTATAGCGCCCAAAATAAGGTAGTTAAAGATCAAAGAGGAAATGATTAGCTTACTTCCATCGCCTCTTGAGACTTTTTTCGGTACTTGCCAAAGGAAGTATAAAATAAGTGGCACTAAAACTATAATTATAAAGAAATTTGCAAAGTAAATGGCTACTAGCGCCGATAAGAAGACTGCCATATGAAAGATGCCTTCAAGCGAAAAGTTCATCTCACCCATTGACAAGGAAAGGTTCATCGCAAGAGACAAAAGGCCAACTATGAGAAATTCTTTGATAAAACTAAGTCTATAGAATGACGAGGTCAATGGTTTTGCGGCAGCCATGAGTATGTCATTTAGACTGATATTTGAGATCAAAGCGACTAAGACTAATGTTATAAGCATCAAAAAAGGATATAGCAAAATGAAATATCTCTTAAATGACTTTGATTTCATCTACTATATCCTCCTTTAAATCTTCGTAATCGTCCGAACCGATGTATATGGTCTTGCCCTCATCTCGTCTCTTAAGTATCGACTCTTGAGCAAGGGCCTTCGCTTCGAAGTCCATGCCCTTCTTGTAATTATATAAAATGTATAGCTTTTCATCTCGCTCTAGCTCTCTGAAAAAGACTAGCTTTTGCAAATTGCCTCCCGAGAGTGTCTTCGTGATGTCACTCGCCTTGAACTTTAATTTGTATTTTGCAATAAAGTCCTCGGCGTCTTTAGTAAAATCGCGCTTTTTATTCTTTAAAATATCATATATGAAGATGTTCTTGTACGCCTCTTCGTCCATAAGCAAGGCGCTGCGCACATCTTTTGGCACGTAGGCAAAGCGCGTGAAGCCTTTGATGAGCATCTTGAGTTTTGTCTCGTCTTTTAGGTAGATGCCGATAATTTTTGAGCTGTGTGCATTTTGTCTAGGCTCAATATTTTGCTCAGGCTCAATATTTTGCTTACCCAGTAAAATCTCCTTCGCATCGAAGCTTTGGATGAAGTCCTCGTCGTGCGATACCATAAGAAAGCTCTTCTCGGAGCTTTTGATGTAGCGGCTTAGCTTATCTGTTGTCTTTGCATCAAGCGCGGCACTCACCTCGTCAAGCAGTATCAGCTTTTTATCACTTAGACTCATTGCGATGAGCTCAACTGTCTGCCTCTCAATAGTCGTCATGTCCTTAACTTTTCTTTCAAGACCACTTATATTAAAAGGCGAGGTCTTTACTAAGCTAAGAGCTTCTTTTTTGCTCACGTTTATGGCAGCACTGATATTTTCAATAGCGCTTAGCTCATCAAAGAGCATAAAGCTTTGACTAAGCATATAGGCCTCGTTCGAGACTATCTCTCCAGTGTAATCTTTTAAGTCTCCGTGAATGAGTTTTAGAAGTGTCGTTTTGCCTGCGCCATTCTTCCCCATAAGAAAGGCAAGTCTATCATTTATCTCTAAGCTAAAATTATCGAAGATGATCTTCTCGCCATAAGCAAAGCTTAAATTATTTATCTTAATCATTGAATTCGCTTCTGATAGTGATTTTATCAACTTTTATCTCGTCAATAATCTCGTCTATCTTGGCTCTATCTGCTTCGCTGACTGTGTTTTTATAAAAATCGTTGTCAGCTATGCCGATGGCGTCATCTTTAACGCCTAAAACTTCTGTTGTGCCGAAGATTTCTTCGCCAGCTTTGTATTTATCAATCGCTCTAAGTAAGGACGTGTCAACTCTTTTAAGTATTGAAGTCAAAATGTATTTTGCTTTTGCTTCGCCTAGTAGAGCCGCTTGATCCGAGTCAACGCCTATGACGTAGTGCTCTGTCTCAGCTGCTGAGTCGATGATGCCAAGGCCAGCTATGGATGCGACGTTAAAAATTATGTCAACGTCCTTCTCCTTGTATAAGATATTAGCAAGGTCCTTCGCCTTAATCGCGTCAGTGAAGTTACCGACGTAGCTTGTTAAGACCTCTACGTCCTTGTCAATGTATTTTGCACCATCTTGGTAGCCAAGTAAAAAGTCCTTAACTATCTTATTGTCCATGCCGCCAATTAGGCCGATCTTCTTAGTATTTTTAGCAAAACTATAGCCCTCGCCATGCTCAACAAGACCAGCAAGCGCTCCAGCTAAGAAGCCGCCTTCATTTTGCTTGTAAAGAATTGAGTAGATGTTCTCATATTTTTTATCGCTATCGTTGGCGTTGTCGTCAAAAAGTATAAATTTTTGTTCTGGGTAGGCTTCGGAGATCTTTTGTACCTTGTCCTTAAGCTGCCAAGTGCCCGCTACGATGATGTCGTAGGCCTTTGAAGCAACATTTTCTTCGAGTATTGCAGCGTACTTTGTCTCGTCGGTACCCATCTCTATGGTCTTAGTAGTGATTTCGGGATACTTTTCCTTGATTAGCTCCATGCCCGCTTCTGCGCTATCAAAGAAGCTTTTGTCGCCAAGTGTGCCATTGATCAGTAAGAGTATACTTAGATCATTTTTATCTGCATCTTTAGTTTTTTCAGTCCCTGTGCAAGCTGTTAAGGCTAGGCACAAGACCATAAGCATGATAAATATTTTCTTATACATATTAATCTTTTTTGTAAAGCATATCCACGTGCTCTATATCATCTTCAAGATAAGGCTCGGATATCTCTTTAAAACCTTTCTTAGCGTAATAATCTTTCATATATGTTTGCGCTTGTATCTTGATTGTGTCCTCTTTCATATCGTCTGTGATGAAGTCGATTGCTCTTGAGAATAGCTTATCGCCATAACCTTTCTGTCTTGCGTCCTCTTTGACAAGGAAGCGACCGATAGAAACTTCTGGGTAGCGAGTGCCCTTCTCAGTGATTCTTGCATAGCCAATAAGCTCATCACCCTCTATCATCATAAGGTGGACTGATACTGGATCAAACTCGTCTATATCGTGATATGGACAATTTTGTTCAACCACGAAGACAGCTTGTCTAAGCTTAAGTATTTCATATAGTTCGGTTGTGTTTAGCTCTTCAAAATACTTAATTTTGATGTTCATTATAAGTTCTCCTTTTTGATTTCTCCAGCTCTAAGTAGCGCCATCTTTGTTAATAGTGGTCCTATCAATTCATAGATAACTGTAGCTGAAAGTATTATGTCTCTGATTACTTCTCCATGTGGTGCAGGTATGATTCTCTTTGCAATTAGTGAAAGACCGATAGCAACACCGGCTTGAGGAACTAGGCAGAAACCTAGGTTTTGTTGAACAGTGCTTGGCAAGTTGCCGATCTTTGCGCCAATGCCTGCGCCTAGCGCCTTACCTATGACTCTAGCAACTACATATGCTATACCAAGTAGACCAACTTTTGTTAAGCTTGCTAGGTTAAGGTCTGCTCCTGATAATACGAAGAAGCATAGGAAGATGGCTGGCGTAATAACTTCGATTGCTGTGAAGACTTTGATTTCTTCTCTTGATGTGTTACAAATTGTTGTACCAAAAGCCATCATAGTAAGTAGACTTGATAGATCAAAGCGTAGTGATATAGCGGCTAGTAAGAAGATTACACCTATAAAGGAAACTTGTATTTGTCCTTGGTTTTTCATGAATCTCATGGACTTAACCATTATGATGCCGGCTACTACACCTAGAGCAAGCGCTGCAAGTATTTGTAGAACTGGCTTTCCAACCATGTTCATCATTGAAAAAGCTCCGCCTTGTATCATGTTTTGAGCAAGTGTTGATGCAACACCAAAGGCGATGATACAAACGCCGTCATCAAGTGCAACGACTGGAATAAGTGTTCTAACTAATGGTCCTTCGGCCTTGTATTGCTTGATGACCATAAGTGTTGCGGCTGGTGCTGTTGCGCACGCGATTGAGCCTATAGCAAGTGAGAATGGGAAACTTTGTCCAAGTAAAAGCATAACTACGGTTACTAGGAAAAAGGCAACGAGTGCTTCTAGTAAAGTAATTATAAATATCGCCTTGCCCACTTTTTTTAAATCATCAAACTTTAGCTCGGCACCTATGGAAAAGGCGATGAAGGCTAAAGCGACTTCACTGATGATATCGAAGTTCTTAACTGCTTCTGCGGGTATTAGTCCTAAAACCGATGGTCCTATGAGTATACCTGCTATCAAGTAGCCTGTTACCTCTGGAAATTTGAAGAGGCCAAGTATTTTTGAAACTATAAATCCAACGAGTAAGATTGTACCTAAATGTAATAAGATTTCATAATTCATACTATTTAGTCAATCCTTCCACGCTCTTGACATCAAGAGTAAACATAATTCCTGTATTTTCATTGTTAATATTGCCCATAACAGTCTTAACAACTTCCTTTGCTACAACAAGCTTTTCGTCGTCAAGCACCATAAGCAGTGTTTTGTTGAATGGTCTTTGTCCGTTAAGTATTTGTCTAAGTCCGCCGAAGGCACTGATGTCTTTGTGCCAACCAGCTAGTGTTGAGGCCATACCTTGACTGTCAAGTATAGTACCTCCTGTGATTGATTTTTTGGAAAGTTCAAGTAATAATTCATCGAGCTTATCCATTTCATTTAAAATTACAACTAATAAATTCATAATATCCCTCCAAATTTTAATTATATCACTAACAATATTATAATTCAAGACTTTAAGTGCTATTTATCAACATTTGATCCAGTGATCCATAGTATTGAGTTCTTTGGTCTATTTAATTTTTCATATGCTAATAGTGCTGCTGCGCTCGACGCTTCAACCACCTTTTCATCTATCTCTTCTAAATCTTTTTTTGCTCTTAATATGCTCTCGTCGTTAAAAGTGAAGAAGCCGTCGATAAGTGAGTCAACGATAGGAAAGACAAGCTTCGATGGTGCGCTGCATGCAAGACCATCGGCAATGGTTTTGCCCCCGAGACCGATATCGTTAACAGAAGCAGCCTCGCCATTAACATAGCTATATAGCATACAAGGGTACTCAACGGGCTCTACAAAGTATATACGGACGCTGTCTTTAAAGAAGCTCCTTAAGGCAAAGGCAATGCCACCAGGTGCGCCGCCCACACCGCATGGCAAAAACACATGAAGTGGCTCGTCATCTGATGGACTCATACCGCTTGATGTTACTTGCTCAGCAACTTCAAAGATGGACGCTGCATAGCCAAGGAAAAGCTTCTCACTCATCTCGTCGTCAACGAAGTAGCTCATAGGGTTTTGCTCGGCGCTTAACCTACCCATCTTGACTGCGTATGTATAATCATGGTCATATTCAATAACTTCTGCGCCCGCTTCTCTAAGTAATTTTTTCTTCCAATCCTTCGCGTCGCGGCTCATATGAACCTTGGCTTTAAAGCCAAAGGCCTTAGCGCATAGGCCTATGGATAGACCCAAGTTGCCAGTTGAGCTCACTTCGATTGTATATGCCGCCATAATCTTTCTTATGTCGTCAAGACTTAGCTCATCAAATTTATCTAGCATGCCCTTTTCTTTAAGAACGTCTTCGACCTTGACCATGACCTCGTTAAATCCGCCTCTCGCCTTAACGCTATGAGCAACTTTTAGTTCCGAGTCAAGCTTTAGGTAAAAATCAGCCCCAAGCTTTGACTTATATAAATCACTTTTATAATAGCATGGCCCATCTATCTCCTCAAAAACTTCCATGAAGAGAGGCGCAAAACGTTCGAAGCGCTTCTTTGCAAGAAAGGCGTCGTACAATGTAAAGCGCACGTCCATATTTCTATTTCTTTCTATAGGATAATATACCTCTTCTCTATTTTTAAGTTTATCAAGTATATCCACTTCTATCTCACTCCTTTTTTAGACAAAAAAATAGACGACCTAAGCCGTCTATTATTACTAATTATTATCTACAATATAATACTCTCTTGACCATTCTCTAACTGTCTTGTCTATGTCGATGGCATCGTAGTATCTGTCCTTGCCCATGTAAGTGCCATCAGCATACTTCATGCCCCAAGAATTAGGGTCGTTTACTATATAATAAAGTCTTCCGTCTACTACTTTATATCCATTGACAATGATGAAGTGACCGCCGCCACCTGTGTAGTACTTGTTAAAGCGAGAATTGTTATCTGGATTGTAACGAAGTGTCGATGAATCGATACAGATGATACAAATCTTGCCTTCTCTAAGCGGTGCCAATAAGCTATCAGGGTTCTTGTAGAACTTCATTTTGTGCTTAACACCCGATTCCTTCAAGTAATCACTAACGTCTGATGTAAACCACCAGCCACCATCATTAACACGAGTGTTTCTAGCAGTTTCAGCTGTGATGGCCTTATCATAACCTTTTTGGAAATACAAGCTCATTACAGCGCAGCTTGGTCCGCAGTTATTATCAGCGTATTGACCTGTTTCTTTTTGGTCAATATACCAGTCGTAGTCCTTTTGATTAAGAACTTCTAATTCATTTTCATCTTTTTCTGCAAAAGCAAATTCGCCGTTTTCTGCCTTAAAGCCAAATACTTCTGCAAGATGTTCTAGTGGATAGAAAACTGTATCATTAACTTTCTTTACTCCCTCATCAAGTGAAGCGACATCGTCCTTATAATATATAGGGAACTTAACGTCTTCCATCTTATCATAAGTTTCGCTGTCAAGTCTGACTGCTTCTATCGGCTTTTCTGTGCTATATAGCATGCCATCGTCAAGATAATAAAAGCCATCTTCACTCTTCTTTGGCATAGGAACGCCGTCTACCATCTCATAAACATTGCCCACTCTATGTATTGTTGGGTTAAGTAGCTCTAAGAATTGGTCGAAGATGACATATTCTTTGCCATCGATATCATAAGACGTTAATACGCCATCTGTTCCTGATGTTGTGAAATGATCCTTTATAGTAAATTTAGCAGCATCCTTAGCTCCATCGCACGCAAATAAAAATAAGCTTGCTAGGACAAGTAATGCCACTGCGCTTAATATTTTCTTTTTCATAGTATCCTCCACTAGTCCGTTTCGTATTTTTTAGCTTGTTCTGCTAGATTTTGAAAGAACTGGCTCCTAGGAACTTCGCCTAAATTGATTTTCAGTCCCCTCTTCTTCATAGACTTAAGCTTATAAAGAAGGAGGTTCTCGTCAACCATCAGTCTTTGAGCGAGCTCCATATAGCTCATGCCTTCCTCTAAAGTGTCCAAAACTTCGTCTTCGTCAATAAGTAGATGCGCCGCAAAGGTATTGGCCTGGGCTTCGATGATTGAAGACTCCTCTGATAGGCCAAAATCTGCTAGCTCCGCCTCACTTGCATAATCCTTGTGATAAAGGTAGTGACCTAGCTCATGCGCCAAGACCTGTGTAATCACGTTCTCATCCGCATGAGTATTGTAAATCACGTAGCTAACGCCGTCCAAAATCCTAAACATGCCTAGAAAAGCCGCACCTATGTTAATGGGTATGACTACTACGCCGAGGTTTTCAAGTATCTCGTAAGGATCATTAGTTCCGTGCTCCTCGATCAATGCAAGTGCATCATCTAAATATTTTTCGCTCACTAATTTTTACTTTCCTTATTATTATTGCCTTGATATTTTGATTTGTAGTAAGCATCTGTGATAGCTTCAACTACAGCCTTTTTGTCTTCATCGCTAAGTGTTCCACCTGCGAATAGGCCTAGCATGCCATTTACAAGCATGTCATAGTTTTGGTCCTCAACTGGAACCTTGTAGTCGTCATCATCAACTAAAAGGTATGATGCGTCAACTCTAAATATGTTAGCCATTTGGTTATAAATTTTTCTACTACGAGGTCTCATACCATTGACTTCATATCTTGAAATAGTCTTAAGTGATAAACCTAGTTCTTCGGCAAGATCAGTTTGTGTCATGCCTTCTTTTTCTCTTAATCTTTTTAATTTTTGTGCAAAATCCATTTCTTCACCTTCCTAAAATATTTTCTTTGTCATTCAAGTGCCTTTATTATATACTATGGACATATAAATGTCAAGAGCTTTTTACAAGAGCTTCCTTGGCAAGTTTATCGGCCATCTCGTTATATTTGTCGCCAGTATGTGCTTCTACCTTATGGAAATGGACTTCGACCTTATCTTTTTTCTCATCAAAAAATTTTTTATAAGCCTTAGTCGCGTCCTTATTAGTCTTCCAGTAGCCCATCGCCCAGCTGCGAATACCTTCGTAGTCATAGTAGATGTGGATCTCGTCGTAGCCCTCGTCAATTGCGTAGTTAATAGCGAGCATAGACGCCTTTATCTCGCCGGCGACGTTACGAATCGCCAAGTGATCCTTATCGTCATAGGCCACCGAGGCCTTGTGAATAACTTCGCCGTCCTTTACGAAGATGTCTGCCGCGGAATATTTTTTTAAGATATTACTAAAGCTGCCATCGACATAAGCAAGGAGCCTTCCATCTAGCTCGTGACTTGCCTCGGGCTCTGCGCCCTTCATGTAATCTTCTGCTTCTTCCATAGTTTTAAATGATTTATATATTGCGTTCTTAAAGCCATGGACCTGCTCTTTCGCTTCGTCCCATGTCTCGAAGATGCCAGTTTTGCGGCCTGCCTTAACCGCGTAATACTTTTTCGCCATTATAATCTTTCCGCTAAATATTTAGCAAAGTATGTGATGATTAAATTTGCTCCTGCTCTTTTGAATGATAGCATTGTCTCCATAATGATATCTTCCTTGACAAGGCCGTTTGCCACGGCGTCATAAAGCATAGCGTACTCACCACTAACTGAGTAAGCAACTATAGGTAAATTTGTTTCTTCTGATGCGAGCTTCATTATGTCGCCATATGCCATAGCTGGCTTAACTATAAGCATGTCGGCTCCTTCATCTACATCTGAAAGTATCTCTCTAAGCGCTTCCTTTTTGTTTCTGTAATCCATTTGATATTGCTTTCTGTCACCAAAGCTTGGTGCGCTGCCAGCTGCGTCTCTAAATGGTCCGTAGTAGTTTGAAGCGAATTTCGATGCGTAGCTCATGATTGATACGTTTATGTATCCCGCCTCGTCAAGTGCTTCTCTAATCTTTGCGACACGTCCGTCCATCATATCAGATGGAGCAACTATATCGACTCCTGCTTCAGCCATGGACACAGCTATCTTTGCTAAATAATTAAGTGTTTCGTCGTTGTCAACGTAATCACCATGAAGTATGCCGCAGTGGCCGTGATCAGTGTACTCGCACATGCAGACGTCGCCTATAACTATGAAGTCCTTGTCGATCTCTTTGATCTTTCTGATAGCTCTTTGAACGACGCCGTCCTTTGCATAAGCGCCTGAGCCGCATGCGTCCTTGTGTTCAGGCACACCAAATAAAATCACTGAGCGTATACCTAAGTCCTTTAACTCTTTGATTGCTTCGTCAAGCCTATCGACAGTGTATTGCTTTTGTCCCTTTAGACTTTTTATCTCTTCTACCTCATTTACTCCGTCTTTCACAAAAAGTGGATAGATAAGGTCTTCTTTTCTTAGTGATGTTTCAGCAAACACTTCTCTGATATTTGCGTTTAATCTAAGTCTTCTCATTCTATTCTTCATAATTTATCTCCTCTTTTACTAAATCTATCATGCCTTCTGAGTCATGCACCTTGGCCTCTTTGTATACTTTGTATCCCATGGCCTCTATGCTCTTTGTAGTGTATGGCCCAATTGAGTACATCCTTGCCTTTGACATTAGCTCTGGATAAAATTTATTGAAGCTAATGGCCTCTGATGACGAGAAGAAGAATATATCATAAACCCTATCTTCTAGATACATCTTCTCATAAGCTTCGTCGCTGTTTTTGTATATTTCAAAGGCATCCACATCGTAATCACTAAGCGCCGCTCTTATATTGCCCTTTGCCTTATCTGAGTGCGGGTAAAGCACTTTCGCGCCCCTCTCAAACTTTGATGTGATATTCTTAATCAATTCATCTGATGTATATTTTTCCGAAACGTAGTCCGCCTTAAAACCATAAGCCTCTATGTCCTTCATAGTCTTTTGACCTATTGAAGCTATCTTAATATTTGCAAATCTTCTAAAGTCTATACCAAGCTCAAGAGCTCTTGTGAAGAAGAATTCTACTGCGTTTCGGCTTGTTAATATTAAATATTTATAAGCTTCGATATTTTTTAGCGCCTCATCAAAACCACCATCATAGATGGGCGTATACTTAATTGTCTCAAGCTCTAGGAACTCGGCCTTATTCTCGATTAGAAAATCTTTAAAGTCTTGATTGAATTCTTTTTTTCTAAGCAAAATAAAGGACCTATCCTTAAGAGGCCTATCGCCGAAAAAGTCTATCTCATGGGCAAATTGAACAACGTCACCAACTACAAAGACCGATGGGTTTTTGATATCGTTAGTAGTTTTGCATTCATAAGCGTCCTTAAGTATAGTAGTGAAGGACCTTTGATCCGATCTAGTCGCCTTATATATGAAGGCTGCCTTGGTATTTGGATCTTTGCCTGCCGCGATAAGTTTATCCGCTATGGTCTCGATATTGCTCATAGCCATAAGAAAAATTAGTGTTCCCTCCATATGAGCGAGGGTTACCCAGTCTAGCTCGGCTGGGCCATGCATTGTGTGACCTGTAAAGACGTGGAAGCTCCTTGACGTTTCTCTGTGAGTCGTTGGTATGCCCGCGTAGATAAGGCCGCCAATTGATGAGGAGATGCCAGGAACTATCTCGGATTTAATTCCGTGTTCCTTTAAAAATAGTGCTTCTTCAGATCCGCGGCCAAAGACAAGCGGATCGCCGCCCTTTAGTCTAACTGTGATCTTGCCCTCTTCGCTCGCGCACTTAAGTAGCAAATCATTGATTGCTTCTTGCTTCCAAGAGGACTTCATTCCCTCTTTGCCTACGTAAAAAATCTTCGCATCTGCCTTTTTTTCGTTAAGTAAATTGTAATTGATGAGCCTGTCATAAATTATATAGTCGGCCTTTTGTATCAGCCTTAAGCCTTTGACAGTAATTAGGCCCTCATCACCAGGGCCCGCTCCTACTAAATATACTTTAGACATCTATATCTCCTTTAATCACTTCAGTGTTTTTCTTTACATCAGCTAAGTAATTTTCTTTATCCGTATCAAAATTTATAAATCTATATCTCTTTAGGTCATCTGAGGCCATAAAGGCTTTGACCTGCGCCTTATTACCCTCGCTTACTACGTTTATGCCGAGCGGCTTGTTACACGAAGCGCCTGACTCAGCTAAAAACGCTCTCTCTATGCCGACTTCGAAATCAGTTTTTTCATTTTTTATTGACTTAAGCATCTCTTTAAGCTCATGATTTTCTTTATTCACTTCAAGTGCTATGACCCCTTGACATGGCGATGGCAAAAATGCTTCTTCGTCCAAATCTATGATGCGTCCCTTTAGTCCCTCGCTTAAATCAAGCCTATCTATGGCCGCTCTTGATAATATAATCGCGTCGAAGCCCTCTGTATCAAGCTTTGCTATCCTTGACTCGATATTGCCGCGTATCTCAGCTATCTCATAAGCCTTTTCATCCATAGCTAGTAAAAACTTTCTACGAAGCGAGCCAGTTGCGACTCTCATGCCACTTTCAAGCTCAGTCTTGCCCTTGTGTTTTTCATTTAGAACAACGATGTCATTGCGCCTAGCCCTGTCACCAAAGTAGATGATCTCAAGGCCATCTTCAATCTCTGAAGTCATATCCTTTAAGGAGTGAACAGCAATATCGATTCTGCCGTCCTTAAGAGCCTCTTCAATCGCTCTAACGAAGACACCTTTGCCGCCCATTTGACTGATTGAGGTCTTCTTATCGATGTCGCCAAGCGTATTTATGCCAACTACTTCGTAATCAATATCATAAAATTCTTTAAGTTTACTAAAAACAAGCTCAACCTGCTTCAGCGCAAGCCTACTCGTCCTCGTTCCTACCTTTATCTTCAAAGTCTTCAAACTCCTTTATATAGCGTAAAATTTCTTCCTTAGTATAAGTCTTTATCTTTTTTATTTCATCTTGTTTATGGCACTGTATGTAGTACGATCTAAGCAAAGAAGCTAAATCTAAATATTCATCGTCATAAAGATCATACTTTTTTAAATCATCCATAATAGTTTTGTTCAGGTCGGGAAGCCTTCCTCCCGTAGATATGGAGACATCGATGCCGCCAATCTTTTTCATGTTTATGGAGATAAAATCTGATTCATCGCTTTTGTCACATCTATTAAACAAGATGCCTAGCTCCTTCGCATCATTCTCAATCTTAGCGTTAAGCTCTTCGTCGCCCGTTGCGATGTATAGTAAAAACGCTCCTCCTATGTAGTCTTTTTTGTAAGCATCCTTAATTAACTTTACATTTTTGCCAACAAAGCCATCTACAAAGTCCTTAGCAAGAACTGTTATTAAAGCTCCTTCGTTTGCTAATGTATTAAACTTTCTTAAAGCGACAGACCCGCCACCAATGATGGTAACAGGTCTATCCTTTATATTAAGAGCTATGCTTAGCATAATTCTTTAACTCCTCTATCATTTGATCATTATTATCAAAAAAGTCAACGCCCAAAGCATTAGCGACTCTAACGCACATAGGCAGCTCTTGATTAGCACGCTTGATGACATCCTCATCCTTGAAAATCTCATACTTAGTGCCTTCTTTGATAATCTTAGCGTCTTTAACAACGTAGATGTAGTCCGCCATTTCATAGCAAAATTCCATATCGTGAGTAGATATTAGAAGCGAGCTATTCTTGGCAATACCCGCAATAGTCTTTTTAAGTATGCCAATGGAGACAGGGTCAAGGCCAGCAGTCGGCTCATCCATGAGGATGTAATTCGCACCCAAGGCGATGGCTGAAGCGATGGCAACCCTCTTTTTTTGTCCGTAACTTAAGAAGTGAACCGGCATATCCTTTAGTTCGTATGCATTGGCGCTTCTCAAGGCCTTATCAACCCTTTCCTTGACAGTATTTTCGTCATAACCAAGGTTTCTAAGCGTAAAAGCAGTGTCGTCAAAAACATTCGAGTAAAAGATTTGATTATCTGGGTCTTGAAAGACCATAGTCACGTTTTTTCTGTAATTCAAAAGACTTTTCTTGTCGTAGCGAAGCTCTTCGCCATCGACAACTATATCTCCTTTGTCCTTTTTAAGTAAACCAAGGATGTTTTTGAATAAAGTAGTCTTTCCCGCACCATTCTCCCCTATAATCATGGTGATGGCGCCGTTATTAGTTGAAAGACTTATTCCATCTAAAACTTTTTTTCCACTTTCATAAGTATATTCTAAATTTTTAACTTCTAACATATAATCACCTAACTGGGAACTCTCCGTCGTAAAGCTTGATATTTAGCGCATTTATCATCTCTTCATTCCTCTTCATTATCCCCAAAACCATGTTCTCAATAAAAATCTTAATTGATTTAAATGAAGTCTTGGTATTGATAAAGCCAAACTTTATCTCAAGCGAATTGATATTGGTCTGAGCCTCTTCAATCATTATGAAGATAAATCGATAAATCAGCATAAACAGCTCGATAAAGACATTTGGAAGATGCATGGTCTTAAAAACTTTTATTATGTCGACCATGGGTGTCGTTACACTTAGGAAGATGACCGAAGAGGTCGCCGCAAGAGATCTCATGAAAACCTTGAGAAATAGCATCTCTTGCCCCTCAATCACTCCAAAGTAGCCGCCAAAAATCTTTAGAGAGTAGGAAAAATGATTTTCCTTTGAAAAACCTATAACCAAAAATATCGTCCCCAATAAAATGAATATTATAGGAACTTTGATAAAGGATATGACGTTTCTCAATTTAAACTTTGCCAGAGTGAGCTCCAGAATTATTATTAATACAAATATGGATAAATTTACGTATATATTGTCTAGTCCTATGGCCAAAACAAGCATAATTAGGGCGAATAAAAACTTGTATCCCGCCTTAATATGCCTTAAGCCGTTCGTATAGGCAAACTGATCGATGAGTAGCAATCTTTTTTAGCTCCTTTATTTGCTTTCTTTTTTGCTTGCAGCGCCCTTCCAGCTGCCAATGATGTAGCCTATAGCTCCAGCACCGATAGCTGCTTGAAGGCCAAATAATAAGGACTCGATTTCACCCGAAGGTGGTTCCCATAGGGATTCGAACCAAGGTTCATAATCAGGGTTTAAAGCTTCGATTTCTTCGCTTGCTGCGTCGTCCGCTCCACCATATTCCCCTTGAACAAAGATTAATGGCGTAACAACTAATAAAATCGCTAGGATAATTAATATCCAGTTAGTCTTTTTAGATTCCTTCATTTTTAAGTACCCCCTCACCTTTGTATCTTACCATAAGGTTAACAACTACAACAGTTAATAAGCCTTCAACTATCGCGATAGGTACTTGAGTAACAGCAAATATCGATAAGAACTTGCCTAGAGCCGCACCAAAGCCTATGCCTTCGTGATAAACTATAGCAAGTTGAGTCGCAGTGATAACGTAAGTGAATAAGTCACCAAGTGTTGCTGCTAAAAATACTGCCACGCTTCTGTTTTTGTTTTTTAGTAATTGATAGATGGCAAAAGCTAAGAAAGGTCCAGCTATAGCCATAGAGAAAGTATTAGCACCTAAAGTAGTTAAACCACCATGAGCTAATAACAATGCTTGGAATAGTAAAACAATTAAACCTAAAACAGATGTTTGAAGTGGTCCAAATAGTATAGCACCTAGACCAGTACCTGTTGGGTGTGAGCAACTACCTACTACTGAAGGGATCTTCATAGCAGATAATACGAAGATGAAGCCACCTGCAAGCGCAAGTAGAACCTTCTTTTCGTTTGAATCAGAGCCTTTTGCAATTTTTCTAATACCAAGTATGATAAATGGTAGTGATATTAGTCCCCAGATTATGCACCATTCTTTAGGAAGGTAACCTTCCATGATGTGCATTGCGTAAGCGTCTGCGGATAATAAAATTAGCGAAAGACCCATGAGAATGAAATTTTTCTTCCTCATAAATTATTCCTCCTTTTATTTTCCTACGCAAAGACTCCTTTTAAAAATCAGATTGATTTAGAAAAGAACCTCTCTTTGCCGAAGGTATTTCTTGATAGAGTAAGGTTTTCCGGCTAGCGCTTTAAGCCCTTGTAAACGCCTTCCCATTATTAAACGAATAACAGTGACATAAGTGTTTACTCAGTATGCGCCAACGGCAGCGGCGACTGCGTTTTTTAAACTTCCCTTAAACAATATCAATATAATTATATCACTACAGATTGTAAAATGCAAGGCAATAAGCACATATAAAACAATCTATATAATTATAGTAGATGGACTTTTATAAAAAAAGAAAGAGTGGCATCGAGCCACCCCTTCTTCGTACGAATCAATATTTACTTCTTTCTACTAACTGTTCCAGCGTATGTTACTAAAGTATCCTTAGTTCCATCTGCATAAGTTACTACAGATGTTCTTGCAACTCTAAGTGTTCCAGCGTAAAATTCATCTTCATAATAGTATGTGTTATTGAACTTAGCTCCAAAAGGAACTGCTAAGCTTACTACTACAGTTTTTGTTTCACCGCCTGGCATAGGTCCCATCACTTCATAATTAAGACCTCTCTTTTGATTAGTAATAGAGTTAACTAGGACATCATAGTTGGCACCGTCGTGGTGATGCTTCATGCTTGCTGCATTAGCTGGGCTAATAACTGCGCTTAGTAGAAGCAATACAGTCATGACAATGGCTAGTGACTTCTTCATACTTTCACCTCCCCTTGTGTAGACAGTAATTACTATCTTTACTATAGTATATCAGATATATAGTAAAGATAGAGTAACAAAAGAGTAACAGTTTGTATGAGGCATAAAAAATCTGCCACCAAATAGTGACAGATAATATCTATTGAACTTTTTCTTTTGCGTGCTCCAAGCCTTGCTTATACAGCATCAAAACGTGCTCGTCATCAAGTGAGTATATCAGTGCCTTGCCATCTCTCTCGTACTTAACTAGGCCAAGGTTTCTTAATATTCTTAAGTGGTGACTAACAAGTGGCTGTGTCATGTTTAGCGCGTATGAAAGGTCTGTAACGCACATCTCGCTTAGGCTTAGCGCATGTATGATTTGTATTCTTGAAGGCTCGCTAAGCGCTTTCATAATGTCTGCAAGTTTCTCAACTATCTTATAGTCGATGACATCGTTTTTTATTACGTCTAAGTCTTCTTGACTTAATTCTCTATTTTCCATAATCTCCCTCCAAGTCTCTCGTTATGCTTACAAAGTCATCAAAGCTTAGCTCCTCTGCCCTTGCATTTTCACCTTTGCCAATGGCCTCAAGCGCTGCCACTGTATCCTTTTTATCTATACCCACTTCGCTATTAAATAAAGCGTTCGCAAGTGTTTTTCTTCTCTTCATAAAAGCTGCTCTAATTATCTTTAAGAATAGCTCTTCGTTTGCCAAATCTTTTTTCTTCTTTTTTATATATAGTACTGCTGAATCAACTTTTGGTTTTGGATAAAAGCAGTCCTTTGACACGTTAAATGCAATGCGCGCATCGCCATAGGCCCTCGTGAAGACTGATATGCTGCCGTAGTCCTTTGATTTTTCATCGGCTACTATCCTTTCAGCGACTTCTTTTTGCACCATAACTGTGATTGAATCAATATCTAGCTTTGATTCAAGTAAAAATGTGAGTATGGGTGTCGTCACGTAGTATGGCAGATTGGCGCATACTTTAAATGATCCGCCTGTCAAAGCCTTAATCTCCTCTTCAGTGGCGTCCATAAAGTCTTTGTAAATTACTTCTACATTATCATGCTCGCCAAGTGTTTCCTTGTGTATCTCTCTAAGTGATTCATCAAGTTCAAAGGCTATAACCTTTTTCGCATGTTTTGCAAGCTCTTCGGTCAAAGTTCCTATGCCGGGACCTATCTCCATAACTGTAGTTTCCTTTGTGATGCTGCTTTCCTCAGCTATTTTCCTAATTATATTGCCATCAATCAAAAAGTTTTGTCCAAGCGCTTTTTTAAATTCAAAGCCGAAGTCCTCTTGCAGCTCTTTGAGTCTTGCTATGCTATATAAACCCTTTTCAGTCAATTTTCTTCATAGCCTCCTCAAAATCTTCTCTCGAAATTTGATAATAGTTTAGTGCGTCGAGCATCTTTTTTGCGTTTGAATTAGATATTTTTAGTAGGCTTGCAAGTTTTTCGCGTCTCTCCTTAGAACCGTCTGCGCCTAATAGGCCTGTCTCATACAAATCTTTCGTTGTATATAGTACAGTCCTCTCCTCAGTTGAGGCTCTTGCGTTCATCAAGGCATCAATAATTGCTTCCTTCGAAGCGTTTTCAACGCCTATATCATCTTTCTTAATCGCATCTGACTGCTTTAGATAAGCGTTTTTACAGCCCTTGACATTTTCGTTAATGGTGCGTCTAATCATCTTGCCAGCATAATCAGGGTCGGTAAAGACAATGACTCCCCTCGTTTTAACAGCCTTCTTAAGCTCATCGAAGAGCGTCTTTTTTATTTTATAGCCATGTGTCGCGACGATGTCGGCATCTACAGCGTTTTTGATCTGAGCGATGTCGTCCATGCCCTCAACAACTATGAGTTCTTTAATCATTTTTCACTCCAAAAAATTCAAATGCGTTCTTCTTTGTAGCTTCAAGCACTTCTTCTACGCTAATGCCCTTGATCTCAGCAAGTTTTTCTGCAACCAAGATAACTTTTCTCGGATCATTTCTCTTGCCTCTATATGGCACTGGCGTCATATATGGTGAGTCTGTCTCTATAAGTAAATCATCTAGAGATACCTCTTTTGCTACGTCTACCGTGTTTTTTGCATTTTTAAAAGTTAGTGCTCCTCCTAAAGCTAGTTTGTAGCCTAATTTTAAAAATTTTCTCGCCATCTCTATGGATCCTGTATAGCAGTGGATGAGAACTTTCATGCCTTGAGCATATTTTTCAAGTATCTCGTAAGTTTCTTCCATCGCCTCACGCGTGTGAATAACGATGGGCACGTCCATTTCCCTAGCTAAATCTATCTGGTCAATAAAAACTTTTCTTTGTACATCTCTTGGCGAAAAATCATAGTGATAGTCAAGACCGATCTCGCCTATCGCCATAACTTTATCCTTTTTTAATAGCTCTTTGAGTGCCTCGCGCGTTTCAGCTGTGTAATCCTTTGCCTCATGAGGATGCACGCCTACAACTGCGTAGACGTAATCGTATTTTTTAGCAAGTTCATAGCTTGAGTAGCTAGTCTTAAGGTCAGATGCTATATTGAAAAAATAGTTTCCGCCAGCTAATATATCGGCTATGACTTCGTCTCTGTCCTCATCAAAGGCTTCGTCGTCAAGATGGGCGTGTGAATCAACGAATATCATTACGCAATCACTGAGCCACTTGGCATATCTTCAAGCGATGTAACTAGTGATAGGTCATCGCCGTTTTCACAAGCAAGTATCATGCCTTGAGACTCAACGCCTCTAAGCTTTCTAGGCTTTAAGTTGCATACAACGACAACCTTCTTACCTGTGATGTCCTCAGGCTTGTACCACTTTTTGATGCCGCTAACTATAGTTCTTGTCTCGTCACCAATCTTGACAGTGTTAATCAAAAGCTTGTCAGCCTCAGGATGTTCCTTCGAATCAATAATTTCACCTAATCTTAGATCAAGCTTAGCAAAGTCATCATATTCTATAGCTGGTTTAGCATCAGCGTACTCTGCCTTTGCCTTGCTATCTTTTTCTTCTCTCGATTTAATTAAATTTGCGTTTTCACTAAGTAGTCTCTCTACTTCTTTTTCAACGTCAAGTCTTGGGAATAGCGTATCTATCTTCTTTACAGTATATTTGTCAATTAAACCGAATTCATCGCTTTCTTCATATTTCATCTCTTCACTTAAGCCAAGTGCTTCCCTAATCTTCTTAGCAGTATCAGGGATGAATGGGCTTAGTAAAACAGATGAAATTCTTAATGCTTCAAGTAAATTATATATGATAGTTTCAAGTCTTTCCTTGTGTTCGTCATCATTTAAAGTCCATGGGCATGTTTCGTCGATGTATTTATTGGACCTTCTGATTAGCTTAAAGACTTCATCTATGGCAACCGATAGGTTAAGGTGCTCCATCTTTTCATCAAGAACAGCCTTTCGTGTTAGAGCCACATCTATTAAGTCCTTATCAAATTCATCAGTAGATGCTTTTTTATTAACAGTTCCGCCAAAGTACTTTTCAGCCATAGCAATAGTTCTTGAAACCAAGTTACCAAGGTCATTTGCAAGGTCAGAATTAACTCTTTCCATAAACTTTTTGCTTTGGAAGTTACCATCGCTGCCGAAGTTAAACTCTCTTAAAACGTAGTACTTAAGCGCATCTCTGCCATATAGCTTAACTATTGGCTCAGGGTAGATGACATTGCCTTTACTCTTACTCATCTTGTCACTTTCAAAAAGTATCCAGCCGTGGCCAAAGACTTTCTTTGGTAGTGGAAGGTCTAGAGCCATTAACAAAGCTGGCCAAATAATTACGTGGAAACGTAAAATGTCCTTACCAACTAAGTGAATATCAGCTGGCCAAAGCTTTTCGAATTTTTCATCGTCTTGTAAATAACCTGCCGCGTCAATGTATGACGACAAAGCGTCTATCCATACGTAAACAACGTGCTTTGGATCGAATGGCACTTGAACGCCCCAGTCGAAGGATGTTCTTGAAACGCATAGGTCTTGAAGGCCGTCCTTGAAGAAGTTATTGATCATCTCAGTCTTTTTAGACTCAGGCTCAATAAATTCAGGATGCTCTTCGTAATATTTTAAAAGTCTGTCCTTGTAATTGCTTAGTCTGAAGAAATACGCTTCTTCATGAGCTGGATGCACTTCTCTGCCGCAGTCAGGGCACTTGCCGTCAACAAGTTGAGACTCAGTCCAGAACGACTCACATGGAGTGCAGTAAAGTCCTTTGTACTCGCCCTTGTAGATGTCGCCTTGCTCGTAAAGCCTTGTAAATATCTTCTTAACCATCTCATCATGAGACTCATCCGAAGTTCTGATATACTTATCATATCTTATGTCAAGTAAGTCCCATAGCTTATATATTTGTTCATTAATCTTTGTAACGAATTCCAATGGAGTAACGCCAGCCTTTTCAGCATTCTTTTGGATTTTCTCGCCGTGTTCGTCGGAGCCTGTAACAAAATATACATCCATGCCTTGAAGCTCTTTGTACCTCTTAAGCATGTCCGCAACTATAGTCGTATACGTGTTTCCTATGTGTAAGTAACCACTTGGATAATAAATTGGTGTACTTAAATAATATTTTTCCATCTTATCAACTCCTCTTCCCATAATTATAGCATAAAGAGACAAAAAAATCAAAGACCGTTTATATGTAGTCTTTGATTGATTTATTACTTATAAAATTTTGCTTGTGCTTCATACACCTCTCTATAGTATGATGACTTTATCAATAGATCATCATGCGTACCAATGCTATCCACTTTGCCATCTTTAAAGACTACTATATTATCAACGCTCTTGCATATACCAAGTCTATGCGTAACGATGATGGATGTCCTTCCTTTTGATATGTCTAAAAACTTCTTTAAGATCTCACTCTCTTGCATCGGGTCAAGAGCCGATGTTGCCTCATCAAGTATGATTAGTTTTGAATCCTTATACATGGACCTTGCTATATCAAGCCTTTGCCTTTCGCCGCCAGATAGCTCTACTCCGTCAAAGTCCTTGCCAAGCCTTGTATCAAGTGAATGCTCTTTATATAATTTATCTAAGCCCACATAATCAAGCAGCGATTTTAGCTTTGCTTCATCATAAGTCTCTTGCGATGCGATATGCTCAGCTATGCTTAAATTGGTCTCGGTCCTTTCTTGAGGAACTATAGTGTAATCATCAAAGCTAAGTCCTCTTCCCTTTATATTTACTCCTCCAAAAGATATTTCGCCCATGGCATCATAAACACCTGTCAAAGCCTTTGTAAATGTTGTCTTACCTGAACCGTTATATCCAACTATTGCCACGCTCTCGCCCTCATCTATACTTAAGCTTATATCATGAATACCATTATCAGTCTTTGGATAAGTAAATGAAGCATCTTTTACACTAATTTTGCCAAAATTTACATCATAAGCTTTTTTCTCTTCACTGCTGTCCATAAAAGTAAAGTAATCGCTTGCGAAGGAAATGTTTCTCGGTAAATTGCCGACAGTCACTATCATATCCTTACTTGACCTTTGCATGTCTTGATAAGCCATAAGAGCTGCGCCCATCATACCGATGAGTATTTTTCCATCAAAGGCAAGTTTTATCGTTATGACTATGGCGATGGAGAAGGCTATGACGCTTAGTATATCACAGAAAAGTAGTGACTTAGCATCTTTTAGTCTCTCGTCAAAATACTTTTTACTTGTATCTTTAAATACGCTTGTATATTTACTTAAGAAAAACTCAGAGCTGTTATACGATTTTATCTCTCTATTAGTCTTAGTATCTGTAAATATGCTATAGAAATAATTTAGTTTTCTCTCGTCAAAGGCTTCTATGCTCTTTAAATCATAAAAGGCTTTGCCGCGTATAAGTCTTGTGATTAGGTAGGGTACTACTGTTAAGGCTGCTAGTGCAACTAAGTATGGGCTATATGTCCAAAGTGTTGCAAGTATCAAGATGACTTCAAGTCCTTGTCCTAGTGCCATAGCAAGTAACCTTACTGAATTACTTAGCCTTTCATCATCAACAGCAGTCGCCGCTCTTTCTTCTATAGTTAAAAAATCTCTATCCTCAAAGTTTATTAAGTCTATCTTTGATAATTTTGCTGCCATCTCTCTATTTAAGTAGCTGCCAGTTTTTTCAAACAAATAACCGTTCATCGCTATCGCATATAGGTACTCAAGAAGTCTTTCAAGTGCTATGATGATTAAAAGCATGACTCCATACTTAATAAAAACGTTTATATCAGAAAAGTTTTTGATATATTCATAGCCGCTTTGTATGATATGCATCGAGGCATATAGCTTTGCTGCGACAAAAAAGCCTGAAATTATATGGTAGATGAAGACATATACAGTCGCGATTGGTGTTACGCTAAAAACTTTTTTAATTACCTTAGTCATTTTTTGCCTCCTTATACCAAGCCGCTTGCTCAGTGAACATCTTTGCATATTTGCCGCCCTTTCCCATAAGCGTTTCATGATTGCCTCGTTCAATAAGCCTTCCCTTATCAATTACTAAAACCTCATCAGCAAGCTTAGATAAGACAAGTCTGTGAGTGATAATTATAGCACCGCGCATCTTAAGCACTTTGATTATGCCCTCATACATTTTAGCTTCCATCATCGGATCCATGGATGCCGTTGGCTCATCAAAGATTAGAAAATCAGAAGACTTTGAGATGGCTCTAGCTATAGCAAGCTTTTGGCTTTCGCCACCAGATAAATATACGCCGTCGTATTCAAGCTTGCCTAAATTGGTATTTGCATCATATTTATCAAGCTCCATTAAATCTAAATCGCCTGAAATATCCTTATCATCGCCAAGCAAAACATTATCCTTTATACTAAGTTCATAGTTTTGAAAGTCTTGATAAACTATTGCTAAACTATCTGCCAATTCTTTTTTTGATAAATAATATGGCTCAGCACCGTTGATCTTGACAGTGCCATTCGTTGGCTTATAAAGCACAGCTATCAGCTTGATTATAGTTGACTTGCCAGCTCCGTTTTCACCAACTATGGCAGTAACCTTGTTTTTGTCAATGGCTAGAGATAAATCATCTAAAACAATGTTTTCGCTTTGTGGATATTTAAAGCTTAATTTATCGAAAATAATTTTCTCATCACTCTTGTTTTGTACTCTAATTTCTTTTTCATCATAATCAAGAATATATAAAAGAGTTTCTGCGATGTATCCAGAATTAGCTACGCTAGATGCTTCATAGACAAAGTCCTCCGCCATATCCAAGGTAGTCGACGCAGATGTGATGACTGCTGTAAGTGAGCCCACGCTGATTGCTCTTTGAATAAGTTTTAATATTACAAAAAGTATTGCAAGCCCCATCCAAATTATATTGATAAAAGAGCTAAGCAAAAGATATTTTTGGCTTGCAATAGTCGTTTTAAGTCTTTCATCAAAAACGGCCTCGGAATATTTTTTAAACTTCTTAAGAAACAAAGACTTCATTTGAAAAACTTTTATCTCGTATATGGCGTTCTTATCCTTAAGTATCCTTAAGATATTTTCCATTTCACGCTCATTATGCGAAGTATTCTCAAACATCTTATTCATATTATTGACTGCCTTAAAGCTGAAGAATACATCAAGAGCAGCACTTATGATATAAGCAAGACCAAGATAAGCTGATATTGTAAAGAACACAAAGGCAATACCCACTACCTTCACCACGATAGCTGCTATGGCTATGGATGAGTTAAAAAGTTCAATTACTGCCATATGAGGACGGTCCTTCACCTTGTTTAGCTTATCTTTAAAACCAGACTTTTCAATCTCTTCCAAAGATATTTTATCTAGTTTATTCATGACAGCCGTGTTTAAATTTAGCTCAAGTTTTTGCTCAAGCTTAATATCTAAAATGTTTCTAATGAACTTAGATACTTCGCCCCAAGCAAATAAAAGTATTAATAAAATAACTGGTAATAAATTGCGTTCTCCATGTACATAGTTAAGAATCGAGTCTACAGCCATAGCCGTAGCGTAAATTATCGCTGGGCTAACAAGAGCTGTGATTAATGATTCAATTAAGATGAATATGTATGTGGAGCCTGCGTGCTTACGTACAAGTTTGTACGTGTTAAGAATCGCTTTCATAGCAAGACCTCCTTAGTAAAATTTATGAAATAATTAAAATACCCCCCCTCAAACGAAGGAGAAAAAGCTTGAGGGAGGGTTAATATAATAAACTATTCACTGCATATATCGTATCACTTTGTAAACTAATTGTCAAGTCATTTAGCTAAAGTTATAGTGTTTTTTTGCAAATAAATGGACGCCATTATTAAATAGCATCCATAAGCATGATTATTAAATTAATTAAACGGCTTTATCGCGAGTATCTTGCCACGCTTGATAAATTCGTCAAGGCCTTCGTGACCCCACTTGTTTAGGTACTCTTCTGTCAAGTCCTCTTTGACAATTGTGTATGGCATAAAGCCGACCTTTTCTAAAATCTTATTCAGAGCCTCTGAAGTGATGGATCCGCCAACTCATGTCGCATGAAAGATAGGATCGGCTAGGATATCGTCAGGAAGCTTTTTTATCTGAATGATGTCACTTATCGAAACGCGTCCGCCTGGTTTAAGCACGCGAAATATCTCTCTATAAACCTTTTCCTTATCTTCTAAGAGATTGATTACGCAGTTTGATATAACGACGTCGAAGGTATTGTCAGGCAGATTGATATCATCAATGTCCGAGACTAAAAAGTCCGCATTGTCAAAGCCTCTCTTGTCACGAATGAAGTTAGCTCTCTCAATCATCTCATGTAGCCTATCTATGCCAACCGCCTTACCTGTGCCGTGCATCTCACGAGCCGCCTTAAAGACGTCTACCCCTTTGCCGCAGCCAAGGTCAAGTAGCCACTCGCCATCTTTAAGCTTAGCATTTTGAATGGGGTTGCCGCAGCCAAGACCCAAGTCGCCGCCAAGCTCTATGTCCTCGTCAGTGTAGCCCAATGAGTAGGCAACAGCTCTTTGCTTTTCCTCGTCCGAAACCTTATTGTCCTCAGCTATCCTTTTATAAAATTCATCAACATATTGTTTTGTATCTATCTTATTCATATCATCACCATAGTATATATACCCAGAACATATTTAAAATATTCTATATGTTATATTATTTCTTGATATTTATAAATTATTTTTATGCAGCCTCATATGCTCTTCGCTGCTCAAAAAGGCGTTGTGGCTCCTGCCATCTTCATCTAAAAGGTGCTTGTGCTCATGCTCGTGTGTAAATACATGTGTATGAGTGCTTCCGTCATGTGTATGTCTTATCGTGTGTGTATGCAAGTGCATGTGTTTAATAAATAAGCTATCGATAACTACAAAGACGGTTCCTATCACCATAAACACTAGGCCGATGAAGTACGAAGCGCTCAATGCTTCTCCGTTAATCAAAAAGCATAGAAAGGTTCCCACAAAGGGAGCTATTGCATAGTAAGCGCTGGTCTTAGCGGCTCCTAAATCTCTTTGGCTTCTTACGTATAAGAAGATGCTTAGGCCATATGCCACGTAGCCAAGCAAAAGTGCATAGGCGATGTATCTAAATTCAGGCAGCTGCTCCCCGATGATGAATGAGATGATTAATGATGATAGTCCTGAGCATATCCCTTTGATCGTAACTATCTCATAACTTGATTTATTTGAAATTTTCCTCGTGCAATTGTTTTCAAGTCCCCACAAAAGTGTCGCAAGTATTACAAATAGTGATCCATAGGAGAATTTAAATACTCCTTCACCCTCGAATGAAAGTATTATACTTGAAACTGTTATAAAGGCTATCGCTATCCAAAGATTTTTCGAAACTGCCTCTTTGAAAAACACTAGAGCGATGATGCTTGTAGCAACTATCTCGAAGTTTCCTAAAAGCGATGCGTTTGCTGACGAGCCTATGGATATACCTATCATTAAAAGTATGGGTGCAATGACGTCTAAAAGAACCATCAGTACCGTATATGGCAGATCTTCTCTACTTAAGCGCATTGAGCTGTCTTCTTTTTTGTATTGAAATAGGTACATAATGCCAACGCCTATGCCAGCTCCTAGATAAAGGAAGGCGGCCATAAATGTCGGCGAGATATTTTTTAATAAAACTTTTGAAAATGGTGTATTAAGCGCATAAAAGACGGCCGCTAATATGGCGCAGATTATTGCGCTAAGTTTATTATTTTTCTTCATCTTGAAGCTCCTTACTAAAATCTTCATCATCAGTACCAAAATTAATCAAAGTAAGTAATACTGTGCCAAGAGATAGCAGTGCACAAAGCGCAGTGTATATTGGCTTTGCACTTAAAATGCCTAAATGCGCAAGGCCCGCTAAACAGTAAAGATATAGCGCGAACCAAAAAATTGTCAGTGCCGGGTCGTCTAGTTTTATCTTTACTTCTTTTCTCCTCAAAACGATTTCTCTAATCAGCCTTATAAATATATATAGCCACAAAACCACAAAGGCGATGAATGAAAACCATTCATCTGTTATCACATTTAGCTTAAGCGATATAAAGCTTAAAACGCCAACTGTCGCGACCGACATAAGCCCTATGATTATGGCGGCAATTATATTTTTGATTATGGATTTTTCATTGCGGCGCCAATATTTTTGTGAATAATAAATTATCGATGGTGTTTCAAACATATAGCCAAGGAAGTTTACCCATATGACGGACATAAATGTATGGTGGTCAATAACTAAGTTAATGGGTCTTCCGTCCCAAACCCAAAAGCCGCCTGAAAGCCTTATCGCAGCTACATCTAGTAAGAGGTCCATCGACACGACGAAAAAGCCTGATAGAAGCGCCGTCATTATTGGGCTAAGTTTAAATTTCTTGGCAAGTCTATACGCACAGACGGCCACTGCTCCCCACATAAGTCCGCCGAAGAAAGGGAATTGATATGGCTCTATGCCTATCATTATGTAGTAGAGCTTCGAGTAGTGATAAATGTCTGTTAGACGCACCGCAAGTAGCTCAAGCGAAAAGCCCGCTATTGCCGCTGATATAAACATGTATAGCTCGTTCCACGCTTTCTTTTTAATCACGTCTAGTAAAAATATGCTGGCGATTATGTAACAAATTATTTCAAATGCATTGATCCAGTTCATAATTAACTCCTTTATTTGTTTTATACTTATATTATAACACAAATTTGCAGATAAAAATGGGGAGCATTTGCATCAAAATTTCAATGCGTTTGCTCCCCATATATTTCTCTTTTATTCTATTTATTAAAATAGTTTATTTGCCTTAAACTAATTTCGCCCTTCGATTACTGCTAACAGTCTACTCCAAGTAAATTTTAAACTTTGATTAGCGCTAACATTTTACCACGAGTAAATTCTGTCGGAAAAAGAAGAACCTGACCCATTTACAAAGCTTCGCTTTGAATGGGACCCCAGAACCTTGGTGCTTCGCACTTGCGATGGATAAGACGAAGTATAGACTGAGACCTGACGCAGTCGTACTGTAGTACGTCGAGGAGGGTAATCAGTCGTAACGAGTTTTAGCCGCGATTTTTATAAGAATTTTTTATTCTTCTTCGAAATCTCCTTTTTCTTGAATCAACTCCCTCGCTGCAATTCCCGGTTTAGTTAATTGGAATGGGTTGAAGATTTCATCTATTTCTTTTTGGTCAAGGATATTGTCTCTTAGTATGATTGAAGTAACTGATTCGCCTGTCTTAAGCGCTTCCTTAGCGATGGCTGCTGACTTCTTGTAGCCGATGTGCGGAACAAGAGCTGTAACCATGCCTACAGAGTTATCAAGTAGTGCCTTGCATCTTTCCTTGTCAGCAACGATGCCTTCAACGCAGTTCACTCTTAGAGTTTCGCACGCGTTTCCAAGTGTTTCGATCGATTCGAAAAGCTTGTAGAACATAACTGGTTCAAACGCGTTTAGTTCAAGTTGACCAGCTTCAGCCGCCATAGTTATACACATGTCGTTACCTATGATTGAGAAAGCAACTTGGCTAGCTACTTCCGGTATAACTGGGTTAACCTTTCCTGGCATTATGGATGAGCCGTTTTGTCTAGCTGGCAAAATGATTTCGCCAAAACCAGTTCTTGGTCCCGAGCTCATAAGTCTTAAGTCGTTACTCATCTTTGATAATGTTATAGCGCAAGTCTTGATAGTTGCTGATAAGAATGCCACTCCGTCAAGATTTTGAGTGCCGTCAATCATGTCGTCCGCTTGTTTAAGTGATAGTCCTGTCACTCTCGCAAGTGTCTCAGTAATATTTACATAGTAGTTAACATCAACATTTATACCAGTACCGATGGCAGTTGAGCCCATGTTTATAACCTTAAGCACGTCTCTTGCCTTTTTAATTCTTCTAACGTCACGGCGTAGAGCGCTTTGGTATGCGTGGAACTCTTGTCCAAGTCTGATAGGTACTGCGTCTTGTAATTGTGTTCTGCCCATCTTGATAACGTCGTCAAACTCAATCGATTTCTTTTCAAGAGCATTTATAAGATCCATCAATTGGTCAATAGTCTTGTTAACAAGCTTAACAGCAGCTATCTTACCAGCTGTTGGATAAACGTCGTTAGTTGATTGGCACATGTTTACGTCGTCATTTGGGTGAACGTGGTCGTATGTACCAAGGTCTCCGCCCATGATCTCATTAGCAAGGTTGGCTATAACCTCGTTAGCATTCATGTTAGCAGTAGTTCCCGCACCGCCTTGAATTGCGTCGCAGATAAACTCGTCGTGATACTTTCCTTCGATGATCATATCACAAGCCTTGGCAATGGCCTCTTCCTTTTCCTTAGACATAAGGCGTGATTGTTGGTTAGTGATAGCGCAAGCCTTTTTAATTTCAGCAAGAGCAACAATCATCTCTGGATGAATGTGTCTGCCAGTTATATGAAAGTTTTCCTTACCTCTTAGACTTTGAACGCCATAATAGGCGTCTACTGGTACTTCCTTCTCACCAATAGAGTCCGCTTCTATTCTTTTTTTGATTTCTTCCATGACTTACCTCCCGATTTTTAATTACATCATCATTCTAACACATAATTGAAAAGCTTGCAAGTGCTTAAACCTAGGATAATGGCGTAGATTTTTTAATCTAGTAAAGTATTTGCAAGCTAAGTGAATAGATAATTCATTGTGACTTAAATCACAGTCATTATATGACTGAATATGAAAGAAATAATTTAATCTCTTCAAAAATATTTATAAAATTTTCTTGCTAATGGCCTTGCCACGATAATGGTTTTGCCACGATAATCATTTTGCTCACTTAAACGCCCAGCATATGATAAGTAAATTCACTTCATCAAACGCTCGTCATATGCTTAGCAATTTTGCCTCAGCAATCGCCCGTCATACGTTTAGTAATTTTGCCTCAGCAATCGGTCGACACTATACAAGAAAAGCTCCTTGCACTGAGCAAAGAGCTTTAACTTTCTTATTACTTATTCATCACATAAATTGTGATATAATTTACAATATTCGTCTGCAGTATTTTTCCAGCCGTTATCAACATTCATCGCGTTTTTCAAAATCCTATTGAACTCGTCCTCATCTTGATAATATAATTTTAACGCCCTATTAAGCGCCTCATACATTTCATTTTGGTCAACGTTTTCAAAGGCAAAACCATTGGCATGCTCCTTGTCATAATTATAAGCAATGACTGTGTCCCTAAGTCCACCAACCTTCCTTACTAAAGGCAGCGAGCCGTAGCGCATAGCAATCATTTGAGCTGATCCACAAGGCTCAAGCTCCGACGGCATCAAGAGTATGTCCGATGCGGCGTATAATCTTCTCGCTTCGTTCTCATTATAATATATCCTTGCCGCCATCTTGTCTGGGTACTTTTCTTCTAGCTCTCTAAACTTTTCTTCAAAGCTCTTAAAGCCAGTGCCCATGATGATGAAGTTGCAGTCGAGCTTAACCATCTCTTCTATGGCGCCAATCACGAGCTTAATGCCCTTCGATCGCTTCATACGGCTGATCATAATGACTAGAGGCTTTTCAGCATCTTTCTTAAGTCCATAGTAGTTTTGAACTTCTTCCTTATTATATCTCTTGATCTTAAAGCCATTTGCATCGTAATTTTTGAATAAAGCCTTGTCCGTCATCGGATTGTATTTATCCTTGTCTATACCATTGACAATGCCGTGAAACTTGTAGCTATACTCCTTAAAGACTTCTTCGAGCCCCTCGCCGAAATGCGGATCCATTAACTCGTCTCTAAAGGACTTACTAATGGTAGTCACTATATCTGCTGAGACAATACCTGCCTTGAGCATATTGATCGAGTCGATGAACTCATAATTTTGGTCCTTAAGTACATCGAGGTCGGTATCGACTATGCCAGCGATGATATTTTGATTGAACACGCCTTGGTACTTGAGGTTATGAACGGTGAATACGGTTTTGATGCCTCTGTAATAGCTGTCGCTCTTCCTATATTGCTTTAATAAAATCGGCACAAGTCCTGTGTGCCAGTCGTTCGCGTGAATGATGTCTGGCTTGATCCCATACATTTGAATAAATTCCAAAACAGCCTTGCTAAAGAAGATGTAGCGCTTGGCGTCATCGAACTCACCATAAATCCTGTCTCTGTCAAAATAATCTTCATTGGCAATAAAAATATATTTAACACCGTCCTCCTCGTACTTGAAGACGCTCGCATAGATAATGCCGTCGCCCATCATTACCCCGTAGGATGACATGAACTCGACCTTCTCTTGATATTCACTTTTAATTGGCTTATGCAGTGGGATGAAGACGTAGACGTCGTTACCCTCTTTGGCTACCTCTTTTGGAAGGCACCTCATGGTCTCGGCAAGTCCCCTTGTTTTGACGAAGGGACTCACTTCTGCTGCTAAAAAAAATATTCTCATCTTTATTCCTTCTCTATATATTCATTTTGTCCGAATGGATTTGTTCTCTTACTGATGTAGCCCTCATCTGCAAGGCGCTCAAGTATGTCCTTAAACTCTTCTGTGCTCATGGTGCCGACTGTTTTTTCAAGTCTTGCCGCTTCACGAGTTAGATTAAGATCGCTTATAGGCAAACTTCCCTTTATCTCTTCAAAGACCGCCATCATCTTATCTTCTGTCTCGCTCTTTAGCTCTAAGAATGGATTTACTTTGTCTATGGCCTTGGTGTCGGCAAAACGAAATCTTGTAAATATTGTTCTACCAAAGGAGGCTTCGGATATAAAGGCATCGCCTGTAGTCAAGTAAGGGAGCCTCTTTGCATCATCTGAACTGATGTCTGTCTCCTCTTTTATGGTCATGATGTCTGACTCTCTAACTGTTCTTAGTATAAATTTTGTATTGAGCTGAGCTGTTATAGTGTCGTCGAGAAGAGTTATTCTTTGTGTTGCTAAGATTAAGAAGACACCGTATTTTCTTCCCTCTTGAGCAACTTCCTTAAGAATAGGTTTTGACGCGCTCTCAAAAACCTTTGGAGCAAAATTATGTGCTTCGTCTGTGATAATTATAAATGGTGGGAAGTAGTCCTCATCGTTAGTGCCAAGTAGTTTCGCGTCCATATAAGCTCTTCTCTTGTAATAAAATTTCTTAAGTATATATGATGAATAAACTTCTAAGAGTCTTGTTGATCCCTTTAAGGAGATAAGCTTGCCGCTTCTAAGCGCTGCCTCTAAAGCTTCTGAGCTATTGCTAAAAACATTGTCCTGAACAAGTCTTCTAAATCTCCAGCTAATGCCCTTTAAGCTCGATGCATTAAGCTTACGGCCATAAGTCTTTTGGTAGCCTTGTAATCTTCTTATCCTATCTGCCTCAGCTGCATCGCCATTAAGCTCTGCTGTTTGCATATCCATATTGAGAGCGTCCTCAGTCCTGTCAAGTGCTTCAAGTATTTCACTTAATCTAAGTCTAAATGCGTCGACACTCTCGCCTCTTTTGAAGACTTCATCAACTGAAGTATCCATCGCGTCAGTCATTGCGCCCGCTGCGTTTAATAAATTTTTGAATTCGCCTACGTTTAGGTCCTTAAAGTCAACGCCAACGTCCTTGCCAAGTAAAAAGCTTTGATATAGATTGCTATAATCATCCGCTTCGTCGTAAGTCTTTAGCTTAAAATCCATCTCGTAGTGAGGATCTAAAACTATAGTTGGTATCCTCTTTTTCATTAGCTCTTCGATAATGACTCTTAGAGCAAAGGATTTACCCGAGCCAGATCCGCCAAAGACACCTATGTGTGGGTACTGACTGAACTCACTCACATTGAAGATGTAAGGAAGGTCCTTTTGATTTTTTCTCTCGCCATTTTCAAATGTATATACAATATTTTTTAGCTCTTCGTCTGCATTTTTGTAAAGGTCGTCTGTATTCTTGATAACGCCAAGCACCAAGCCATCTTTAGGTGACGACTTGATGATGAGGCTCTTGATCTCGTCAAATTCAGGCACTCTAACAGCCGAGCCCGCCATGATTGGGTACATCGCTTCTTCTAAAAGCCTTAGCTTAGCTAAGTAGACAACTTCGTTATTCACGTCGTAACCCAAGGCCAACAAAGAATCAATCACGCTTTGATCAACAAAATCATTTTCTTTTTCAAAAGGCATAAAGCGATTGAAGGTGTTCGCTTCAACAACTTCGCCAATATAGTTCTTAACCTCGTCTTCAACGAGTAAAAACTCATTTATTCTAAAATTTCTCTCATTCGAGGCCAAATAAACCTCGCTAGTGCCTGTTAAACCTAAGACCTTCATCTAAAATTCCTCACTTCGTTAAAATATCTATCGTAAACGTCCTTGTCAAGCTCCTTGACTAGAACCCTCTGTTTAAGTTCGTCCGTAATTTTGACCTTCTTGTCGACTATATCCAAGATTATGGGTATGCCTCTCGAATCCTTTGGTGTCAATTTGATTATGGTTTTGAGCACATCCTTCATAAAATCTTTTTGCTCAGTCGATATATCTACGCCGATGGCATAGGGCTTGGTCGATGTGCGTGCAAAGGCACTTGTTATGCCCTCTTCAGCCTTATTGTTAATCTCGTCATTGATAAGCATCGCCTCTTTATAATCAAGTAGCGAGAATAGTATCTCTCTATCGTAAGCCTTTAGACCTAGCTCTTTACCAAGTATTGATGTCTTTATCTCTTCTATAACCCCAACTAAAATTATTCCGTGCTCGATGCAGATCTTTTTCAGCTCTTCAAAATCTTCCTTACAGCTGATGATGTAGCGAATAAAGCCGCCGTCCATAAATATCATCTTAGGCGTTTCTTTCTCTAAAGCCTCGATAACGACGCGTACCTCGAGCCTCGCCATCTCTTTTTTTACGTACATTTCTGACTCGAAAGAAAATTCGTCCTCCTCTTGCACTTGCCCTTGCATTGGCGAGTAAAGACTGCTCTTCCTGTGCTCAAAGCCGCCCTTTGTCGATATCACAAGTGCATCTATCACGCTTATGTAGTGCGGATAAAGAGAGCCTATCCTGTTAAGTGAGCCGTCCACAGCCCAGAGACCGCCTTCATCAGCGTACATTTTTAGGTCAATATCGTCATCTATCATGTACTGCTCTGCAAGGCCAGAATAAATTTCCTTCTTAAGACCTTCTCTGCCCCTCTTATCTATATCCATGGACTTTTCTTTTATTAAATTGTTGAGGTCCCTCATCTTTATGATTAAATCTTCGTACATCTTAGTCTTCCTTTATCTCAAGTAGCGCCTTATAGGCGTCATTCTTTTTAAAGCCAAGCTCCTTTAATTTATTAGTGGCGTCCTTCATGCTTAGACCTTCGTCAATAAGTGCTCTTGCCGCTTCATTTATGTCCATGGTCTCTCCACCATCTCCATCTTCAATACCCGTAATAGTTATTACAAACTCGCCACGCGGCTCATTCTCAGTAAAGTGGGCTATAGCCTCGCTTATGTGCATATATAAATTCTCTTCAAAAACTTTTGTTAGCTCGCGGCTAATGAAAATCATTCTGTCGCCATAAACTTCAAGCGCCGTATTTAAAAAAGCAATGAGCCTATGAGGCGCTTCGTAGTAAATTAGCGGCATGGCGTATGATTTGTAGCCTTCCATAAACTTTTTGCGCTTCGCATCCTTTTGAGGCGCAAAGCCAATGAAGGCGAAGTGACTAAGGTCAAGGCCGCTCGCCATGAGCGATGTGACAAAGGCAGTCGCTCCCGGTATGGCTGTAACAGTGTAGCCAGCCTCTCTCGCAGCACGCGCCGCAATCACGCCCGGGTCCGAGATGCCAGGTGAGCCAGCATCCGAAACTATGGCAACGCTCTTGCCTTCACTCAAAAGTTCGAGTATGTATGATGACTTATCCGTCTCGTTAAATTTGTGATAAGCAAAGAGCGGCTTTTTTATCTCATAGTGCTTAAGTAAGACGCCCGTGTGCCTTGTGTCCTCGCAAGCAATGTAGTCAACAGACTTTAATACGTTTAGCGCACGCAAAGTGATGTCCTCGTAGTTACCTATGGGAGTTGCGACTATATATAAAGTGCCTTTATTCATTTCCATAGTAAATCTCCTTTACTTCCTCAGTGTAAGTGCCATCCGCTTTGTAAACGACTAGCTCATTCATGTAATCAAAGCCCACTTTTTCAGACTTTTCTAGCTCTAAAAGTATCATATTCGCCTTTTTCTCTGCGAATGGCTTCACTGCTCTCAATCTTCTTAGGTTAATGCCATGATGTTTGAAGCTCAAGATGATGTCGACAAGCCTAGCAGGCCTATGAACCACGTAGATTTTGCTATATGGCTTAAGTAAATAGCTCGCGGCTCTTGCTATATCGTCCAAATTTAGCAAAAGCTCCTGCCTTTTGTAATCACCAGAGGCAATGTTGTCCTTGGGATTTAGATAAGGCGGATTAACAGTAAGGCTATCAAAAACATTTTTCTTGAAGTGCTTTTCTACTTCTCTTATATCCATTTCCATAGCTGTGACTCTTTCATCAAGCTTA
>UQBO01000015.1 GCA_900539225.1 uncultured Eubacteriales bacterium
AGTATAGGATAAAATGTGTGCAAGTGCAACTTTTTTTGTAATTTTTTCAAAAAAATATCTATTGAGTATTTTACTCCCCAATAGATATTATACAGCCCTTTTTTAATGCCAAATACATGGATAAAATCACGCCAAATACATGAATGAAAATGCGCCATTTACACGGATTGATCTATACAATGGCTTAATATAGATGTTTATAGTGCGTTGGAATAAATAAAAATGCTAGCTAAGTTAATTTAGCTAGCATTGCTTTTTTTTATGTTATTTGTCCCGAATTTTATACAATATCAGGAAAAATATTTTGCCCGCGAAAATGATACAATAATCGCGGGCAATTTTTTATATACAAACCAATGTATACATCAGCCCATAATCTTTTTTGTCTCGCCTATACGAGTGGAAGCGCTCGTCTGTGACTGTATCTAGGCTTGAGACGTATATATTTTCTTCTTTAACTCCCATACTTATTGCATCGAGCTTAACTACTTTTCCTAAATCTATAAGGTAATGATTCTCATCTTTTTTAAAAATAATGTCTTTGTATTTAAAATTCTTCTCGAATACATTTTTTACATCGTCCATCACTTCGAATGAAGTTTTTTGTATATGCGGTCCGACATAAACTTTCAAATCTGCGGCGCTCGAGCCAAGTCCCACCATCTTTGTGATTGCTTCTTTGACTATGGAGTTTGCTGTGCCTTTCCAGCCTGAGTGAACGGCTGCGATGCGTTTATTGACGCTATCGTAGACTATTACGGGTAGGCAGTCTGCGCTCTTAATCACGAGCACATCGCCATGGCCGCCTATAAGTCCATCTGTCTCATCGTAGAAATTCACCCCGCCATTGCCATTAACGTGGGCGATATTATTCGAGTGCACTTGGCGTGTAACGTTTATGCTACTATAATCAAGGCCGATATGCTCAAGTACTTTTGGAAGCTCTTTTACAAAGTAGTCTTCATCTCCTTTTATATCGATTGGCTTAAGGTTCATGATGTTTGTGACGCCTATGTCATTTAGGTAAGTGCTTATCAAATATTTTTCGTGTATAATCTTATAATCTTTCATAATTTTCCTCGTATATAATATGTAAAAGAAGCACCAATTAAGGTGCCTCATGTATTTTATTCAAAGAATGCTTTGTATGCTTTGTATGACATGTATGTGTCGAACTTTGAAGTAACTTCGTTTGGTGCGTGCATGTTTAAAACTGCTGTACCGCAGTCAACTACTTCTGCGCCGTACTTGCTTAAAAGGTATGCTATAGTTCCGCCGCCACCTGCGTCAACTCTACCAAGTTCGCCTGTTTGCCAAGCAACGCCTGCTTTGTCGAAGATATCTCTTACATCTCTTAAGAATTCTGCGTTTGCATCGTTGCAGCCGCCTTTTCCGCCTGATCCAGTGTACTTAGCTACCGCGATACCGCCGCCTAATACAGCTGTGTTGTTCTTTTCATAAACTGAGTCGAAGTTAGGGTCATAAGCTGCTGTTACGTCTGATGAAAGTACCCAAGAGTTCTTTAGGCATCTTCTAACTGTAAGAGCTGAGTACTCGCCTTCTAGTGCTGCTAACTCATGTAGAGCGTTTTCAAGAACGTAGCTTGCCATACCAGTGTTGCCTTGTGAGCCAACTTCTTCCTTATCCATGAACATAGCTAGAGCTGTGTGCTCGCCTTGCTTCATGTCAAGTATTGCCTTAAGTCCTGCGAATGCGCAAACTCTGTCGTCTTGGCCATAGCTGAAGATCATGGATCTGTCTATACCAAGGTCACGAGCCTTGCCTGCTGGAACTACTTCGATTTCGGCAACTTTAAAGTCGTCTTCTTCTATACCATATTTTTCGCTGATGATTCTCATAACATTGGCTTTAACGCGATTAGACTTGTCTTTCTTATCGTCATCGTCGTCATCGTCATCTGCCAATGGTATTGAGCCCATAAGCACGTTTAATTGTTCGCCAAGTATGCCTTCAGCAAGTTTCTTTTGCATTTGTTCACGTGATAGGTGGATTAGTAGGTCAGTGATTGTAAATACTGGATCGTCATCGTCTTCACCTATAGATATATCAACCCTCTTTAAATCCTTTGTATAAACAACGCCGTGTAAAGCTAGTGGGATTGTAGTCCATTGGTACTTTTTAACTCCGCCGTAGTAGTGAGTCTTTAAAAAGCCAAGTTCGCTTGCTTCGTATAGTGGATTTGGCTTAAGGTCAAGTCTTGGGCTGTCTATGTGAGCGCCAACGATTCTTAGGCCTTCTTCAAGTTTCTTTTCACCCATAACGAACATTAAAACGGATTTTTCCTTGTTATTTAAGTAAAGCTTGTCGCCCTTCTTAACCTTTGTTCCGTTTTTGATAGCTTCTTCTAAGTCCTTAAAGCCGTTAGCTTCAGCTATGCGTATGATTTCTTTAACTGCTAGTCTTTCAGTTTTTGCTTTAGTTAAAAAGTCTTTGTACTCTTCGTTGTAGCTTGTAACGTCCTCAAGCACATCGTTTGAAAGGCTTAGCCATGAAATTTTTTCTGCCATTATAATTCCTCCTTTTTCTATATTATAACATAAAGGCGCACAAAATTCATCCCTTTTGGGTATAAATATTAAAATGCTGATGGAGGTTTTTTATGTTAATTAAAAATATTAATTTTATTGATACAATTGCAAATGGCATTAGACGTGTCGATATTCTCATTGAGAATGGCATAGTTACTGCCATAGAAGATAGTATTGAAAAAGATGATCCCTGCGTGATCGATGGCGAGGGCCTATATATTTCACACGGGCTAATAGATACGCACGTGCACTTTAGGGACCCCGGTCAAACTTACAAAGAAGATTTGACTACGGGAGCGGCTGCGGCAAAGAGAGGCGGCTACACAGCTGTGCTTCTTATGGCAAACACCAAGCCAGTCGTTGACAATACTGAAACGCTTGAAGATATATTAGCTAGATCAAAAAATTTGGGTATATCCATTTATCAAAATGCGACCGTGACTAAGGGCATGCTGGGTGAGGAACTTGTAGATATGGATGCGCTTCACAAGGCGGGGGCCATTGGGTTTACTGATGATGGCAAGCCTATAATGAAGGCGAAACTATTATACGACGCTCTAATCGAAGCAAAAAAGTATGACGCGCCAATCAGTTTACACGAGGAAGATCCATTCTTTATTAAAAAGTCAGGCAAAAACGAAACTGCTCCAGCCATTGCCGAGGCTGTTATGGTGGCTCGCGATGCTTATCTAGCAGTAAAAGCGGATTCAAAATTAAACTTCCAACACATTTCATCTGCGGATGCACTTGAAATTATTAGAAATTACAAAAAATACACGGATAAAATATTTGCAGAGGTCACTCCTCATCACTTTACATTAACAGAGGATGCTGTGGAAAAGCACGGAACATTAGCAAAGATGAATCCGCCACTAAGGACGGCTGCTGATAGAGAGGCAATCACCCGCGCTATCAAGGACGGCACCATTGACATAATCGCGACTGATCATGCGCCTCATGCGGCCGAGGAAAAGGCTAAGGACTTCTTCAGCGCTCCTAGCGGCATCATAGGTCTTGAAACAGCTCTGCCACTTGCAATAGATGAGCTTCACCATAAGCATGGTATTGATCTAGTGAAAATTATAAAGATGCTGACTGTCAATCCCGCAAGGCTTTATGGTCTTGAAGAGGGCAGTATAAAAGTTGGTTCAAGGGCTGATTTAGTGATTTTTGACATAAACGAAGAGTATATATATGAAAAATCTTCATCTAAGTCTCAAAATTCGCCATTCATAGGTGAAAAGTTAAAGGGAAAGGTGAAGTACACAATAAAGGACGGAAAGGTGGTTTACAGTGAAGACGATAGGTTTAATTGTTAATCCAAAGGCTGGCGTCGGTGGATCGGTTGCCCTAAAGGGCTCGGACGGCGAGGCTATATACGAAGAAGCGATAAAGCGTGGCGCGAGTGAAAAGGCGCATTTGAGGTGCGAAGAGGCCTTCAGCCACCTCATTGATATAAAGGATGAGTTCAAGGTTTATACGGGCAATCACAGGCTCGGCGAGGACGAGATGAAAAAGCTTGGACTGAACTACGAGGTCGTTTACGAGACAGAGGCTAGTACTACGGCGGAAGATACGAAAATGGCTTTGAAAGAGATACTTAAGAAGGACGTCGATCTGATTGTATTTGCAGGGGGCGACGGCACAGCTCGTGACGTTTACGACGCTGTGGGTCTTACAAAACCTGTGATAGGGATACCAGCAGGCACTAAGATGCATAGCTCCGTCTTTGGCGTTTCACCAAAGTCCGCTTCAGAAGTCATCAGAGCCTTTTTACTAGATGAATCTTACGAGATAATCGAGTCAGAAGTCATGGATATAGATGAGGAAGCGTTCAGAAACGAAGTTTTGAACGTGAAACTATATGGTGCGCTAAACGTAGTTAACAAGGGAAGGATGATGCAAGTGGGCAAGAGTCCGCAAAGTGCATCAGAGAACGCAGATCTTGAGTCCATCGCTCAATACGTTGTTGATGAGATGAAGGACGACACCTTATATATAGTCGGAAGCGGCTCAAGCATACGCCCGGTTATGAACCTTCTAGGCCTTGAAAATTCACTACTTGGCGTCGACCTTGTATATAATAAGAAGCTCATTAAAAAAGATGCGAGCGAAAAAGACATCTACGAAGCGCTTATGAAGTATCCGAAGAGAAAGATTATCGTTACCATCATAGGCGGACAAGGCTACATCTTTGGCCGCGGCAATCAACAATTTTCATCGAGAGTCATTAGAGAAGTAGGTAAGGAAAATATTATAGTCATTGCGACACAGTCGAAGATCAATAATATTGCTGGCGGCAATTTGCTCGCAGACACAGGTGATGACGCAACAAATGAGTACCTAGCTGGCTACTACAACGTCATCGTCGACTATAATTACATGAAATTAATAAAACTTGTTTATTTGTAAAAATTATTAGCTTTGCGAAAATATTTTGTAAAAAGCCTTGACAAATTTTATAAACATAGTATAATATTTTCTGTGATAAAAGAAAGACTAGAATAAAACAGAGGAAGAGGAGAGTATGAGTAAATTGAAACGCAAATGGAGAAAGAGTAAGTCACTCGCAAGAACATTCGCAATGATACTTTGTGTTGTGATGGTTTTGTCGATAGTGTTACCGATATTGATTAACAATTAATAAAATTATATGTGAAGTAGTCCTTATATGAGATAAGGACTACTTTTTTGCTAAATTTTCATTCAAATGCGCCCTTGCGCTCGTTAGATGATTTATTAGGAACTTAGTTAATACTAGGTTCTTTTTTATTTTATAAACAAGTTTATTTTATAAACAAGCGATCAAGCAGCTTTCATCAATCCTACTTCCCAAACTCTAAAAATATTTGACTTTGGGAAGTAGATGTGCTATGATTAACTTAGCAGGTGATATTATGAAAATTATTAAAAGAGAAAAGTACTTAGACAGGCTCATAGGTCTTAAGAATACGCCAGACATAAAGATTATCACAGGCATGAGGCGTTCTGGCAAGTCTGAGCTTCTTAAGTACTTCATAAAGTATATTGAAAAAAATGATGCGAGTGCAAACATTATCTATATTGACCTTCAATTACTAGAAAATGAAGATTTGCTAGATTATAAGGAGCTTAACCGCTATATCGTAGACCATTATCATGACGCTAAAAATAACTATCTTTTCATAGACGAAGTGCAGCTATGCAAAAACTTTGAAAAAACTATAAATAGTCTTCACTCGCAAAAACTTTTTGATATCTACCTAACTGGGTCAAACGCATTTTTGCTAAGTAGTGACCTAGCTACATTATTTACAGGTAGATATATTGGTATAGAGATATTTCCATTCTCATTTAAAGAGTTTATGGAATATTTTGAATACGAGGATATTGACAAGGCTTTTAGGGCATATATCGACATGGGCGGCATGGCTGGCTCATATGTCTACACTAACGAAGAAGATAGAAAAGCTTACCTTAAGAGCGTTTACGAGACAAGCATTATGAGAGACCTTGTTCAAAGGCACGATATAAGGGACAAGGTGCTACTAAAAAAACTAGGTGATTTTATGCTTTCAAATATAGCGAACCTCACTTCCTTAAGGAAGATTGCAGATACTTTGAAAAGCGACAAACAGTCTGTTAATCACAAGACTATAGCTGATTATGTCTCTTATTTGTGTGAGTCATTTTTGTTTTACAAGATGAATAGATACGACATACAAGGCAAATCTTATTTAGCTACTATAGAAAAATATTATTTAGTTGACCATGGCTTTAGATCGGCTATACTTGGCACCAAAAACATGGATTATGGCAGGATATATGAGAACATGGTTGCCATCGAGCTATATAGAAGGGGCTACGAAGTTTACGTGGGAAAACTTTATGAAAAAGAAGTAGACTTTGTCGCGATGAAAGCGAGCGAGAAGATATATATACAAGTATCAGATGACATAAGTACTAAAAAAACTATAAAGAAAGAGCTAGAGCCGCTTCTCTCAATAAGAGATGCTTATCCAAAAATTATTATCTCTAATACAAAGCATCCGATGACGCTTATGGAGGGAGTAAAAATTTTTGATTTGGCTAGGTGGCTTATGGGTGACGAAAAATAATTAATTTGTTTAACGAAGAACTTAGTTAATACTAGGTTCTTTTTTATTTTACAATCAAGCATATAACAAGCTTAGCCCATTCCTATTTCCCAAACTCTAAAAATATTTGACTTTGGGAAGTAGAAAATCCATTTTGCAAAAAATCAAAAAATCATTCTTTAGTATTATTTTTATTTTGCTCCAATTTCTACAAGCAAGGCCATTAGCATAAAGCTGATGTATCTATAAATTTATGAAGATAATTTCATAATTATTATCTTGAAAAATCATGCCGCTTATACTATAATTAGTATGTAGTTATAATTTTTAAACAATATATAGATAGGAGGACTTATGTTAAAGGTAGAAAAGCGTAATGGCAATGTCGTCGATTTTGAGCAAGACAAGATTAAAATTGCCATCGAAAAGGCGATGAAGGAAACTGAAAAAGGGGTCGATGAAGAGGTTTCATCAAAGATTGCGAGTGAAGTATTTGAAGAGGTTAAGAACAAGGACCTTGTCAACATAGAGGATATTCAAGACTTAGTTGAACTTGCTCTAATGAAGTATAGACCTGAGGTTGCGAAAAAATACATTCTTTATAGACAAGAGAGAACTAAGCTTAGAGAAAAGGGCTGGGACATGAGCGCTCTTCAAAGGGACATCTACGAGAAGAAATATCGCTACGACAGCGAGACTTTCAACGATTTCCTTACTAGAGTTAGTGGCGGCAGCGAGTACATCAAAAAGGCGATCAAGGACAAAAAGTTTATGCCAGCGGGCAGGATACTTGCAGGACGCGGTCTTGACAAGCTTGGCAGAAAGATCACTCTATCGAACTGCTATGTAATGCCGAAGGTCGAAGACAGCATCGAATCTATCTTTGACACAGCAAAGTACCTTGCTAGAACTTATAGTTATGGCGGTGGCTGCGGTGTAAACATCTCCAAACTTCGTCCTAAGGGAGCAAGAGTCAATAACGCAGCGCTTACAACGACTGGATCCGTTTCATTTATGGACCTATTCAGCTTAGTTACTGGACTTATAGGCATGCGCGGCAGACGTGGCGCGCTTATGCTAAACATGGACTCATCTCACCCTGATATAGAAGAGTTCATCAACGTGAAGAATGACCTTGACAAGGTGACTTACGCAAACATCTCTGTCAATGTTGATGACGAGTTTATGAAAGCAGTTAAAAACGATACAGAATATGACCTACACTTCACTGTTGAAGCCAATGGCGAAGAGATACACAAAAATGTTAGAGCGAAAGAATTATTTGAAAAGCTAGCCTACAATAACTGGAACGACGCAGAACCCGGCATTTTATTTAAGGACAGAATTGATTCGTGGCACCTAATGAGCGAGTTCGACGATTTTGAGTTCGCAGGCGTAAATCCATGCGCGGAAGAGCCACTACCAGCCTTTGGTAGCTGTAATCTTTCTTCAATTAATATCTCAAACTTCGTTAAGTATCCATTCAAAGAAGATGCTTACTTCGATTTTGAAGATTTTAAAGTAGCCGTTAAACATGGCGTTAGATATCTTAATGGCGTTCTTGACGAAAACGCAGAGCTTCATCCACTTAAGGAGCAAAGAGAAGTAGCTAAAAACCTAAGACAAATTGGTTTGGGACTTATGGGTGTCGCTGACATGTTTATCAAGATGGGCATTAGATACGGTTCAGACGAATCCATTGACCTAATCAAAAAGATAGGTAAAGTCATGATAAATGAAGCGCTTAGAGAGTCAGCTATGCTTGCGAAAAAAGACGGCCCATTCCCAATGTATAGAGAAAAAGAATTCTTAGCATCAAAATTCCTTCAAAAGAACGCCGATCCAGACGTAATCGAATTAATTAAGGAACATGGCATAAGAAACTCACAGCTATTAACAATGGCACCAACAGGCTCAATCTCAACACTACTTGGCTGCTCCAATGGTGTTGAGCCGATATTCCAAATTTCATACACAAGAAAGACAGAAAGCTTAAATAACGAAGACACTTACTACAAAGTTTATACAGAAATCGTTCGTGAATACATGGACGCACACGGCATCAGAGACGAAGAGGACCTTCCGGACTTTATCGTGACAAGTAAAGACCTTGATTACAAAGACAGAATTCTTGTTCAAGCAGCTTGGCAAGAGTTTATCGACGCATCAATATCATCAACATGCAACGTTCCAAACGAGTTTACAGTTGAGCAAGTCGAAGAGCTTTATATGTTTGCGTGGGAAAAGGGCCTTAAGGGCGTAACTATCTATAGAGATGGCTGCCAAAGAGCTGGCATATTGATCTCGAACAATAAAAAATCTACTAAAGACAAGATAGACGAGCTACAAGGCGAAATCGATGCACTTGCAAAGAACGCATTAGCAGAAAATCCTGACGTTTGCCCAATGTGCGGCGGCAAGATGAATCACTCAGGCGGCTGCAGAGAGTGCCAAGACTGTGGTTATAGTCCTTGCTCAATCTAATTTAAGTTTAATATATCTATATAGGATCCCGATTATTTTCGGGATCTTTTTATAGGTCTGTATCAATTAAGATAGATAGATTTTGTTTGAACTGCTTAATAAAATATGATAAAATACTAATTACAAGCAGTGAGAAAAACACTTTGCGAGCATAATCACAAATGCATCTAATTATTAAGAAGGCAATTAATAAATAAGTGTAATTGCAATAAGGAGTTAGACATGTTTACTTTATTAAAAGCAAGAAAAAGTACAATCTTAAAGATAGTCATCATATCAATAATTTCATCAACTCTTTCCATATACATGAACTATGTTTTGCAAATGAGCGTTGATTACATTATGCTTGGTTCGATTAAGTTTTCTATTCTTATGCTAAACATTGTCTTCATGTCACTAGCAATATTTTTTTGTGACCAATTTTTGGAAGAGTATGTAATTTCTAGAGAAAAATTAGAGCTATCATCTATACATAGAAAGAGGCTTTTATTTAATTCTCCACTTAAATTTAGAAACAGAATTTTAATGTATTCACTTGGTGGCAGGACAAACCTTGACAGAAACCTTATCGATATGGTGGACTTAGATGCTGATAATTTATATACAATAGTGTATTATGGTCTAGAAATTATTTTGTTTTCAATTTATTTATACATCGCCGTTACATATAAGATTTTATTAGTAATACTTATTCTAATGCCATTTGCACTAATAACTTACTTTATAAGTAAAAGAACAGATGCTTTAAACGATGAAATATCAAGTTTGAGCGGACAAAAGGACAGCATCTTCCTTAACAGCATAAATAATATTGACTGGATTTATTACAATGGTATAGAAAATATTAGCAAGAATGTTTACTCAAAGAATTTGAATACTATTCTTAAGAAAGAGAAGAAAGTTTTATTTTTTGAAGCAGTTTTGACACTTCTTAGAGAAACGCTTAATATAATCGTGGTTCTACTCGTGCCACTATACTCAGGTTATTTACTTTTAAAGGGCTATATTAGTCCGGGTGGTTTTTTAATTTCAACAAATATTTACAGTAGATTTTTATTGCCAGCCTGTTTATCAATATTAGAAATGATAAATAGTAAGAGTGAAAATGCTAGTAAAATGAATGAAGTGAAAACTGTAACAGAGCTTGTAAAGAAGAAAAAGCCTTATAGATTTATAGATAGTAACGAAGATTTATTATATGCTGTTGACGAAGGAGTTTTTTCATATATTGATGGAACGAAAATTAATTTTCCAGCTATGAAATTCAATAAGAACGGGTTATATATTTTTAAAGGAAGTTCTGGCAGCGGCAAGTCTACGATTTTAAATGTTTTATACAACGCCTACGATATGGGAGAGTGGTCTTCACAAATTAATACTCAAATATCAAGAACAAAGGACTTCACAAAAATTGCAGCGATTTCACTAAAAGATGGAGTTTTCTTAGGAAATTCTATAGAAGAAGTTTTAAATATTAAGGATAAGGCTAAGCTTAATGATTTGCTTAGCTCCATGGTTATGCCAGAGCTAGAAAAGATTTATGATAGAGAAGATTTTATGAGCCTCTCCGGCGGCGAAAGAGATTTGCTTCTTATAATAAGAGCGCTAGCAAGTGATCCTCTACTAGTCTTTCTTGACGAACCAGGTGCATCGCTTGACGCGAAAAACAAAGAAAAATTATTTGAATTTATAAAAAAGGATTCGAAAAAAAGAACATATATCCTTGCATATCATGACAATTACCTCGATGAATATGCAGATAAGCTTTACATTGTGAAAGATGCGAGCGTTAAGGAGAGTCAAAATGAAGATGATATATAAGCTTAGCAAAAGCATCAAAGCCATAGCAGTATTTCTACTTGTATTTTTCTATGAAATATTTTATGTATGGACTATAAATAACACAATTGAATACACAGTTGATAAGCATGTAAAACTAATTTTTGAAAAAGGGATTAAAAAAGAATTTATCTTGCTTGTCATATTAATGCTAGCCTTGACAGCCATAAGACAGATATTAATATATTTAGTAAAGCTATATAATAAAAATCTCGCTACAAAACTAAGATTTAATGTATATTCATCCATGACAGACCATGCATTTAAAGAAAATATTAAGAAAGACAGACTTTACGCGCTTATTTCAGACAACTTAGAAAGTGTAATCTCTGTATTTGCTTCATACATGGACTATCTATTAGTAATTGCTGCAAGTATCGGAAGTGCAGCCTACATCGTCACTCTAGATATCAAAATAGCGATGGTCTTAGTAGTGATAGGACTTTTGCTTTTAGTATACAGTTTTATTTTTAAAGATAAGTTATATAAAAAAGAAGAGATACTATTAGAAAAGAATGAAAATCTTAAAGAGTACAATAATTTTGTCTACGAAACAGTTTTAGATAGAGCCAAATACGCTGATTCAAAGTATGAAGAAGAATATGACAGAAGATTTAAAAAGTATAAAATCGCTTTTAAAGATGCAAATATCGCAAGCTTAAAATATATGTTCACGCCATATATCTTAGGTTTTGCACAAACATATCTACCGATAATAATTATATATTTTTGGAAAATCGATATTACACTTGGAGAGCTAATGGCACTTCTTCTAACTATTACAAGCTTTATGGGGATTTTCAGAAACACCGTGGATTATATAGCAGAATTAGAAAAAAAGAAAGCAGCTTACAAAAGTATAGAGACGTTTTTAGGAATTAAAGATGAAGAAATATCTGAAGAATACATTGAAAAGACAGGCTCAGCATTAGAGGTAAAAGATTTAAAATTAAAACTAGCAAATCATGAACTTTGCTTTGATGATATGAATATCTCTAAAAACGGCTTGTATATAATAAAGGGAGAAAAAGGTATTGGCAAGACAACATTCTTTAAAGCAATACTTGGAGATAAAAATATTGATTATAGTGGCACGATAAAACTTTATGGAAAAGATATCAGAGAGTGTTCAAGAAATTATATTTCGAGATGTATTGCCTATATGCAGCAAGATTCGCCAATTATAGACGGCGATTTAAAGACAGTTTTTACAAATATTAGAGCTAGTATTACAGACGAAGAGATGATAAATATATTAAAGAGCGTTGCAATAGTTCCAGATGAATTTCAAGCTAGTAATTATCATGAATTACTAAATAAATTTATTGAGCAAAATCAAATTTCCGAAGGACAAAGGCAGAGACTATCGCTTGCGTATACACTAGCTATGGACAAGGACATAGTTCTATTAGATGAGCCAACATCTCATTTGGATAGAGCCTCAAAAGAAATTATTATTGATACATTAAAAAAAGTATCTAAAGAAAAGCTAGTTTTGACAATATCTCACGATGAAGATCTAATAAGTACTGGTGATAATGTTTTTAAGTTTAATATATCTATATAGGATCACGATTATTTTCGGGATCTTTTAATTGGCCTGCGTTTATTGTATTGCCACGCTTATGGTCTTGCCACGATAACCATTTTTCTCATCTCATCAAAACTACTAAGACTAGCAAAATTGCATAGTAAGTAAAATCACCATCTTTATCAAAATTGTTTGCTCAAACTAAATCACTATCTCAAATAAAATCACTATCTCCATCAAAATCGTTTGCTCAACCAAAATCACTTTCTCTATTAAAATCACTCATCTTAGTAAAATCGCTCTTAAGCCATCATCAAGGCAAAAAAAAGAGCCACACTCTCGTATGACTCTTCAAGTAAATATTAATTTTTCTTTTCTAATTTATTCTTGCTCTCTAAGCAGCTCGGACAGCTTTTGCAGCTCTCTTTGTAAGTGCTCTTTCTCTTCATCTGTGTAGTGGCCATCGATTACGCCCTCAACGAAGCTAACTCTGTGAGCAACTACTTGGTCCAAGACGTCTATGCCTTTTTCAAGTGGGTAGATGCGTATGACTCTTCTGTCGTGTTCGTCTTTGCGCCTTTCAACAAAGCCTAGCTTTTCCATCCTATCGATAAGGTCGGTTACGGTTGAAAAGGCAAGGCCCATGGATCTACTTAAGTCGCCTATGCTGATTGGATCGTCTTTCTCTTTGACTATAAATTGAAGTGCTGAGAATTGTGGTGGTGTCACTGATATCTCTGACAAAACCTTTCTACCTTCGACTCTGACTGCAAAGTCGGCTCTCCTTAAGAATAGTTCAATATCACGAATAATCTCGTCCATCGTATCCTCCTTCAAGTGTTTACAATAGTATTATTATATTATTATACAATAAAGTAGCTACTTTGTCAAATTTTCTTTCTTTGAGCAGTTTTTGCAACCTACTTGACCGAATAGATGGTTTACTTTTATTGCATTTACTGGGCAATGTCTTACGCAGTCGTTACACCTGATACACTCTGGTGAATTTGGGTTCTCGTATGTCTTTATGCCAAACTTACAAACTTTCTCGCATTTTTTACAGTGTATGCATGATGAGTCGATGGAGAAGTTATAGAAGCTTATCTTGTTGAATAGGCCGTATATAGCGCCTAATGGGCAGATGAAGCGGCAGAAGACTCTGTATGAGAAGATACTTACTAGGACAACTACTATTAAAATAGTAAGTTTTGAGAAGAACAGTGTTCCTAGCATCTGTCTTAGATCTGCATTTTTAGCGATTAATGGAAGACCTCCTTCTAGTATGCCTTGTGGGCAGATAAGTTTACAGAAGTATGGGTTACTTGATCCATAATCATCCTTTAGTAGCAGTGGCATGCCTATTACAAAGACTGCTAGCACGACGTATTTTATGTAGCTTAGGTACTTAGCGACTTTTGGTTTAATCACAAGCTTCTTTGTCTTGATCTTGTATAAAAGGTCTTGAACTAGTCCAAATGGGCATAAAAAGCCGCAGATGAATCTACCTAAAAGTATTCCGAATAAGAATAAAAATCCTAGTACGTAAAAAGCTATTGCGTGTGCTGGCGAGCCGATGGATGCTTGCAAGGAGCCTATGGGGCAGGCTCCAAGCGCAGCAGGGCATGAGTAGCAGTTCAGTGTTGGTACACAGTACTTCTTCAAATCGCCTTGATATATTTTGCCTTTTAAATAATTTGGCAGTATTGGATTGGATGCGAAGAAGAATAGTACTTGCGACATCCATCTTTTTGATTTTTTAACTATCTTCATAATTCTAACCTAGTCCTATGCATTCAAAGCAGATGTTGGCTGCTTTCTTAAAAACTGTCAAGTAGTCAAATCTCTTCACGCCAATGAATATAAAAGCTATTGCCATGGCTAAGAATACATATTGTGTGACTTTTTTCTTCTTCATCTTATTTCATTTCTTTTGGAACGAATTGTTCGCAAAGTTCTTTGAAGCCTTCGTAGCTTTGAGCTCCGATGATAGGTGAGCCAACGATGTTACCTTCTTTATCAAGAACGAATGTTGTTGGGTAACCTGTTACAGCTGCTAGGAACTTGTCGTTCATCTCTTGTGTTGGAATTAGGTTTGGATAATTACATCCCTTGTCCTCGATGATTCTCTTTCCTAGTGCGATGATATCGTCACGGTTTTTCTTCATAGCGTCACTCATCTTGTCATCTTCTGGAGACACGTCTGATACAACACCTAAGAAACCGATTTTGTCTTTGTATTCTTCATAAACTTTAGCTAGGTCTGGCATTTCAGCTTTACATGGTCCGCAGAATGTTCCCCAAACGTTCATGATAGTGTATTCATGTTCAGCTAGGAATTCTTTAGCAGAGAAGTCCTTGCCGTAGATGTCCTTTGTATCGAAATCGAATTTTGCAGCTGCACCTGATTCGCCGTCAACGCTAAGTGGTTTAGCTACTTTGATAGATTTTTTAACATTGTCAAGGTCTTCATATAGCTTGTCGTAGATATCTTGATCTTCACCTGTAAGTCCTTCAGCCTTGTTCATGTATGACCAAACGTAGTTGTAGCCGTCTGTGCTTGCTAGCTTTTCGTTGTTGTCAAAGCCTGTTAGTGCCTTTAAGCCTTCGTCGTTCTTTGGCATCTTGTCATCAGCTATAACATTTATAGCCCACATCTTAGAGAATTCATTGATAACTTTATCAAGTTCTGCTTTTTTATCTTCTTCACTAAGTGTTTGATCCATAAGTAGTTTTGCGTATGCATCTGCTTGTTCAGTGCTAGCAAAGCTTGATTTAACGCCGCCGTAGATGTCGCCAGCGTGGTCTCTCTTTTCAAGTAGTTCGTTGTAAACGTGGATGTTTTCGAAAGGCTTGCCCCAAACTTCAGGGTTTAAAGTGTACTTAACACCGCTAGTCTTGATGGCGATAGTGCCTTTGTCCATGTCTTCTTCATTTGATTTGATCTCACTTTGATCAACAACGTAATCGTTTCCTGATGACTTGTTGCAGCTAAATAAGAATAAGCTTGTCATCATTAATAAAATTAAAAGTTTTTTTAGATTTTTCATTTTTCCCTCCATAAAATTAAAATGATTTCTTCGAATTACAAAACAATTATACAATATAAATTTTTTCTTTACAAGTCAATTGAAGCAAATAATATTTACAAAATAGTAACAATAGTGTTTACTTAAAACTTCTTTCATATTATATGTACTATTGCTTTTTATATGTACTATTGCTTTAAAATTATATTTATACTATAGGCCATTATCATAAACAATCTCTATATCGGTTTAGTTTAATTAAAAGATAAATTGGGTAAATAGTTCTTGTAAAAGGATATCCATTGTGATAGAATAAAAGTGTAAGCTAATAATAAAAAAGGAGTGATTTTATGGAAAAAGGAGTTAGAGTTTATTCAGAAATTGGTAAACTTAGAAAAGTTATCCTTCATAGACCTGGTGAAGAATTAAACAACGTATCACCAGATACTATGCAAGAACTACTTTTTGACGAAGTACCTTACTTGGATCAAGCACTTAAGGAACATGATTACTTTGCAAACATATTAAAAGAAAGTGGTTGCGAAGTTTATTATCTAGAAGACTTAGTTGCTGATGTAATTAAGGACAAAAACCTAAAGGAAAGCTTAATCGAAGAATTCTTAGACGAAGCTGATCTACACACACCAAATGAAAGATACATCATGAAAGACATTCTACTACAACAAAAGTCTGAAAAGGACATCGTTATGAAGATGATCGCTGGTACTAGAATGACTGAGCTTACTAAGAGAAGCAAAGAAACACTTGCAGACTTTGCAGACAGCGGAAGATACTTCTTAACTGTACCTATGCCAAATGCTTACTTCACAAGAGACCCATTCGCAAACATCGGTCACGGTGTTGCCATCAACAAGATGTGGTCAAACGTTAGAAGAAGAGAAACATTATTTGGTAAATACATCTACGACCATCATGAAATGTTTAAGGGAGTAGATGTACCTAGATGGTATGACAGAGAAGAAAAGTATCACACAGAAGGTGGAGACCAACTAATACTTACTAAAGACGTATTAGCAGTTGGTATCTCACAAAGAACTGAAGCAGCAGCACTACAAAAACTTGGTGAAAACGTATTAAATGCTGGTGAATTCAAGACAGTTCTTGCAATTAACATCCCTCAATCACATGCATTCATGCATCTTGACACAGTATTCACAATGATCGACAAAGACAAATTCACTATCCACCCAGAAATTGAAGGACCTCTAGTAGTTTATTCAATGGTTAAAGACGGTGACAAGATTGTAATTACAGAAGAAAAGAACTCACTTGATAAAATATTAGCTCACTACCTAGGCCTAGACAAAGTTGATTTAATCAGATGCGGCGGCGGACTAGGAATTGATGCTCAAAGAGAACAATGGAACGACGGTTCAAACACATTAGCAATCGCTCCAGGCGAAGTTGTAGTATATGACAGAAACGTAGTAACAAATGATTTACTTGAAAAAGAAGGAATCAAATTACACAGAATGCCATCATATGAACTTTCAAGAGGTAGAGGCGGCCCAAGATGTATGTCTATGCCACTTTACAGAGAAGACGTTAAATAGTCAAATTATATATTAATAAAATTCTAAATTACGGAGGTTAAAATTAATGGCAGTTAATTTACACGGCAGAAATTTCATCACACTAAAGGATTTTACACCAGATGAAATTCATTACCTATTAAACCTAGCTAGCGACTTAAAAGCTAAGAAGAGAGCAGGTATTAAAGGTGATTTACTAGAAAGAAAAAATATTGTACTATTATTTGAAAAAACTAGTACAAGAACTAGATGTTCATTCGAAGTTGCTTGTATGGACGAAGGTGGCCAAGTTACATTCTTAGGCTCACAAGACTCACAAATGGGCAAGAAAGAATCAATCGAAGATACTGCTAAAGTATTAGGCAGATTCTACGATGGTATCGAATTTAGAGGATTTAAACAAGAAACAGTTGATACACTTGCTAAACACGCAGGCGTACCAGTTTGGAACGGTTTAACAGACCTTTATCACCCAACACAAATACTAGCAGACTTCATGACAGTTAAAGAATATGTACCAAAGCCATTTAACGAAATCAAATTCGTTTACGTAGGCGACGCTAGAAACAACATGGGTAACTCCCTAATGATAGGCGCTGCTAAGATGGGTATGCACTTCGTTGCCCTAGCTCCAAAGGAACTATGGCCATCAAAAGACCTTGTTAAGGAAATGGAAGAAGTTTCCAAAGAAACAGGCGCTACTATCGAATTCGAAGAAGACGTTAAAAAAGCAGTTAAAGGTGCAGACGTTATCTACACAGACGTTTGGGTATCAATGGGTGAAGAAGATAAATTCGAAGAAAGAATCAAACTTCTTAAACCATATCAAGTAAATATGGACATGATCAAAGCTACAGGCAACGAACATGTTATATTTTTACACTGCCTACCAAGCTTCCACGACTTAAATACTAAGATAGGTGCTGAAATTGGCGAAAAATACGGCTTAAAAGAAATGGAAGTTACAGACGAAGTATTCAGAAGCAAGTACTCAAGAGTATTTGACGAAGCTGAAAACAGAATGCACACTATAAAGGCAGTTATCGTTGCCACTATAGGAAAACTATAGAATGAAGGTAGTAGTTGCATTAGGAGGCAACGCTCTAGGAAAAACTTGTGCGGAACAAAAAGAACTAGTTAAGAAGACAGCAAAACCAATCGTCGACTTAATCGAACAAGGTAACGACGTTACCATCGCTCATGGCAATGGTCCTCAAGTAGGCCTTATCAACAACGCATTCAAAGGCGATATGCCATTTGCAGAGTGCGGCGCAATGAGCCAAGGCTACATTGGATACCACTTACAAAATGCCATCAAGGCAGAACTAAAGAGAAGAGGCATCAAGAAAAACGTAGCTACAGTTATCACACAAGTTTTAGTAGATAAAGATGATAAAGCATTCCAAAACCCTACTAAGCCTATCGGCCTATTCTATAAAAAAGAAGAAGCAGAAAAGCTTATGGCCGCAACAGGCGACACATACGTTGAAGACGCAGGTAGAGGCTACAGAAAAGTTATAGCTTCACCAAAGCCTATTGACGTAGTAGAAAAGGATCTAATCAGTCATCTTATCGAAGCAGGAGACGTTGTAATCACAGTTGGCGGCGGCGGAATCCCAGTTATCGAAGACGGCGAAGACTACAAAGGCGTAGCAGCAGTTATCGATAAAGACTTCGCTTCAGAAAAACTTGCTGAGATAGTTGATGCAGATCAATTAATCATATTAACAGCAGTTGAAAAAGTTGCCATAAACTTCGGTAAAGAAAACCAAGAAGAGCTTAATAAAGTAACAGTAGATGAGATGAAAAAGTACTCAGAAGAAGGTCACTTCGCAAAAGGATCCATGCTTCCAAAAGTTGAAGCAGCCATCATGTTTGCAGAGTCAAAACCAGGTAGAGTCAGCTTAATCACATCACTTGAAAAAGCGGGCGAAGGTATCGAAGGAAAGACTGGAACAATAATTTCTAAGTAAAAATATATTAGAAGAGCAGATTAATTTCTGCTCTTTTTGTTTAGAAAAAATTAGCCATGGGTATATATCTATTGACAATTGATAGACAAAATTTAGGAGGGATATTAATGAAAGACATTACAATTTATACAAGCACTACATGCTCATTCTGCCACATGGCAAAGGACTACTTAGACGGAAAGAACATCAAGTACACAGAAAAGAACATCTCAGAAGATAAAGACGCTAGGATGGAAATGATGAAGATGGGCTTCACAGGCGTTCCAGTTATCATTATAGGCGATGAAAAGATACTTGGCTTTGACAAGGCTAAGATCGATGCAGCATTAGAAGACTAAGATATTTACTAAAGTATGTACCATTTGGTGCATACTTTTTTTATGCCTTGAGAATGGCTGGGCCACTGCGTAGATAATTGCTAAATTATTAATTTTAGATGCAAAAGACATACATGTGCTATTAAAAAAATATATACGCACTTAATAGACCGAAATTGACAAGAGCACGAAGAAAAAAGGTGGAAACCCACCTAAATTCTTTGAGTTAATATGAATTTTATGGTATAATTATTAAAGAAAGATTATAGGAGGACAAATGCTAGACAAATTTGGATTTGATTTATGGGCAGAGGATTATGATAAAACTGTTGAACTATCTGATAGTGAGGATACTTACCCATTTGCGGGATATAAAGAAGTTCTTGCTTACATCTACGATGCCGTTAGGAAAATGAATGCAAAAAAAGTTCTTGACATAGGCTTTGGCACGGCAGTTTTAACGAAAAAACTTTATGATGACGGCCTTGAGATACACGGTCAAGACTTTTCAAAGAATATGCTCGATATAGCGCAAGAAAAAATGCCAAAGGCAAAATTATATGAAGGCGATTTCACAAAAGCACTAGACAAGAGCATTTTAAGTGAAAAATACGACGCGATACTCGCAACATATTCACTTCATCACATAATTGACTCTGAGAAAAAAGATTTTTTAAAGGCTTTACTTAGTCTTCTTAATGATGGCGGCAAAATTTTTATAGGCGACGTTAGTTTTGTGGACCTTGCATCATTAGAAGCTTGCAGAGAAGAGTCGAAAGATTATTGGGATGATGACGAGCACTACCTTGTTTATGAGAGCATCAAGAAAGATTTTCCAAAGGCAATTTTCGAAAAAATAAGTTTTTGCTCAGGAGTTTTGATTTTAGAAAAATAGTTTTTACATTTGGTCCATGGCAGTGCTATGGGCCCTTTTATTTCTTACAAAATAGTAACAATTAATGAAAATCCATTCGCGGAGTGCTTTATTGTGATATACTATATACAAGGAAGTGATGATATGAAAAAGATTTTACTTATAATGATGTCTTTGGCTCTTATGCTAAGCGCCTTTGCGTGTCAAAAGCCAAATGAGATGCCAAAGGAAAAAAGCGAAGCAAACGAAACAAATGAAACAAATGAAACAAATGAAGCAAATGAAATAGACGAGCCAGATAGAACTGATGAGGGAGCTCTAATCCCAGCTGTTATGCTTGACGGCAAATTATACAAGGATACTGGCTGTTTAAATAATCTAGTTACTTGCGGCACCATGGACGGCAAGATCGACAAAGTCGTTCCTACTAATGAGTTTCCAAAGAACGACGGTGAGTCAAACTTTGATAAATGCGAGTACCAATACGCTGGAGAGGGCTTTTTAACTGTTCACTACGATGACAAATATCTTTTGTTTTCGACTGGAGACAATTGGTCCGAGACTAAAAAATACGTCGCAAATTTCACAGGAACTGTAGAGGAAGTTGTTTGTGACGAGACTACAAAGGACGCTACTATGCTTAGAATAAAGGATATTATCATGCCAGAAGAGTTTGAATATATTTTTGGTGAAAATACTAAGTATCCAAATCCGTTCTTAGTAAAGCTTGATAATGTAGTCGTTCAAAAGGACAGAGAGCCAATTGATCCAAAAGATATTGAAGGTAAGGAAGTTATAGTCTACTTCGACGGCACAGCTCACAACACAGAGCTAGAATCAAGTGCGCTAATTACAATCGATTCAGCTTATGAGGTAGAAGTTCTAGACTAAAATACAATTTAAATAACTATTATGGGCTTTCACACGAGAGCCCTTTTCTCTTGCTAAAATTTATTTTCAGTGATATAATATATTTATAAGCAATATACTTTGTTAGCAGGGTAAATCAAGGAGGGAAAAATGAAAAAGAAAATTTCGTTATTATTAGTAGTTCTTATGCTAGTGACATTTATGCCTATGTCAATGGCTGTGAGTGAAGAAAAGGCTATGGAGAGCACTCAAAAGTTTACAGTTAACGGCGAGGCGCGTGAGATTAGAGCTTATATCATTAATGGCAAAAATTATTTAAAGCTACGTGATGCAGCCGCTGCGCTTAAAGGAACAAAGGCACAATTCTATGTTGACTACGACAACGACAAGCATCTTGTTAGTATCGAAACGAATAAGCCATATGAAGACCTATCAGATATCAAGACTTATTCATCTCAAAAAGAGCTTTGGGCAACTATGAGAAATATGGATGTCCTTATCGATGGCAAAGAGAAAAAACTTAATTCTGCCTTTATTATCGAAACAAATTACATCGAGCTAAGGGACTTAGCTAAACTATTAGGTTTTGATCTTAACTATGAAGCAAAGACAAAAACTGTAGCAATTACATCAGATAAAGTTAAAATACCTTGCAAGCTTGATTTTGAGCTAGAAGACTTCGATGGTAATAAACGTAACATTGCCGATATATTAGCTGAGCACGAATACACTTTAGTCAATCTTTGGTCGACTGATTATGCACAATGCAAAAAAGAACTTCCTGACTTAAGTAAGCTAGCAAACGATTATAATGGTAAAGCTGGCTTCCTTGGCGTTATTCATAACATTGAGCCTCTTACTAGCACATCAAGTGATTATGACAAGAAGACTAGAGAAGAAAATATAGCTAAGGCAAAGAGCTTATTAGAAAAAGCAGACGCTAAATATCAAAATCTATGTCCTAGCCAAGCGGCTGAGAAGTATTTTAATTTCAAGATAAAAGCCGTTCCAACAGTTTTTATATTTGATAGCGAAGGAAATATTCTCGAAACATTTGTTGGCGTTGGCGCTTATGGCTTTTATGAAAAATATGAAAAAGCATTGAAGAAATATATTAAATAACTATTAAGGGCTTTCACATGAGAGCCCTTTTTCATATACCACCCATGTTTATGGACTAGCCACTTCGTAAAGACCACTCACGTCTTTATTTTTTTTTATTTTTGTGATATAATATCTATAATTGTATTTATAGGAGGTACGAGATGAGCGAAGCTTTATACAGAAGGTTTAGACCCAAGACTTTTAATGAAATCATCGGTCAGGATCACATCACAACCATACTTAAAAATCAAATACTACAAAGTAGACTATCTCACGCCTACCTATTCACCGGCACGCGCGGAACAGGTAAGACATCTCTTGCGAAAGTTTTTGCGAGGGCAATCAACTGCCTTGATCCACACGATGCCGAGCCTTGTAATGAGTGCGAGAACTGTCTTGAGGCGATGAGCGGCAAGGCTGTCGACATCATAGAGCTTGACGCTGCGTCAAACAACTCCGTCGACAATATCCGCGAGCTTCGTGACAAGGCGATATATCTACCAACTAAGCTAAAATATAAAGTCTACATCATAGACGAGGTTCACATGCTATCGAAGGGCGCCTTCAATGCGCTTTTAAAAATACTTGAGGAGCCGCCAAAGCACTTAATCTTCATACTCGCGACGACAGAGCCAGAGAGGATACCAAAGACCATCATCTCCCGTGTTCAGCGCTTTGATTTTAAGCGTATAGACGAGGATCTCATCGCGAAGAATTTATCTCGCGTTCTTGACAGCATTGGCAAAAAGTATGAGGACGAGGCAGTCCAAATCGTTGCACGAGCAGGCGCTGGCTCGATGAGAGACGCTTTATCAATGCTTGAGAGCGCCATCAGCTACTCAGACACACTTACCAAGGATAGCGCTCTCAAAGCCTTGGGACTACTTGATGAAAGCTACTCTACTGGCATAGTAGAGGCTATATTCACACGCAATCTTGAAAAGTACTATGCCAATTTAGACAAGCTCTTCCTTGATGGCAAGGACGAAGCAATGATCATAGATGGTATAATTAAGGCACTTAGAGAGATTTTATACGACAAAGTTAATAAGCTTGGCAAATACAATTTCACCTTTGACATTAAGCTCATGGACATCATAAACGCGATCGACATCTACATGGATTACCTTGAGAGGATGAAGTTTGTCAAGGAAAAGCGAATTTTTGTTGAGATGGCGGGCCTTAAGGTCATGAGCCTTGACAGCGACGTGATGAAGATGAACTTCGATAGATCCGTTACAGTTAGTGATTTAGCGCATCCTGTGAGTAACCACGATAATGGCAATGCCAAAGCCACTTCGTCAAATACAGTTCAAGATAATCAAGACAACTCTTTTGACGACTTAGCAAGCCTTGAGATGGGCATGGTGGACTATGAAGATGAAGGCTTTTACTTCACAGAAATGGAAGAGGAAGTAAAAAAGCCAAAGGAAGCAAAAAAAGAAAAGGAAGCAAAAAATATAGACAAGGCAAAGTCATTTGATGAAGCAAAAATAGATGACAAGGCAAAATCACTTGACAAGGCAAAAAATATAAACGAGGCAAAACCATTTGATGAAGTAAAAGTAAATGAAGAAGCAAAAGCGCTTGATGAACAAAATTCACAAGGCTTAGCAGGGACCCAAGAAAGTGACTCTGACAGCGAAAGTGGCAAGACCATTATCCCCGCTGAAAAAGAGAAAGCCATTGATTTAGATGAAGACGAAGAACCCGAAGAGGACTTCGAAAAGAACAAGGAGCTTTACGAAAACTTCTTGAAAGATGACGACATGAGGGTACTTAAGTCCATATTCACAGATTTTGAATACTCAAAAACTGTTTCTGGTGTATTAGTGCTTAAAAAGTCTCGCGACATAGCTCTTGACACTAGTGTAGCTCTTGTCGACATGAACAAGGACGCAATATTAAAGACTATTAACAAATATTTTAATGATATAATCGATATTAAAATTGAAAGCTCGGACCAAGAGAAAAAGACTCTCAAACTAAGAGAGGACCTTAAAGAGTTCTTGGGCGGCAAGCTTATAATTAAGTAGGAGGTAATTATGAAAAGAGGATTCCCACAAATGGGCGGCAACATGAATAACATGATGAAGCAGCTTAAAAAAGCACAAGAAAATATGCAAAAAAAGCAAGAAGAGATTGAAGCAACTACATTAGAAGTAGATAAGGGCATGGTTAAGGTCGAAATAACTGGTAAAAAAGAGATTACATCCATAACTCTTGATCCAGAAATTGTTGACAAAGACGACGTTGAAATGCTTGAAGACTTAATCATGGTCGCAGTAAACGAGGCTATAGCTAAGGCTGACGATCTTATGAACTCTGAGATGGGCAAATTAACTGGCGGCCTAGGTATTCCAGGACTATAATGGATAGGCTAGATAAGCTAGTTAGCAATTTAGAGTCTTTTCCGCAATTTGGCTCGAAGTCTTCGATAAAGTTTGCTTATTACCTTTTGAACAATAGGGACAAGGCCATGAGCCTAGCGAGGGACATCGAGGAGACTCTTGAAAATATTCACAGATGCAAGATTTGCTGTAACTACAGTGAAGCTGACATTTGCGGCATCTGCTCTGACGAGGACAGAGACCACTCTACCATATTAGTAGTAGAAAAGGAAGAGAATGTTATGCGCCTTGACAAAGAGGGCGGCTACAACGGTCTTTATCACGTTTTAGGCGGCACCATCAACATGCTTGAGGGCATAGGACCTGAGGAGATCAACATACCCCAGCTATTCCAAAGGCTTGACGGCAGTGTGAAAGAGCTCATCATTGCGACTGACCCAGACATTGCGGGCACTGCGACAGCGAATTACATCAAGGAGAACATCCCTGACAAGAGCGTCAAAGTGACTAGGATAGGTACCGGCGTGCCGATGGGCGCTGACCTAAGCTACTACGACGCAAAAACTATCAGAAAGGCGATCGACAATCGTGTCGACATGTAATATGAAGAAATTAGCAGTTATTGATTCGGGTATAGGGGGCTTATCCGTTGTTCGTGAGCTTCTTAAGCTGAATAATGAGATCGAAATAAATTACTTCGGGGACAATATCAGAGTGCCTTATGGCAATATGAGTCGTGACGAGATCCTTTCTTGTATGGAGCATATTTTGGACTTCTTATACGAAAAGGGCGTTACTGACTGCCTTGTCGCTTGTAATACCATGAGTAGCGCGATACTTAATACCGAATACACACACAAGATTAAGCTCTATAATATAGTTACGCCAACTATTAGCGAAGTAAATAGGCTTGCACTTAATAAAGCGGTGATACTTGCGACGAAGTTCACCATAGCTTCGAAAGAGTATTACAATAGGCTCAAGGCCATTGGCACAGATGATTTACTAGAGATGGCGAGCGCATCGCTTGCGGCGCTTATCGAGGACTTCGACGAGAACAGAGACATCATCGAAGAAGAAGTTCTTGATTACAAAAGGCGCATCGATGATGGCGGCTACAAGACGCTAATCTTGGGCTGCACTCACTACGAGTTCATCGACGCCATCTTCAAAGAGCTGATGCCCGAAGTAGATTTTATCATGCCTGCGAAGCTCCTTGCCCATAGCTTTGACGCGAGTGGACTTAAAAAAGGCGACTTCAACATCTACACAACTAAGGGCAAAGACATCTATATCCATAGTCTAAGGACTCTTGATATAGACAAAAAACTTAATATAGAAGATTATATAGAAATCTAGGAGGAACTATGAAAAAGATTGATTACAAAGAAAGGATCAAGGACCTGCATCTCACAAACTTCCTAAGAGCGGAAGATGGCGGGACTGACACGCTTCTTTCAGATGTCTTCATCGACAACAACTCTCTTCCTGAGCTTTCCATAGACGAGGTTAGACTTGAAAAGAAATTCTTCAACAGAAACTTTTCTCGTCCTTTTTACATAAACGCGATGACTGGCGGCACCGAAAAGGCGCTTAGAATCAACGAGATTTTAGCTAGGCTCGCACGTGACTTTAATATACCTATGATGCTTGGAAGTGAGAAGATTGCTGTTGTTGACAAGAAGTTCCCTGAAACATTCACCATTGCACGTGAGGTCAACAAAGACGGCTACCTTATAGCCAATGTCGGTGCTACAGCGAATTTGGATGTGATGAAGAAGGCAGTTGATTTAATCGATGCCAACGCCATCTGCATACATCTAAATGCTTTTCAAGAGCTCATTAATGGCGAGGGTGACAGGGATTTCACTAGCTATATGAAGAACATCGAGGCGGCACTTAAGTATTTTAAGTTGCCCGTCATAGTGAAAGAATGCGGTTTTGGTATGAATCAAAGGAATATCGAGGATCTCGCTAAGCTCGGTGTCAAGTACATCGACATATCAGGCGCAGGCGGCACAAACTTTGCCAGGATCGAGTCCATGGCGAACGCTGCAGAAGATTTTTCGGATATCTTCGACTTTGGCACGCCTACAGCGCTCTCTATACTATATGCGAGGGAGCTCAAGAAAAAGTATAAATTCACTTTAATTGCCTCAGGCGGTATAAGGAGTGTGATGGACGCCTTCAAAGCCTACGTCATAGGCGCCGACGTCGTTGCACTCGGTGGCGAGCTATTAAAATACGTCTACCACGGCTCATACGAGGCGAGCGCGGACTATATCAATAGCTTTTCAGATAAGCTCAGAAAGCTCATGCTCATCACATCTTCGCGCAATACAGGCGAGCTAAAGCATGTGAGATACAAATTAGAGGGCAGATTAAAAGATCTATGGGAGGATTAAGATGAATAAAGATAATAAAAGCATAAACCTATCGATGCTTGCGGACTACTACGAGTTCACCATGGCTAACGGCTACATTGCCAATGGCGTGGCAGATACCGAGGCAGTCTTCGATATGTTCTTTAGAAAAGTCCCTGACAATGGTGGCTTCGCCATCGCCGCAGGACTTGAGCAAGTCATTGAATATATAGAAAATCTAAAATTTACAGAAGATGATATAGATTATTTCAAAAGCAAAAAGATATTTTCAGAAGAATTTTTGGACTTCTTAAGAAATTTCAAATTCACCTGCGATGTATGGGCAGTAGAAGAGGGAACACCAGTATTTCCAAAGGAACCCATCATCATAGTCAAGGGTCCGGTTAAAGAAGCGCAAATCATGGAGACAATGATACTTCTTACGATAAACTACCAATCCTTGATAGCGACAAAGGCGAGCAGGATCGTTAGAGTTGCTAAGGGCAGAGCCATCTCAGAATTTGGCTCGAGACGCGCCCAAGCGAGTGAAGCAGCAATACTTGGTGCAAGAGCAGCCTACATCGGCGGCGCGAAAGCCACAGCAAACACTATCACAGACAAGTTCTTCGGCGTTCCAGCCACAGGCACCATGGCCCACTCATGGGTACAAATGTACGATACAGAGCTAGAAGCCTTTAGAGCCTACGCGAAAGTTTATCCAGACTCATGCGTTTTACTCGTTGACACATACAATACACTCGAAGAAGGCATACCAAACGCGATAAAAGTTTTTGACGAGCTCCGTGCCAATGGTCATGAAGGCGTCGGTATAAGGATAGACTCAGGCGACCTTGCTTATCTATCGAAAAAAGCGAGAAAGATGCTCGACGAAGCAGGCTACCCCGACGTTAAGATCATGGTCTCAAACTCACTTGACGAGTACGTAATCAAGGACCTACTTGGTCAAGGCGCCCAAATCGATGGCTTTGGTGTTGGCGAAAGACTGATCACATCAAGAAGCGAACCAGTTTTTGGCGGCGTATATAAACTTGTATCCACATTCAAAGACGGTAAAGAAATTTACAAGATCAAAATCAGTGGCGACGTAGAAAAAATCACCACACCCGGCTTTAAAAAGCTATATAGATTATATGACAATGAAACAGGAAAGGCGCTTGCCGACCTCGTTACAACACATGATGAAGAGATCGACTTCACAAAAGATATCGAGATCTTCCATCCACTATACACTTGGAAGAAGAAAACACTTACGAACTACACAGCAGTGCCGCTACTAAAGAAAATTTTCGACAAAGGAAAATTAGTATATAATAAGAAGACAATCGACGAAGTGCAAAAGTATTCACTAGAAGAAGTCGATAAGCTTTGGGACGAAGTCAAGAGACTTGAAAATCCACACGAGTATTACGTCGACCTTAGCAAGAAGCTTTGGACAATTAAAAACGATATGCTTAATAAAAAACATTAGTATAGGAAGCTCTTTGAGACAAACTCAGAGAGCTTTTTTATGCCACAAAGTCATAGTTATGGTTATCGCACAGCCATCACTATAAACATGGCACTGCCATTAGCATAATTAAAATTGTAAATATTTTGTAAATAATTTCGAACTCCGTAAATGTTATAATAATTTCGCAATCGCAAGTAATATATAAGGCGGCGCTAGGCCTTAGATTTATGGGCGCTTATGCATTATTTAATACACGAGCCGACAAATTAAGGCTTAAGAGAGGAGTTTTAAAATGAACAAATTAAAAAGAATTATTTCCCTAGCATTCATCATTGCCTTTGCACTATCACAATTCGAGTACATCAAGGCAGAGAGCGTTGAAGCAGACATGACAGATGCGAAAAACGCTGAAACAGTAGTAGCTTCAGAAGAAGTAGAAAAAGAAGAAGTGAAAGAAGAAGCAGTTGCTGGCTGCCAAACACATGACGAAGCAGTAGACGAGCTTACAAAAGCTATGGATGAAAAGATGTACAGCTTAAATGAAAAAAATGATGACTACATGCTTAGAATAAATAAAGTTGAAAAACCACAAGACTATCAAAATCCAAGCGAATACAAACCACACTATCAACTATCCTTTACAATACTAAACAAAGAAAAATCATTTTCCGACTTAGACATGACAAACCTAGCAGGGCTTATAAATGATTTATATAAAGAAGATAAGATAGATAGAATAAAGTTTACGCTAAATAAAGATGAAGGAAGAAATTTAAAAGATGAACTTGCTAACTTAGACGATGAAGAAAGAAAAGCTAAAATAAACGCTTTAATTATAGATAGTTTAGAAAAATCTATGCTAATTGGCAAGGATAGAAAGCTAGGAACGATAGACAACAAAGAAGGTGGCATAAGAATCAGTAAAACTGCTTGCGACGACAAAGAAGCCTTTATCTGGTTAAGAATACCATTTAGAAACGCAATAGTTAACGAGATAAAAGATAAAATCGAAGCACAAGACATCACAGTTAATAAAAACGCTGATGTTAATTGGAAAGACGGCGTTAAAATAAAAGACTCCGTAGCAGATAAACAAGGCTACCAAGGCCATATCGATAACGCAGTCGGTACAGACGAATCAGCGAGAGACACAAAGACAGCAGGCGAAAAGCTTGGCAAAATCAAATTAAAATTCACAGACGATACAGAATTAATACTAGAAAATCAAAAACTAATAGTAAAAGAAGATAAAAAAGCAGAAGACAATAATAAAGACAATACAAAGCCAGACAATAAAGAAAAAGATAATACTAAAGAAAAAGAACAAATGCCAGAGAGAAAAGATAATGAAAATCATAGACTTAATAGAAATGATAGATATGATAGATACAATAAAGATAAGAAAAACGACAACAATGAAAAAAATACAAAACTAAGCAAAAAGACAGATGTAGATAAAAAAGAAATAAAACAAGAAACAAAAATAGAAGCAAAACAAGAAAAACAAGACTACGGCATACTAGCGCCAGCACAAGCACTTAGACTAGTTCAGCACACAGACCTGCCACAAGGCGAAAAAGGCGAAGCCATCAGAGAGCTTATCGCAAGAGGCGTACTTAGCGGCGTTTCAGACACAGAGTTCAAAGGCAAATTAGCGATCAATCGCGCCATGCTAGCACAAGTCCTTATGAACATCTCCAAAGACAAATCCGTTGGCCTTATCGATTACGTTGACATAAAAGGAGACGAGTGGTACGCAGAGGCAATGACATGGGCGCTAACACACGGCATCTACAAAGGCTACCCAGACAAAACACTTAAAGCAACACAAAAGATCACGCGCCAAGAGTTTGCTTCAGTCATCTATAATTTCATAAAAGAACACAAGATCAATATGCCAAAAGTAAAAGACTTTAATTACAAAGACAAAGACAAAATCGCTCCATGGGCACTTGATCAAGTTAAGTACATGGACGAGCTAGGCCTTGTTAATGGCGAAAGTCAAGATAATTACAACGCGCAAGGCAGATACACAAGAGAAGACCTTGCACTAACAATATACAAAATTATTAGATTCATAGAAAGTAAATAAATAGATTAAGCTCTTTGAGACAATATCTCAGAGAGCTTTTTTATGCCTTGCACATAACTATAATCATAGCACAGCCATTACTATAAACATCGCACAGCCGTCACCATAAGCATAAGTATCTTGACAAAGACAAGCGAATGTAATAAAATCATCTTAATAAAGGAGATTAGCCATGCTAAAAGAAAAGCCCGTAATACTGTCAATCTCGGCACTAGACTCAAGCGCCCTAAGAGGCGTCGAGGCAGACGTCAAGACAGCACTAAAACTAAATACTTTCTGCACAGTTGCGACAACATGCGTGACCAGCCAAAATACACAAAGGTGCATCTCGAGACTTGCCCTCTCCTCGTCCATGGTCTACGACCAAATCAAGGCAGCGAGCGAGGATTTTCGCATCGGCTGCGTCAAAATCGGACTCATCTCAAACATCAATCAGGCAAAAGCCGTTAAAGACGCACTAGATAAATACTTTAGAGAGGTGCCCATCGTGCTAGACCCAGTCATCGCGTCAAAGTTCGGTCACGTCTACACAGACGCCGAAACACTTGAGTATATAAAAGAAAACATCTTTCATAAAGTCACGCTACTTACACCAAATATTAAAGAGGCAGAAACTTTAACAGAGATGAAAGTCACTACAGTTACCGAAATGCTTGCTGCAGCACAAAAGCTTCACCTTGATTATGGTACAAGCGTTTTGATCACAGGAGGTGCACTCGAGGGTGAACTAAAAGATGTATTAGTAGTGGATGGCAAAGAGAAAATTATAGATAGGAAGAGAGTAGATAGAGCCGCCTTTGGATTAGGCGCGACAGTCTCCGCCGCCATAGCCACATACTTAGCAAAGGGATATAAGATGGAGCCAGCTGTTCGTTTCGGTTTGGAATATTTGCAAATGTGCTTGAGAGAAAAAACGGATTTGGGTAAGAATGGGATTTTGTGGCAAGTATAAATTTTTGCAAAATTGGGTGAAAGGATTGCTTTGTATAAATCAAATCATATAGAGCAAAATAACTGTGAAACAATATAAAGCATATATAACATATATAATAAGGAATAGAATAGAATAGAATGAAGACCCTATGCTAGACGAGCAAATCGCCTGGCATTTTTTATTGCCCATCCATTAGACATATAAAGTACATACGCATGTTTATAGACAGACAACGAGAAAATGAGATGGGGGGGGTTACACTACTGTCTATATATGAAAAATGTTCTTAAAAATATAATTTAAACTTGACATTTAGACATACACGTGCTAAAATGAATGTACAAACAAATACGATCTTCTGTGCCACCGATAAAGCTTCATTAGATGCTATCAAAAAGGTCGAAACTAGTAAAGGACATTAACTAAACCGCATGCTTATACTTAGTTAAAAACCCTCTACTTATTATAATCATCTACTTAACAATCACGCAATCATATTACGATTATACAGACGAGTCAGTGGCACGACACGTCTGTTTTTTTATAGATTTAAAAGCGGCATCAGAGGTACAGAAGATCGAAAATAACTTGCTTATGCAAGAAATAAGAAAGGAGAAATTTATGAAGAATTTTCAAAAACATTACTTGCGAAAAACACTCGCGCTAGTCATGGCATTCTTGATGATAGTGGCAATGATGCCAGTGAATGTTTTCGCAGAAGAACCACAACTTCCTGGCACATCTACACGTGCAGTAGATCCAGAAGGAAAACCTTCAGTTAACTGGGAAGAAGACAGTGCAGCTACAGATGATGGATCTGGATATTGGTCACTTCCTGAAAATGTAAAGATAATCAAAGGACAAAGGGGAGCTGACCCACTTAATACCCTTGGCTTTACTTATCTTGGCAGATACTATGACCAAAATGGAAGGATAGTTCTAAAATTTGAAGTAAGCCAAAGAAACCAAGCTGACAGTTATCCTTGGTCTAGATTTGTTATGAGGTTTCCAGCTGAGTTATACCAAAAGATTGATAAGGATGCTTCATACGTACTTTGGAAACAGACAGAAGTTTTTGCTATTAACAATTTTGACACACTAACTACATCCGATGTTAGGGGACAAAGTGCCAACTGTCTACAATTCCCTTATAGGAATGTAGGTGCTCAATATGGTCACAGAGAAGTTAATATAGTTTTAAAAGCTGATACTGATTGGGATAAGACTTTTGCACAAAAGACACAAGCAGTTCAATTAAGACTATATAATGGCAACAATGATAATTTAAAGATATTCTCTACAGCTGGAGGATATAAGGGTGCTGACTATGCTGCACTAGGATATAATACCTACACTAAGATTGCAGTTGTAGGCGATTTATCAAAAAGACCTAAGGATTTAATGGAAGCAACTACTAAATCAATGACACAATCTGGTGGACAAAATGACCAGTTCCACTCAGCAGACTCATCTCTACAACTTGATAGAGACGATAAGAAAGTTAGACTAATCTATACTTTTGCTTCTGATGTTGTCAGTGGAAGGATGGATGGAGATAAATATGCCATTAGACAAACTCTTGATAGAGACTTCATCAAATATCTTGACTTAGGAAACAAAGGCAAAACAGCTGAAGAAAAAAATCAAATTGGTTCTATCTATTTCCTATCTGAAAATGAAACACCAATTGGAACAAAACTTCCTATCTACGCAAGCTATATAGAAGGTTTGGAATTAAATCCAGACGGCTCAGCAAAGCTTGATGGAGAAGGAAACCCAACATTTAACCGTGCAGATGGTGCTGTATTCTTACAATTTGCAGAAACAGGCTATGAGTACAAAGACAATCCTGACTCAGCAGATCCAAACTATGTTCAAACTATAACAACAGATTTTAAAAATATTTTGAGAAATGGGCCTCAAGACTCAGGTTCAATCATGGTTTTTGAATACAATATAGACCCGGAAAAGATAAATGAAGATTTAGTTAAGGATAAGGAACTATCAAAGAACTTTATGTTTGATACAAGATATCTTCTATCAAACAACAAAGGAGTTAGAAAATACACTGCAACTACGACTGAAGATATAGTTATACAACCTAACAAAAACAATTTCTTCACTCTTAACTTTAATCCATACGTAAATATAACAAGCTCTATGGTAACTACTTCAGAAAAAGAAGACTTTGTGCTAAACATAGGTGGCAGTGAAGGAATTTGGAAGTCTTGGAAAAGAGAAGGACATGCCTTCTTCCCTGCTACTGATGATTACGCTATAAATATGTATGGCTGGCAGTTTTATTTGAGAGATCATAATATAAAAACTGGTATGACTATAAAGAAAGGAACTCCTATAACAGTTTATTTGCCAAACCTTGACTATGGAAACAGAGGAAAATATCCTGATTTTGTTGATTTTGATATAGTTACAGGAGAAAAGGGATTAACAGGAGATAAGCTTAAAAATAAACAATCATTAACAGGTAATAAATTTTTAAGACTTAAAAAAGTCACTAAAGCTGATGGCTCTGATCTTTTCTATCCACCAATGTACTTTAAAAATTCAATTTCAACTGTTGGTGCAACAGCTGTAATTGAATTTTTAAAGTACATTGGTAGATCGGAAGAGCGTCGTGTAG
>UQBO01000016.1 GCA_900539225.1 uncultured Eubacteriales bacterium
TAAGAGTATTCTGATCAATAAATTCATCATCTAATCCCCAAATAAAATCAAATAGTAATTCTTTAGTAATAACTTGAGACTTATTTTTTATCAGGTAATATAGAATTTTTGTCTCTGTCCTTGTGAGATCTATGTTTTTATTATCCACAAAGAAAGTATTTTCATTGAAATTAAAGTCTAGACCATTTTTATTATAAATATTTAAATCGCTTGGTGATATTTTTTCAAAAGCTCTTTTTATCTTTGCTTCTAAGATTCCTAAAGAAAAGGGTTTTGTTAAATAGTCGTCTGCCCCTAGATTTATAGCAGAAATTATATATGCCTCAAGATCTATAGCAGATAAAACTATAATGGGAATTGCTGAAGATTGTCTAGTATATTTTATTATTTCAAGCCCATCTCCATCCGGCAAATTCATGTCAAGTAAAAGTAAGTCAGCTTTATCAATAAAGTTTTTTGCTTCACCAATTGTGCTTACAGATAAAACCTCATAATCTTTATTTAAAGCTATAGAAAGTCCTTTATTTAAATTTTTATCATCTTCAATTATTAAAATTTTTTTCATAGTTTTCTACCGCCATTAATTAAATTCAATAATTACAAATATAGTATCGAATTCTTATGTAAGTTTTCACTTGTTTCTAAATTCCAACACGTCTGATATATCACATTTGAAATACCTACATAACCTACAAAGTATTTACATAATCACGTTCTCATCTCGCCCCATTTTAGCTATGTTATGAGGAGTTGTGTTTATGGCTTTTTGTTATTTAACTTTGTATAGTCATTCTATATATCATTATATCACATTTTACAAATTAATCATTATATATCTCTTAAGAGGACTATATGGTCGCGATTTTTTATGTTTATAATGCTTAAAAATAAACGCTTTATTCAATTTCTTCATCATCTATTGGCTCAATCTTGTCAAAGACCACATTAATATCTGGAAATTTATGCTCTTTCGTGTTATAATATAGATACTTATAAGCGAGGTGAATCAAATGCAGCTTGATATATTCAAGGAGCCGCTTAAATACGAGGCGAATGCATCCGAGAAAAAGCTAGATGCGTTTAAACAATTTCATACGAAATATGCGTCGGACTGGATTAGGCTTGACTACTTAAGCGAGGCCTTTATTAGTGACGTAAAAAACACCGCTGAGCGCATTCGCAAGGACTTTGACGCTCTTGTTGTTATCGGCATCGGCGGATCATTTATCGGGGCAAAGGCTTTTATCGACGCTTTAGGAAGTGATTTTCCTATATATTTTACGGGCAATATGCTTGACAGCGGCTGCATTACTAAGCTTCTTCGCGAATTACGTGACAAGCGCTACGCCATAAACGTGATAAGTAAGTCGGGAACTACGATGGAGACGAAACTTGTCTTCGAAATCTTCCTTGACGATATGAAGAAGAAGGGTATTGACCTTGCAAATGGCGTTATAGTGACGAGCTCGGAAGCAAGTGAATTAGCAAAGTTCGCTCGGTTACATAATATAAAAACCTTTACGATACCTGAGGACATCGGCGGTCGCTACAGCGTTTTCACTACAGTTGGCATTTTGCCAATGGCTGCCAGTGGGCTTGATATAGATGCGCTTGTTTTGGGTATTAAAAATGCTAAGGAAGAGTATTTTGATAATGGCAGCGAAGCTAACACGGCTCTTGACTACGCTTACTATAGGCACGTGGCAGGAGACACTTACGCGCTTGAGTTTATCAGCGTTTATGAGGAAAGGCTCGCGTCATTTACTGAGTGGATCAAGCAGCTTCTTTGCGAATCGCTTGCCAAAGACGGCAAGGGACTGATAGTCTCAAACCTTAAGTACACACAGGATTTGCACTCTATGGGTCAGCTCTTGCAAGAGGGCAGGCGCAATATAATCGAGACCCATATATTTGCAGAGCAGCTCATAAGTCAAGACGAGGCTATAAACAATTTAAATAAGATAAATGAAATTGCTTTCAAAGCGACTGTTAAAGCGCATCATATGGGTGGCGTACCAACTTGCGTAATTAAATTAAATGAGATAAATGAGGAGAGCCTTGCAAAGTTTGCCATCTTCTACATGGCAGCTTGTGTTTACAACGCAGTCATGGACATGGTTGAGCCGTATGGTCAGCCGGGCGTTGAAGTTTACAAAGAAAAAATTAGAAATATATTAGAGGAGGGATAAGATGTTAGCAAAAGTTTTAAAAGAAGAAGGCTTACTAAAAAGCATTAACGGAGTTAATTTCGTTCACAAAATTTTGAAGAAGGGCGATACTATTGAAAAACACAATCATCCTGATAAGGAAATAGTTTTCGCTGTAATGAAGGGTTCTTTCGAAATCACCATTGGCGAAGTGGAAAAGCATGTCGTTAAGGCGGGCGAAGCGCTTAACTTCGATGGCACTAATACCATAAGCGCGGTGGCGATGGATGACAGTGAAAGCCTTGTAGTTTTAGTGAATAAAGAGTAAGATGAATAATAAATTCCCAGATAATATTGATTTAAAGAAGATACCACTTTTTTCATACTTTTCCGATGATGAGCTGATGGAGATTAAAAAAGGTCTTAAGCTCGAGACTTTTAAGCGTGGCGACGCCATATTCTCATCAGGGGACAGCGCGGACAGGATGTTTATCGTCTACGAAGGCTTTATGAAGATATCGATGTATCTTTCGGATGGCAGGGAACAAATCCTCTACATCTACAAAAAGGACGACTTCGTTGGCGGCTTCAACATACTTTACCAAGACAAGTACGTCTACAACTCAGCTGCCACAACGAATGCAAAGATTATAGTCATAAATAAATACGATTTCGAAAACATCATGCTTAAGAACCGCGACTTCGTTTTGAAAGTTCTGGAAGAAGCTTATTACAGAATCAGAAAGTCAGAAGAGCTAATCGACAGGCTTTCAGTCATTAACGCGGACATGAAGGTCGCCAAGGCCATTATTAATCTTATAAAAATATCGGGCTCGATTAATGACGGCGTCATCACAGTCGACCTTAAGATCAATCGCGAGGAGATGGGCTCTTTCACGGGACTTACGCGCGAGACTATATCGAGAAAGCTAAGCCAATTCCAAGACGAGGGCATCATCACGCTCGAACGCAGCAAGATTATTATTAACGATATTAAAAAACTTTCAGACAAAACTATATGATGAACTTGGACAAAGGCGCGCAAAATCAGCTCTTTGTCCATTTTAGATACATAGGAGATTTTATATGCTATTTAACTCAGCTGGCTACATTGTGTTTTTCACAATCGTTTGCCTAGTTTATTTCATACTACCAAAGAAGCTTAAGAGAGTCTTTTTGCTCTTGGCAAGCTATTTCTTTTATTCGTGCTGGAATCTTAAGTACTCACTCTTAATGCTATTTAGCACAGTAGCGACTTATGACACAGCCATCGCCATGGATATGGTGGGAGCGAAAAAAAAGAAAAAGCTCTATCTCGGACTTTGCTTCTTTGTCAATTTGGCGATACTCTTCGTCTTTAAATACTACAGTTTTACAGTTAATTTTATAAATAAAATACTTGGCATAGCGGCTCTAAGTATTGATATGCCTGTCATAGACGTTTTGCTTCCAGTCGGTATTTCATTTTACACTTTTCAAGCGCTTGGCTACATTGTCGACGTTTACAGAGGCGAGATCAAGGCTGAGAGGAACTTTATTAATTACGCTCTCTTCGTCTCATTCTTCCCGCAATTAGTCGCTGGGCCGATAGAGAGGTCAAAAAACCTTTTAACGCAAATAGATAATTTAGGCCACAGACGCTATGAAAACCTATCAAAGGGACTTTTATACATACTTTGGGGCTTTTTCCTAAAGCTAGTCATTGCAGATAGGGCAGCGATTTTCGTAAACCAAGTCTTTGACAGCTACCAAGGCTACTCATACATCTTTTTATGCTATGGGGCCTTATTATTCGCCGTGCAAATCTATTGCGATTTTTATTCATATTCAATAATTGCAAAGGGCTCGGCAAAGGTCTTGGGCTACGATCTTATGGACAATTTTAGAGCGCCATACCTTTCAAAATCAATCACAGAATTTTGGAGACGCTGGCACATCTCGCTATCTACCTGGTTTAAGGACTACCTTTACATCCCTTTGGGCGGAAACAGAAAAGGCACTTTTAGAAAGCACTTAAATGTTTTAATCGTCTTTTTGGTGAGCGGCCTTTGGCATGGAGCGAACTACACCTTCGTTCTTTGGGGCCTTATTCATGGCGTTTTCAACATCTTGGAAGATAGTTTTAAAGGCATCACAAAGGGTATCAGAGAGAATTTTATTTATAGAAATGTCCGCCGCTTGATTACTTTTGTCGTTGCAGTTTTGAGTTTTGTCATCTTTAGAAGCAAAAATATTGGCGCGGCAAAAGCCTATTTACTTGGCATATTTAAGAGACAGGCAGGGACTATGGATGCGTCCATCGCTTTTCCTTACGAGGATACAATCATTTTACTCATCGCCATCGCCATACTCGTGGTAATCGATATATTAATTTATAATAAAGTGAAACTTGCGGACAATATCGAGAGAAGAAGCCTAGTTATAAGATGGCCGATATATATATTTTTATTGATAGCGACATTGATTTTCGGGATTTACGGACCGGGCTACAGCGAAGCGCAGTTCATTTACTTCCAGTTCTAAAGGGTGAGAGAGATGAAATACATTAAGAGAATTTTAAAAATCGCGGGCTTTGTCATTATATTGAGCCTTGCGCTTGCAAAATTAAATATCATCTTTATTAGAAAATCTGACGTGAAGCCTTGGGACATGATTAACAAGATTGCCGGCTATTTCAACGAGGATAAGCATTATGACATCATCTTTTTCGGCACGTCGCACGCGTATTGCTCCTTCGATACAGAGGATATGGCGGAGAATGGAGTCACTTCATACATTTTAGCGAGTCAAAAGCAGCCACTTGAGGCTACCTACTACTACATCAAAGAAGCGATTAAGAGGTCCAAGCCAAAGGCCATCTACGTCGACGTGCTCGATGCCTTGGCGATGAATGAGATAGATGAGGGCAGCGTCCACACTTACACCGACTACTTCCCCATGGGCATAAATAAGGCGATGATGATTAAGGACAGCCTTCCTCCTGAAGAATGGGCGGAGAATGTGATGCCGCTAATCAAGTACCACACAAGATGGAGGTCGCTTGAGGAGAAGGATTATAAGGCTAAGTGGAAGGACTACCACGATGATTTGAATGGTTTTGTGAAGCTCGAGCGTCAGAGTAAAGAATTTGTTAAAAATCCTGAGCTAAGTAAGGAAAACCTTGATAATATCGCAAGTGCGCGAGATAAGGACTTTAGAGAGAAAAAGTACGCCGCGCTTAAGAGGATAAATGATCTTGCTAAGAAAAATGGCGTTGAGGTGCACTTCATAAAGACGCCGATTTTTACAAAGGACGTCTACGATGAGAACATCGCCGCACTTGAAGAGTATTTAAATGGTATAGGCGCAGACTTTATTGACTTTACTAAGGCGATGGATGATTTAGGTTTTGATGATTACTATGATGCGTCGCACTTGAATAATAAAGGGGCAAAAAAATTTACTAGATTTTTTATTAGTAATGTGCTGAATAAATAATCTGTCGTTTTAGTTTTCGCATTTAAGTTGCGCCTGGAACTACTAGTGAGAAAATTGATTTTCACGAGCGCAGCCTTCGGAGAAAACTGTTTTAATTTCTTTGCGAAGTGAGCCGCCCGTGAGACCATCTAGTTGAGCGCAGCGAACGAATATGGGCTCGCAGGTGAACAAGCTTAGAAATTATCAGTTTTCGTAGACGCAGCAAGCGAAGGAAAACAATTTTAGATGTGCAAAGGTCCTCGTCCATTTTGGACGAGGTTCTTCAAAAAGTTTTTGTAATTATATATAGAGGTGAAAACTATGGACAAGGAAAAAGAAATAAAAGAGGCAAAGGCTGCTGCGGTCGAAGTTTTACTAAGGCTTGATGAAGCTCTTAAGTCGCTTAAAGATGCATCGAGCATGAGTGTTTGGGACATGTTTGGTGGCGGTTCTTTCTTTAGCGTAATCAAGAGAAAGCACATGCAGGAGGCAAACCTTAGCATAAAAGAGGCGAGCATCTACTTAAAATGTCTTAACGAAGAACTTGATGACATTGGCATGAAGCTTCCAAAAGAGATTAGCGACACTATGAGTGATAATGTCATGGATATATACTTTGATAACATTTTCACGGACATAAGAGTAGCTGGAGAGATTAAGGAAAAGCTCGATGAATTAAAGAGCTTTAGAACAAGCATAGAAAATTTAATAATGAAGCTTGATGCAGAACTTGACGAATTAAAAAAATGCTAGACACGACGTCTAGCATTTTTAAATCTTATTAAGTATATCGTGATGACCAATATCCAAAAGTATAATGACTTCATCATTATGATAAAACCATATAACTCTTATGTCCATGTTGACAGAAAACTCATAAATGTTATCAGTGCCTTTTATTTTTTTAGTTCTTAGTGACGGATGATATGGATTTTCTACAAATAAATTAATTTTTTTCTTTGTCTGAGCCTTTTCTATATCTGATAGTTTTTTGTAATGCTTTTTGAACGCATCCGAATAAGTAATTTTGTATTTCATTACTTATCAAGTTCTTCAAACAAGGCATCTATCGAGTCAAATACAGGTCTTTCACCATTGTCAATCGTTGCCTTTATCTCTTCAACTGAGGCTTTTAGCTCATCAATCACATTCTTTGGGTAGACTTCAAGTGGGATCAAAACTATTCTACCGCTTTCCTCGATAATTTCAAATTTATCTCCTTGACTTAAATTCATCAAGCTCACTATTTCCTTAGGTATAGTCACTTGCGACTTAGCTTTTAACTCAACTAACATAGCCTTACCTCCTTAGTTGGAATTTCTTACTTTCTGATTATATTATATCTTTTTACAAAGCCTCTGTCAATACATATTTATTGACAATAATCCTTCATTAGTTATATAATATTCTTGGTGATATGATGTTTATATGTAATTTATGTCCGCGCAAGTGCGGCATCGATAGAGACGAAAAACTTGGCTTTTGCAGAATGAAGAATGAACTTGCCGTGTCAAAGGCATCAGTTCATGTCTTTGAAGAGCCTGTCATCTCGGGTACACGCGGATCGGGAACAATTTTTTTCGCAGGATGCAATTTATCTTGCGTCTTCTGCCAAAATTATGAAATTTCTCAAAATAGGGACGCTCTCTTCAAGTACATAAGCAAAGAAAGGCTCGTGGAGATCTTCTTCGAGCTCAAAGCAAAGGGCGTACACAACATCAATTTGGTCTCACCGATGCACTTTTCTCACCTTATCAAGGACGCCATCGTCATGGCGAAGGACAAGGGCTTCGACCTGCCATTTGTCTACAACACAAACAGCTACGAGCTCAAAGAGGCTATCAAAAATCTTGATGGTCTCATCGACATCTACCTAGCTGACTTCAAGTACTTTTCAGATAGCTACGCCAATGAATTTTCTCACGCGCCTCACTACAGAGAGTACGCGCTTGAGGCCATTGACGAGATGCACAGACAAGTCCCTGAGGTAATAGTTGAGGACGGGATAATGAAGAAGGGCGTCATTATACGTCTACTTTTGCTACCGAATTTATATTTTGATGCGAAAAAGATAGTTCGCCTGCTTTATGGTAAATATGGCGATAGCGTGATATTCTCACTGATGAATCAATATCAACCTATGCACATGGCGAAGGATTATAAGAAGATCAATAGGACTGTTAGCGACTTAGAATACGATAGCTTCATCGATTACGCAGCTGATCTTGGCATATCGAAGGCCTTTGTTCAAGACAAGCAAGATGGCAAGAACTATACGCCAAACTTTGATTTGGAGGGGGTTTAATGCTTTTCTCTGATAAGGAGCTTAGGGAAATACTCTTAAGCGAGGATCAAGACTTTTTGGAGGAGCTTTATAAAGAGGCGCGTCAAACGTCTAAAGCCACTTTCTCGAACAAGATTTACATAAGGGCTTTGATAGAGTTTTCGAACTACTGCAAAGAAGGCTGCTACTACTGCGGCATAAACAGAAATAAATCTTCTGTTCACAGATTTCGCTTGACTAAGGATGAGATATATTCTGCGGCAGATACGGCTTATGAAGCGGGCTTTAGGACCTTTGTCTTACAAGGCGGCGAGGATACGCACTTCACCGACGAGGCCTTCGCTGAAATTATTTCTTATTTAAAGAAAAATTATGATGCGGCCATAACCTTATCCTTAGGCGTTAAGAGCTACGAGGCTTATAAGCTCTTTAAAGGTGCCGGGGCAGATAGATTTTTATTAAGGCACGAAACAGCAGATGGAGATATATTTCAAAAACTTCATCCTTGGGATCAAAGTCTAGAGCGTAGACTAAAAGCCATCTACGACTTAAAGGAGCTTGGCTACCAAGTCGGAACTGGTTTTATGGTGGCTGCACCATTCACAAATCATGAAAGTCATATAAAGGATATAAAATTAATTAGAGAGATAGATCCCGCCATGATAGGCATAGGGCCTTTCATACCGTCGAAAGGAACGCGCTTTGAAGATTGTCCAGCAGGAACGGTGGAGCTGACGAGAAAGCTACTCGCAATACTAAGAATCGAACACCCGAAAGCCTTGATACCATCAACGACTGCGCTCAACACCATAAGCGAGACGGGTAGGATAAAAGGCATCTTATCGGGCGCAAACGTCATCATGCCAAACGTATCGCCGAAATTTGCGCGCGATAACTACAATCTTTATGACGGCAAGAAGGCATCAGGCTTTGAGGCGATTGAGGGCGTTCGCGAACTGAACGAATATTTGAAAGAATCTGGCTACGAGATTGAATTTACGAGAGGAGACTACAATGTATAAATACGATGTGAAATCAGAAAAAGCAGATGAATTTATAAATCACGAGGAGATACTTGCTTCGCTTGAATACGGCAGGGCAAATAAGCACAACAGAGAGCTGATTAAGGCCGCGATTGAGAAGGCGAAGGAAGTCAAGGGACTTTCGCATAGAGAGGCATTTTTACTTTTATCGTCTGAAGAAGAGGACTTAAATAAAGAAGTTTACAAGCTTGCGAACGATATCAAGCGTAAATTTTATGGCAATAGGATAGTTCTCTTCGCGCCACTATATCTTTCAAACTACTGTGTCAATGGCTGTGTATACTGCCCATATCACCTAAAGAACAAAACTATTCACAGAAGAAAATTGACTCAAGAAGAGATCAAAAACGAAGTCATCGCACTTCAAGACATGGGTCACAAGAGGCTTGCACTTGAAACAGGCGAAGACCCTGTCAATAACCCGATTGAGTATATACTTGAATCGATCAAGACCATTTACTCAGTTCATCACAAAGCTGGTGACATAAGAAGGGTCAATGTCAATATTGCTGCGACAAGTATTGAAAATTACAAGAAATTAAAGGATGTCGGCATAGGAACATATATTTTGTTTCAAGAGACATATCATAGAAAAAATTACGACGCACTTCACCCAACAGGACCAAAGCATGACTACGCTTATCACACAGAGGCCATGGACAGAGCTCAATTGGGCGGCATCGACGATGTCGGCTGCGGCGTTTTATTCGGGCTAAATAACTACGAATACGACTTCGTGGGTCTTTTGATGCACGCAGAGCACCTTGAAGCGCGCTTCGGCGTTGGCCCGCACACCATTAGCGTGCCAAGAATCAGGCCAGCTGACGACATAGACCCAGAGACTTTTGAAAACGCAATTTCAGACGATATATTTAAAAAGATTGTTGCCTGTATCAGAGTTTCTGTGCCATATACAGGCATGATTATCTCAACAAGAGAGTCAATCCAGACAAGAGCTAAGGTCATAGACTTCGGCATCAGTCAAATCAGTGGCGGCTCAAAGACATCAGTTGGCGGCTACGCTACAGAAGAAGTCGCTGCAGCAGCCGATACAGAGCAGTTCTTCACATCAGACCAAAGAACGCTTGACGAGGTCATTTCATGGCTAATGGATACGGGCCACATCCCATCATTCTGCACAGCTTGCTACAGAGCGGGAAGAACTGGCGATAGATTCATGAGCCTTGTTAAAGCTGGTCAAATCGGCAACATCTGTCAACCAAACGCACTTATGACACTTAAAGAATATCTTATGGATTACGCAAGTCCTGAGACAAGAGCAAAAGGCGAAGCACTTATCGAAAGAGAAATAGAAAATATTTCGCGTGACGACATCAAAGAGCTAGTCAGAGCAAATCTTAAAAAGATTGAAAATGGCGAGAGAGACTTCAGACTATGATGGCGCGTTCATTACAAAAGCACGTTGTCATCGCAGGCAGAGTAAACGCAGGCAAGTCAACGCTTTTTAACTCCATCATGGGTTCAGATGCTGCCATAGTCTCGGAAGAGCGCGGTACGACGACAGATGCAGTTCGTAAATCCATCGAAGTGCCGGGACTTGGACCAGTTGTCTTCATTGACACAGCTGGCTTTGACGACGACACAGCCCTTTCAGAAGAGAGGCTAAAAAAGACGCACGCCGAATTTAACAAGGCCGATGCCTTTATATATACCTTTGATAATGGTGATGATGCCATTTTATCAGAGCTAGCAAAGTACAATAAGCCAGTCATCAAGGTTATTATGGCGATCGATAGAGACGTGAGCTATGACTATGGCGAAGGGATTTTGTATAGAGATGATTCATCGCGTGAAGAAATATTTACCGAGCTTAAAAAAGTTTTAGATACAAAAGAAGAGTCTTTATTAGATGGTCTTGTAGATAGCGGAGCGACCATAGTCATGGTTATGCCGCAAGATGCAGCAGCACCAAAGGGTAGACTGATCAAAGCGCAGGTAGAAGCGATAAGAGAAGCGCTTGATAAGGGCATGACAAGCATAGTCGTGGGAGACGAAAGGCTTGAAGAAGTGAGAGATAGATTCACTGGCATTGACCTTGTGATCTGCGACTCAAGAGTTTTTAAAAAAGTCTACGAAGTTTTTGGCGATACATGCAAAGTCACTTCATTCTCGGTACTTTTTTCGAAAATGAAGGGCGATATAGATTACTTTATCGAGTCCGCGAAGAAATTTGATGATTTTAAGGGCGACGAAAAGATTTTAATAGCTGAGGCTTGTACACATCCGCCTATTAACGAGGACATAGGCACAGTCAAAATACCCACCATGCTTAAGAAACGTTTCGGTGATGGACTTGAATTTACATTTACAAGAGCCGACGATTTTGATGATATAGAGGGCTACGACATGATTATACATTGTGGGGCGTGCATGTTTAATCGTGCACATGTGATGAGCCGCACAGAAGAAGCTAAACGAAAAAAAGTTCCAATGACGAATTATGGCATAACCATAGCTTATTTAAACGATATTTTGGATAAAATAAATTATTAATTTTAGTGGATACAATTTTTTGTATCCATTTTTTTATTGCTAGATATGATTTTACATCTAAATATTTATTTACGACAGAGAATCATCGCCAAACTTATGATTTGCAGAGAGAACGGATGGATAAGGCGAAGCATAACGAGCGACCGACTGAGGTGTACGTATGGGTACTCCGCAAGGAGGAAGCGAGCGCGCAAGCCTTAGGCGCCGTTCTAATGCAAATCATTTTGACAAGCGTAATAATAAGTAGTATAATAGTACCATTGGCAAGACGAGGTGATACAATGAAAAAATATTCTCTAGTTAAAAAATACATTCAGCCATATATATTTATTTATTTTTTAGCATTTTTATTTGAAATAATGTCAAGCGCACTGCAAATGCTTATACCTATACTTCTTGGAACGACTATTGACAGCATTATAGGCAGCGAAGTGCCGACTAATAAGATCATGATAGGTTTCATAAATCTTTTAGGCGGCAGAGACGTAGTGAGAGAGCGCCTTGGCATCATCGCCGCAGCCTTCATCTCTATTAGTTTTATGATAGCTCTGTTTAACTTTTTAAGGCCATACATGAGTGGCAAGGCGACTTACGCCATTAGCAAGGGCATTCGTGACAATATTTACGCGAAGATCTCGTACCTAAGCCTTAAGGACATGGCGTCAATCACAACTGGCGACATGCTTCAAAGGGCATCGAGCGACATCACAAAGTTCGAAACCCTTGTCTCGACGACCATGATGGCGCTTCTGGGCAATATTTCTTATATACTTATATCTTTATTCACGCTATTTACAATCAATGCGAAGCTTGCGCTTGTATCCATAGCCTTGATGCCGATACTATTCATCGGGACTTACATCTTCGACAAAAATGTAGTCAAGGTCTTCGACGAGTTCGAAGAGTCTGAGGCGAGACTGACTACGACTGTGCAAGAAAACCTATCTTCATACAAGGTAGTGAGAGCCTTTTTCAAGCAAAAGCACGAGATTGAGAAATTTGAAGAGGCCAACATGGACCTTGCGAATAAGGACTTTAAAATTATGAAGTACTTTGCCTTTTTCTGGTCAATATCTGGGACAATTTGCTTTTTGCAAATAGCGTTGATCGCGATTTTCGGTGTTCTTATGCACCGTAGTGGAACCGTATCAGTCGGTGAGTTCACGGCAGTTTTTGCCGTTGCCTTGAATATGGTTTGGGTTGTCCTTGGCACAGGCAGGATGCTTTCGAGATTTACGAGAGTTACTGTTGCAATTAGACGTTTTGACGAAGTTTTGGAAATGGACTCTGAAGACCTTGACAAGGGCATCAAAGACATGGAAATCAAGGGAGCTATTGATTTTGATAAGGTTTCTTTCACTTATGACGATGCACATGACGCGATTAAAGATTTATCATTTAAGATTGACGCGGGCAAAACCCTTGGCGTCCTTGGCCTAACTGGCTCGGGCAAATCGACTTTGGTTTCACTTATACCAAGGCTTATGGAATACGATGGATCCATCAAGATTGATGGTGTTGAGTTAAATACCATTAGCAAACGCAAGATAAGGAAAAATACCTCCATCGTTTTACAAGAACCATATCTATTCAACAAGACTATAAAAGAAAATATTGCATATAGATGGCCTGAGGCAGATGACGAGGCCATTATCAAGGCGGCGAAGATTGCTGACATTCACGATGACATCATGAACTTCCCTGAGGGCTACGACACTATTGTCGGAGAGAAGGGTGTGAGCCTATCTGGCGGACAAAAGCAAAGACTTGCAATTGCAAGGACTATACTTGTTCACACGCCTATAATCATCTTTGACGATGCACTATCGGCGGTTGATACGCAAACTGACATCAACATAAGAACTGCACTTAGTCAAAACGAAAAATCTCAAACAAAGATCATCATTTCGCACAGAATTTCAACGCTTATGAACGCTGACAAGATCATCGTTATGAAGAATGGCAAGAAAATCCAAGAGGGCACTCACGATGAGCTTATTCACGAAGATGGACTTTACAAGACTATATATGGCATACAAAACATCGAGGTGGACTAGATGAGGATAAGTTTAATTAATTTAGTAAAAAAATTTAAAAAAGAAGCCGCCCTTGTTGTAATTATCAACGTTCTTAATGCAGTACTACTTGCTTTGTGGCCGTTATTTACAAAGTATATTATTGATAATTATATCTATAGGAATGATGTAGAAGGTTTTCCAAAGTTTATTGTATATATGCTTTTTTTCATTGTAGCAATGGCAGGGATTGGGCTGTTCGTTACTTTTATGGCGGGTATATTTGAAAAGAAAATCATACTTTACTTAAGAAGCGAAACGTTTTTGAAGGCTCAAAAGCTATCCGCTAAGTACATGGACTCGCATCAAGTTGGTTGGATGGTCTCAAGGCTTGTTCACGACACGATGTCGATTAAAGAAGCGGTCGCTTGGGACCTCTTTGATATGGCGGATGGTATCTCAAGGCTTATCGCTATACTTATCACTATGCTTATGCTTAACGTAAGGCTTACGCTCTACGTTCTAGCAAGTGTGCCATTCATAGCCGCATTCACCTACATCTTCCAAAATAAGATGATGAAGGCGCAAAAAGACATTAAGGCAGCGTCCTCGGACCTTACAAGCAAGCTAAATGAAGACATACAAGGACAAAAGACTATAAAGACCTTGCTTAGAGAGAAGGAAAATCTTGAAGAGTTTAAGGAGATATCCGAAAGGTACGAAAGACGCAGCAAGCACTCAGTAACACTACAAAGTCTATATATCCCGTCCTTAACATTCTTAGGCTCAATCGCTACAGCTTTTATTCTTAAAGATGGTGGTGCTGCGGCCATGGTCGGCACCTTGACTATAGGTACGCTATTTGCCATGGTTCAGTACTCGAGTGAGATTTATGAGCCAATCAGACAAGTTGCATCCGTTTTGAAAGAGCTTATATCGATGCAAGCATCTATTGACAGGGTCAACAGCATCTTAGAAGCGGACATCGATGTCTACGACATGAAAGAGATAGAAGCCATCTATGGCGATGCGCTTGAGCCGCCTACTAAAGAGCTTCCTCAGATGAAGGGCGAGATTGAGTTTAAAGACGTGTACTTCGCATACAAAGACGATGACTATATATTAAAGGACTTTTCACTTAAGATAAAAGATGGTGAAAGACTTGCTCTAGTTGGTGAAACTGGCGGAGGTAAGTCGACCATCATTAACATAGCGTCAAGATTTTATGAGCCGACAAAGGGCAAGGTATACATCGATGGTATTGATTACAAAGAGATGCCGCTTAAGTGGGTGCAAATGAATTTGGGTTATGTTTTGCAAACGCCTTACCTATTTAGCGGAAGTATACGCGACAACATTTTATATGGCAGGGACGGCGCAACAGAAGAGGATATGCTGAGGGCAGCCGAAGTGGTTGGCTTAGATGAGATAGTTAAGTCCTTTAAGGACGGCTACGACACAGAAGTCGGCGAAGGCGGAGGAAAGCTTTCCCAAGGCGAGAAGCAATTAGTGAGCTTCGCAAGAGCCTTGATTAAGGACCCAGCCATATTGATACTAGACGAGGCGACATCTTCAGTTGATACTTACCAAGAAAAGAGGATACAGGACGCAATCGAAAAACTTCTTGAGGGAAGAACCTCGATCACCGTTGCTCATAGATTATCGACAATAGTTACGAGCGATAGGATTTTATATATACACCAAGGACGTATAGCCGAGATGGGTACGCATAAAGAGCTGATTGCTAAAAAGGGTATGTATTATCAGCTTTATAGGAATCAGTTTATTGAGAACCAACTAGAAAATATATAATATAAATGCAGTTACTCACACAGTAGCTGCATTTTTTTTGAGCAATTATATACGCAGTGGCAAGGCCATTCACATAGGAAAAAACTCAGTAAATAATTTACTTACTCACACTGAAAGCACTATAGCAAGAAGATTTAATAAACTAAGCAAATACAATTGCAATATAAGTCAATATATTATATAATAAAGTTGTAGAAATAATTTTTAAGGAGGACTTATTATGGAAGGGAGAAGAAGACCTAAAAAGTCATTATTAATGTACGACAAAGTGCTATTTTTCAGTGCACTTATACTACTAGCATTTACTTTGATTTATGCTCTAGACTACGTTATAAGCGGAGCTGTAATCGGTAATTCAGACAGTTTTGACGCTGTAGGTAAAGTTATATCTATGGCGAAGAGGCTAAATATTTACTTTATCTTCATAGTTATAGCATTCGTTACAACTACACTTGCGCTTATTTACACAATACTTTTAAGAAGCGGTAAGAGAAGAAATGTTAAGACACTTGACAATCTTATGATAGGCTTTGGACTATTATTTACTTTCATAGACTTCTTCGCAATGATGAAGTTTAGAAAGATGTTAAAGATGATTGCTAAAGCGATGGACTCTTTAGGAGGAATGTTGGGACTTGGAATGTCAAGCGACTTTGATCCTAATTACACACCTGTATTTGGTCTTATAATTGGTATTTTAGCTCTAATCACACTAATTATAGGCTGCGTACTTCTTTATAAGAAGATTTATAGAAGAGTAAGACCAAAAGATATGTCAAGACAAATAAACGCAGTTGGTAGAGGCGTTTCAAACGCTGCTAATGCTGTTAAAGAAACAGCACAAAACGCTGCTGAAGACCTAAGAAACCCTGACAATGTTGCTGACTACGATACAAGAAGACCAGCTCCAAGGGAATACGTTGACGACGACTACGGCGTATATGATGAAGCACAAAGACCAGAAGCGCCAAGAAGACCTAGACCACAAAACAACGCTGATTACGATGACTACAACAAATATAATGATAATAATCAATATAATGATTACAATGAAAGACCAGCAAGACCAGCAAGACCTAGATCACAAAACGAAGACTACGATCAAGGTAATGAATATGACGAATAAAGATAATAACAGACAGTACAGAGAAAACAGAGGCCCGAGAAAAGCGCCTCAAGACGATTATAACGAATACAACAAGTATAACGATTATAACGAGTATAACGACAATAATTATGACGATAATTATGACGATAACTATGACGATAACTATGACAATGATGATAGCTATGACGATGGCTACGACGCAGGCTACGCGCCTAGAAGAGCTAGGGGCTACGATGACGGCTACGACGATTATGACGATGGCTACGACGACGGCTATGGCCCAGCTTACAGAGCAAACCTGCAAACACAAAGCCTATAATCATAGGAGTTATTGCTGCAATCCTTTTAGTGCTAGCTATCATCTTCGTTCCGAAGATTATCTACGCATTAAAACCAGACGCTGTTATCAGCACTAAGGACATGGACATAATTATCGACATTAAGGGCATTGACGGCCCGCAGTTGCGAGCGGCTCACTCACTGGCATGCCTGAGATTACTGACACAAAGCTAAAAGACAAAAACTACGAAATTCTTGACAGCATAACTTACGGCGACATCGAATTTGACAAGAAGGAAGGCCTTAAGAACGGCGACAAGATCGTAGCTAAAGTTAAGCTTATTTCTGAAAAGTTCAAGCTAAAATTTGACAACGATACTATTGAAAAGGAAATGACAGTTGAAGGACTTGCAGAACTTGTTAATAGTTTTGCTGAGCTACCAGACAATTTCACTGACAGACTTGACAAGAGAGCCAACAAGAGCATCTACGACTCACTATATAAGCCAGATGGACTTAAGATAGAAAGACTTGCTCTAATGGAAAAGCCAATGGACGAAGCAGAGATCTACGAAGTAAGTAGTTCCTATGACGCTAAGTCAAAATATAGACTACTTGCCATATACCAAGCAAGCTTCAACGAAAGTGACTGGTGGAGCGGTATTAAGCACAGAAAGACTCAGTACTACATCATGGATAGCTACAACTTCCAAAAGGCTAACGGTAAGGTTATATCTGAATTTTACTTCGATGGCTACTACGACAATTACGATGAACTTGTTAATAACCTTGGCTTCAAAGGCTATCAGCTTTTAGATGAAAAGAAAACCAAAGAAGAGCCAAAAGAAGAAAAAACTGACGATAAAGATGACGACGATGATAAAGATGACAAAGAAGAAAAAGATGATGAAGATGATCAAGACGAAGCAAAAGCAGAAACAAACGACATCGGCAAAACATTCTACGTTAAAAACGAAGGCAATCTAAGAGAAGACTACTCATTAGACGCAGACGTTATCGTAAAGCTTTCAGACGGCGCAGAAGTAACAGTTAACGACGAAAAGCATACAGACGACGGAAGAACATGGTATTTAGTTGATGCGGTGGATATTGATGGGGCTTATTACTCGGGATGGATATCGAGCCGCGTGCTAAGATAAAATAAATAAATTTTTTAAGAGACCTTAATTGGTCTTTTTTTTGTAGAAAAAATAAAAATATTAAAAAAGTTAGTTGACGCTAACTAAAAATTGTGCTATTATTATCTTGAAAGGTTATTTCAATAATTATAATACTATATTGAAATGAGGTGTTTATATGATAAAAATTTCTAATTTACACAAATTTTACGGCACAAAAGATAACAGAGCAGAGGTACTTAAAGGGATTGACCTTGAACTTGAAGATGGCAAGATTATCTGCGTCTTAGGTCCATCTGGCTCTGGCAAGTCAACTTTATTAAATATTTTAGGCGGGATTGAAACTATTGACGAAGGCGATGTAAGTGTATTTGATAAGGATCTTAAATCTATGTCAAAGAAGGCACTTGAAAATTACAGGCGCGAATACCTTGGTTTTGTTTTTCAATTCTATAATCTAATTAGCGACCTCAATCTTCTTGAGAATGTTCAAGTGGGCGAGTATCTATCGAAGGAGCCGCTTGATATAGACGAGCTTCTAAAGGACTTAGGACTTGATGAACACAAGTACAAGTACCCAAACGAAATTTCTGGCGGTCAAGCGCAAAGAGCATCCATTGCAAGAGCTATGATTAAGAGCCCGAAATTACTTATCTGCGATGAACCAACTGGAGCACTTGATTATGAGAGCGCAAAAGATGTTTTGTGTTTAATCGAAAAACTTAATCAAAAATATGGTGCAACAGTCATCATCGCGAGCCACAACACACAAATTGCCAAGATGAGCGACGTAATTTTGTCCTTGCATAACGGTAGCATCAAGAGCTTAGAGAGAAATACAGAGAAAATCTCTGCAAAGGAAGTGACTTGGTAGATGAGATGCCCTATTAATAAACGTATTTACAGGCAGTTTAAATACAAGCCTTTAAAAGTCATACCCATCTTGCTAGCACTTACTTTTATAGTTGTCTTCGCATCGTCATTCTTCATTTCACAAGAATCAGTTGAAAAGCTTTATAATAAGCAAATAATTAATGGAAAAGTTGAAGATGGCGAGTTTGAAGCAATTTATGCGCTTAGCGATGAGGCAAAAGATGAGATAAAAGATATTGGTGTAAAACTTTATGAAAATTATTATTTTGAATATGAAAATGATGATGAAAGAGCCTTAAGAATTTTTAAAAATAGAAAAGATATAAACGAAGCACAAATTTTTGAAGGAAATTTACCAGAAAAATCAGATGAAATAAATATTTCCGCTTATTATGCAAGAAATAATAAAATAAATATTGACGATGAAATCACTATACAAAATAAAAAATTTAAAGTGTCTTCACTAGCATCCTTCCCAGATTACTCTTCAGCACTTAGAAATAGAAACGACTTGACCATGGACACAGGTCACTTCGGCATAGCGACTATATCTGAAGAAGCCTTTGACGATATGAAGGATGCTCATGTAAAATATCTTTACTCTTATCACACAGATGAGGCTTTAAATAAAAAAGATGCGAGAGAAAAATTAAAAGATATAGTCAAGATAGTTAACAAGGATAATCTTGTGGTTGACGCTGTCACACGCTTTGACAACAAGTGCATCACCTACATTGCAGATGACATGAGTGGCGACGTACCTACAATGAGCATAGTTACAGCACTTCTCTTCATTGCAATCGCTTTCATTTCGAGCGCAGAAGTTAAATCCATCATCGAAGAAGAAGCGCCAATTATCGGAACTTTGCTTGCTTCAGGCTATAAAAAGAGAGAGCTTCTTTTAAATTACATGGCAATGCCACTATTTATAGTAATAATTGCGTCAATAGCGGGAAATTCTATAAGTTATCTTCGTGCGTATAAAATATATGCAAACGTTTATTATCAATCCTATGATTTACCAATCTTTGAGCCATATATCACACTTCGTTCCTTCTTGATAACATCAATTATGCCACTAGTTTTGTATCTTGTGATTAACTACATCATCATAGCAAAAAGCCTTAAGATGAGGCCAGTCGATTTCTTGAGGAAAAACTTTAAAAAGGCAAAAACAAGAAGTAGATTTAAGCTAAAAAATATGAACTTTATAAATAAATTTAAATTAAGAGTTATATTTGCAAATAAATTTAGCTATGTTTCCTTGCTTTTTGGCGTTTTTATAGCAAATTTATTACTCATCTATGGCGTTTCGGCCAAACCCATATTTACAAAATATGCTGATGATATGCAAAATCAGATGAAATACGCCCACACCTACATTGTCAAGAGCGATATAGATGATTTAGATGCGAGCAAGATAAGCTTAGTAAGCGTTGAACTACTTGATAGAGATGAGGAAAAAGTCCAAACTTATGGCATAGACGCTGATACAAAATATGATGAGATTGATATAAAAAGCCTTAAAGCTGATCAAGCAGTTATCAGCCTAGGTCTTTCAAAGAGATTTAACTACGAAATAGGCGATAAAATCAAGATTAGAGAGCCATACAATACAGAAGAAAAATATCTTGTGGTCAAGGACATAGATAAGACCAATAATTATTTCCAAATTTTTACAAAAAGAGAGATTTTAAATAAAATTATCGGTAAAGAATGTGATTATTACAACGCTTATCTTAGCGATAAAGAGCTAAAAATTACTAAAGAAAATCTACTTACACATATAGACAGAAAAGAAATGTCAAGATTCATGAGACACTTTTTAGATTCATTCTCAGCAGTTTTCATCATGATTCAGCTCGTTGCCGTAGCATTCTTCTTTATATTGATACTCATGGTAACAGAGCTCATCATAGACAAAGCCAAACTCAATATGACCTATCTAAAAGTTTTTGGATATAAAGATAAAGAAGTCGCGAAATTTTATATAAACACAAGCTTTGCCATGCTAATAATATTTCAAATAATACTAATTCCAATCCTAGATAAACTCGTTAAATATTTTTATTTTATAGCAATGCAAAAATTTGACGCATATTTAGAAGTAACAGTACCAGAGAGAGTTTTTGTAACAAGCTATTTGATGACAGTTGTAGTCTTTATACTTTGTCAATGGATTGAGAGAAGGAAGATTAAAAGGATTGATATGGTGAAGGAGTTGAAGACTATAGCAGGATAATTATATAAGAGATCTTAAGTGGTCTCTTTTTATTAGGAAGTCTTTATCATCGCCACCATATCCATATCAGAAAAGAGAGGATTAACATAGGTAAATAAGAAAGAGTTAGAGTTATAAAATTCGAATAAAATTAAAACAATAGTATGATACTAAACGAATTTTTGAGTGAAGAAATATGAATAAATATTGCGTGCATGGTGAAAAATTAATATTGACATTTTGTATATAAAGATATATAATTTATACGTAATTTTGTGCTTAAAATTAGATATACGTTAGTATCATTATTGTACTTTAAGGACGGTTGATTTTGGAGAAAATATATAGAAGAAGCCTAGTTGCGTTTATTTATAATTTAATAATAATGATTTTTGGAGCGCTTGTTGCATTTTTAATTTCCGGAGTAATTGGAGGATATAAAGTTGCAATTATTATATCTTCTATCATCATTATTTTGGTTGTAATAAGTATATTTAGGCAATTGAGAACTAAAATAATTATAAATGGAAATGATTTATCGATAAACGATGGGAAAAAGGAATTTAACTATAATCTAAATGAAGTTCATATTTCTTCAGAACAAAGAAACAATGACTCGTTTTTCTTATATATTTATACAGAAGATGGTAATAAGGAAATGTTTGATTTATCTTCGCTAGGAAAAAGAAAATATAATGAACTTATTGAAGATTTAGGAGTGGTTGGAGTAAAAAGCAAAACAATTAAGTTAAATGATGTTAATAAAAATAATTAAAAAGGAGAATGAAAATGGAGAAATATTTAGAAGCATTTTTTTCAATGGGAGTATATGCCTATGTTGTGATTGCAATTTTTATATTAGCGGCTGTTTTTTCGTTTGTGTCAATTAAAATGAACAAAAATGCCTTGACTAAATGGTTAGCTGTACATCCTAATGCGGTGAAAATTGAGCTTTCTTCCGGAAATAATGTAATCACTCAAAAACAATTATATGCTAGAGTAATCAGTGGTGAAGCTGCTATTTTTAATGAAAAAGCAAAGTATATAGTTTGTGCAGATCCAGGAGATATTGTTTTAGAAGTAACTTACACATATACTAGACCTGGAGTGTTACATAAAAACGTTACTACAACATGGGGACCTGCAAAAGTGGAGCTTAATGTTGAAAGAGGAAAAGACTATTTACTAAGTTTTGATAAGAAAGAAGAACAATTTAAGTTATCTAGTAAATAATTATTTGATTGACTTAGTTGAAGGAATAGCTATCGTTCAAAAATTTTGTATTAAAGATAGTTATCATTTAATATTATGTATCGGTTTAATTAACAGCAAATCAAACAGGTTTGCTGTTTTTTGCTGTTCAAAATAAGGCGTCAATAAATAAGAAAAGGTACTTGACAAAACGCTTCATGGGGAGAGTTTCCAGATGTAGAAGGCTGTCATGCACAAGGCGATACTATAGATGAAATTATTGAAGATGCTACTTTAGCTTTAGAGCTGCATTTATCTGAGATGCTTAAAGATGGTGAAAAACTTAATCCACCAAGCGATATAAAATCAATTAAAACTGATAAAAATTCTTTTGTGAGTATAATTAGAGCAGATGTCAACCTAAACAAAGGCAATAAATCTGTTAGAAAAACGCTTACTATACCATCTTGGTTAAATGACAGAGCCGTAGAGATGAATATTAATTTTTCTAAGACTCTGCAGGAGGCGCTTACTAAGAAAGTAATTTAATTTTTCAAAGAGACCTTAGCGGGTCTCTTTTTTACAAAAACTATTGACAAAGTTTATACATAAGGCCATTATTATAAATAAATTTTATAAATCTTTGTGATAAGAAATTTTTTTACAAAAACTATTGACAAAGTTTATACATAAGGCCATTATTATAAATAAATTTTATAAATCTTTGTGATAAGAAATTTTTTTACAAAAACTATTGACAAAGTTTATACATAAGGCCATTATTATAAATAAATTTTATAAATCTTTGTGATAAGAAATTTTTTTACAAAAACTATTGACAAAGTGGAGTTAGCAGTGTATAATATATTCGTTAGCTTGGGCTAACATACATATTGTCGAAAAGGGGTGAGGACGATGCCTTTAATCATGGCTAGTGAAAACAAAGACTACATCATTAATAAAATCAGAGGAAGTGAAGAGGTTTTGACAAGGCTAAAGAATTTAGGCTTTGTTCCTGACGCGCCTTTAACTGTCTTGCAAAAGACTGACAGTGGAATCATTGTAAAACTTTTTGAGTCAAGGCTTGCTATTGACATGAAGCTTGGCTCGAAGATTGACGTTAGAGAGGTGTAGTATGAAAACTATAGTTGACTTAAAAATCGGTGAGAAGGGCGTAGTTAAGAAGCTTCACGGCACATCGGCTGTTAAGAGACACATCATGGATATGGGCATCACTAAGGGTACTGAACTTACCCTTGTTAAAGTTGCGCCACTAGGTGATCCTATGGAGCTTGAAGTGCGTGGATACGAGCTATCAATCAGAGCGAGCGAAGCCAAAGACATCGAGCTGGAATAATATTTTTTTGCTTAAAAAGTTAGCCTAGACTAATTATACACGGCTAATAATTTATAGATGGAGGTAGTAATTTTGAGAATTGCATTAGTAGGTAATCCTAACTGCGGTAAAACCACTATGTTTAACGACTTAACTGGCGCTTATCAATACGTTGGTAACTGGCCGGGGGTAACCGTAGAGAAGAAAACCGGTAAATTATTAAAACATAAGGATGTAGAAGTAGTTGACCTTCCAGGTATTTATTCATTATCTCCTTATACTTTGGAAGAGGTCATAACCAGAGACTATATCAAGGATGAGGCGCCTGACGTTATCATCAACATAGTTGACGCGACTAACCTTGAAAGAAATCTGTACTTAACAAGCCAAGTTTTGGAGATGAACGTTCCTACAGTTATTGCCCTTAATATGATGGATATGATTGACAAGGGCGGCACAAAAATCGATGTAAAAGCGCTTGAAGATAAGCTTGGCGTTGATGTAGTGCCGACTGCTGCTGTTAGGGGCAAGGGTCTTAATGATCTTATCTCTAAGGCAATAGAGGTCGGCCACTTAAAGAAGCTTCCTAAGAAAGAACTTTTTGCAGATGATGTCGAAGAAGCTCTTAAGGGAATAGCTGAGGCTACAGGTCTTGACTATGATAGTGAGAGATACACTATAATTAAGATATTTGAACGTGATGAGAAGATACTTAATAAGATAAATCTTTCGAGCAAAGTACACATCAATATTGAGGATATCATTAAATCTTGTGAAGAAAAAGAAGATGATGACAGCGAGTCCATCATCACAAGTGAAAGATATATAAATATTCAAAAGGATATTAAGGGCATTGTCAAAAAGCCGAGCGAAAAGAAACTATCTTTATCAGACAAAATTGACAAAGTTGTTACTAACAGGTTCCTAGCGATTCCTATATTCTTAGCTATCATGTGGTTTATATACTATGTGTCAATTTCAACGCTTGGCGACTATTGCATAGGCTTTATTGAAAATACTTTTGAAAAGATTGGCGAGTTCCTAACTACAAAGCTTCCTGAAATAGGTGCATCTGAAGTAGTTATTTCGCTCGTAAATGACGGTATCGTTCAACCTATAGGCTCGATATTTACATTTGTTCCGCAACTAATGCTACTTTTCTTCTTCCTTTCACTTTTAGAAGATTCGGGCTATATGGCGAGAGTTGCCTTCATCATGGACAAGCTATTTAGAAAGTTTGGTCTATCTGGTAAGAGCTTCATACCTATGCTTATAGGTACGGGCTGCTCTATCCCAGGCGTTATGGCGACTAGAACTATAGAGTCAGACGCGGACAGACGTATGACAATACTTTTAACACCATTTATACCATGCGGAGCGAAACTACCTATATTTGCCATGTTTATCACTTTGATATTCAATGGTGCCCCTTGGATCGCTCCGATGATATACCTTATTTCTATAGTCGTTGTAATTATAGCGGGTATTATCTTGAAGCGTACGAATAGATTTAAAGGCGACCCTGCTCCTTTCGTTATGGAGCTTCCACCATACAGAATACCAACATTTAAGAACGTTGTTATACACATGTGGGAAAAGGGCAAGAGCTTTATCATCAAGGCGGGAACTGTTATCTTACTTGCGTGCCTAACACTTTGGTTCTTACAAAGCTTTAACTTTAGACTTGAGTTCTTGGGCGATGCGATTGAAGAGTCGATGCTTGCTAAGATTGGCGGCACACTAAGATACATCTTCGTTCCACTTGGTTTTGGCGATTCATGGGCGCCAGCTGTTGCGTCAATCACTGGACTTGTTGCGAAAGAAGTAGTTGTTGCTACATTTGCGACAGTTGGATCAAAGGTACCTATCTACTTCAGCTACGTTAGTGCTTTTGCATTCATTATATTTACAATGTTTGCAGCCCCTTGTTTTGCAGCTATCGGAGCTATGAAAAGAGAGCTTGGTAACGCTAAGGACACTTTATTCACAGTAGGCTTCCAAACTGGACTTGCCTATGTCTTAGCCCTAATCGTTAACCAAGTAGGAAATTTAATTTTCAAAGGCACAAAATTTACAGAAAAGATCGTACTTGATTACGCAAGTGCTGAAGAAGCCTCAGAAGCAGTTGACGTAAAAGGCAATCTAATTCTGTATGTGCTAGCAGGCCTAGTCGTTGTAGCTATCGTAGGCGCTTTATACGCAAGATTTAAGCAAAGACAAAAATACAAGAAGGTGGTTTAATGAGCCCAACAGATATAATTATAGTAGCCGTAGTTTTGATTATAGTTTTCTTCTGTATAAAGAAGGTCAGAAGCTCAGTCAAAGAAGGCGGCTGTGTAGGCTGCCCGCATTGCGACGATTGCGAGAAGAATAACGCAGAGCTACAAAAAGGCTACGAAGAGTGGCTTAAGAAGAAAAACGAAAAAGCTTAATTAAATTTATATGAAGAGCCGGTTTGCGCCGGCTTTCTTCATAGCAATAATTTTGTTATTCGGCTGTATATTAAACTAAATAATTTGAAAGAGGGAAATACAATGAAACAAGAAGTATTAGACACATTGAATGAACAAATTAACTATGAGTTATACTCTGGTTATATTTACCTAAACCTTTCCATCGCCATGGAGAGAGAAAACTACAAAGGCTACGCTAAGTGGCTTGCTAATCACTACAAAGAAGAACTAGTTCATGCTGATCAATTTATCGAATTTATCCAAAAGCGTGACGCTAAGCCTGAGCTTAAAACTATTGAAATGAAAGCTCTTGAAGTTAAGGAACCTCTAGAAGTAGCAAAGATCATCTTAGATCATGAAAAGAAAGTAACTGAAAGAATTTACAAGATTCATGACATAGCTAAGAAGAACGATGACTACGCAACTGAGATCTTTATGCATCAATTTATCAATGAACAAATCGAAGAAGAAGAGCTTGCTCTTGATATTGTTGATAACTTCACACTTGCTGATGGCAACATCGCAGCAAAGATTACTATAGACAGAGAATTAGGATCTAAATAGTTTTATTTATACGGCTGGATATAGAGGGAAAGATTTTGTCTTTCCCTTTTAATATACTTGCAAAAATATTTTTAAAGAGTTATAATTATTACGAGAGATGAAATAATTTATATATAAAGGAGGACAATATGCAAAAATCAATTACAAAAGATGTCCTTGCTAAGTTCAAAAAGTCATATGACGAGAACTTTAACAAGGCAGCACAAAATATGATCGCATCTGCTGGCATCATGGACGCTTCCATAAACTATGCAAAGCTTACAAAAAACCCAGATGTATTCAAGAAAACTATAAATATAGGCAAGATGACAAACCAAAGACAATCTGGTAGATGCTGGATGTTTGCTGGTCTTAACGTTATCAGAGTAAATATGATGAAGAAGTTTAAGCTAGGCGACATCGAATTTTCACACAAGTATTTATATTTCTTTGATAAGCTTGAAAGAGCTAATCAATACCTTGAAGACGTCATAGCACTTAAGGATAAAGACCTTGATGATAGGCTAGCTAGAGGCGTTATCTTCTACGCTGCTGATGACGGAGCTTGGTGGACAACATTCTCAAGACTAATCAGCAAGTATGGAATAGTTCCTGAATACGTTTATCCAGACACAGCTGACGTAAAAAAGACTGATAACCTTATTTTCGTTTTAGACAAGAGACTAAAGATAGCTGCTAAAGACATTAGAAATGCAAAAACTGATGCAGAAATCGAAGAGATCAAGGACAAGGCACTTAATGATGTTTACAAGATCACAGCCATTGCCCTAGGTGTGCCTCCAAAGAGATTCGATCTTATCTTAAAGAACAAAGACGATGAACTTATTGAAAGAAGAAACATCACAGCCATTGACTTTTACAGAGAATTTATGGCAGACGATATAAGTGAATACGTTGAACTAGGCAATTATCCAGGAAAGGGTAAGGAAGAAAATAAAGTTTACGAAAGAGACTTTATTCAACAAAGAATTGGCGGTTCACTAAGATACCTAAACGTTTCAATGCAAAGAATGAAGGACATCATCGTAGCTATGCTTGATGACGACGAAGCTTTATGGTTTGGCTGCGACGTTGGTAAAGACTCCTTCGTATCGCGTGATGGCGACGGAACTGGCCACCTTGTATACAATTTACTTGATAGAGACAATTTATTTGATATAGATACAAAGCAAACTAAGGTTGAACGCATGGAAACTTGCGAGTCAAACACTACTCACGCCATGGTCCTAGTTGGCTACGACAGGACTGATGAAGGACTTAAGTTCAAGGTCGAAAACTCTTGGGGCGAAAAGGCCGGCATCAGAGGCTACCTAGTTATGGACGAGGCTTGGTTTGATAACTACGCTTTCGAAATCATTCCGAAGAAGAAATACCTAAATGCAGAAGAGCTTGCAGCCCTTGATGAAGAGCCAATCAAGCTTATGCCATGGGAATCGTAGGAGGTAGAAGATGAGACAATTAAGCACAGATAAATTAAATGAATTAGAAAAAGAATTTTTCTCAGACAAGAAGAATATCGTTGCCATGAACGCTGCAGTTCAAAGCGGTATCAGAAAAGTTGCGACAGATGTAAACAAAATCAAGGCAAATCCATATAAGTTTAATATCGATATTGACAATGGTGATGTGTGTAACCAAAAGGCCTCAGGCAGATGCTGGATGTTTGCTTCACTAAACTTTATGAGAAATGTCATCATTAAAAAATATAAATTAGAAAATTTTGAACTATCGCAAAGCTATCCATTCTTCTTTGATAAATTAGAAAGAAGTAATTACTATTTCGAAACAGTTATCGAAAAGGCAGATGAGCCGATAGAAGATAGAGTAATGCAATACCTTATGGGCGACCCACTATGTGATGGCGGCCAATGGGATATGTTTGTAAACATCGTTAATAAATATGGTCTTGTGCCAAAATACGTTTATCCAGAAACAGTCGCTTCATCAAACACAAGAGAGCTAAATAAGTACCTTTCAAAGATACTTAGAAAGAACACAGTTACACTAAGAGAAGCAGTTAAGGAAGGCAAGAGCAAAGCAGAAGTGAATGCACTTAAAGAAGCGGCTCTACAAGACGTATTTAACGTACTAACTGCAACACTTGGCGAGCTTCCAGAAAGCTTTGACTTCATTGCACATGACAAAGACCATAAACTTATCGAAGAAAAGAATTTAACTCCTCAAAACTTCTTCAAAAAGTACGTTGGATTTAATCTTGATGACTTCGTGTCCATTATAAATGCGCCAACAAAGGATAAGCCGTTCAATAAGACATTCACAATTAAGTACCTTGGCAACATCGTTGAAGGCAGAGAAGTTAAGCACCTTAACCTAAAAATCGAAGACCTAAAGAGAGCCATCGTTAAGCAATTGCAAGACGGTATGCCAGTTTGGTTCGGCTGCGACGTAGGTAAAGACATGTTCACAGGCGATAAGGATGACAAGAGAGCTACACTTGCTAAAGATGTTATAGATTACGAAACACTATTTGATATGGATTTAGAAATATCTAAGGAAGATGGTCTTGATTATGGCTACTCACTAATGACACACGCCATGACATTTACAGGCGTTGAGATGGACGGCACTAAGCCAGTTAGATTCAAAGTCGAAAACTCATGGGGCGATGAATTTGGCTACAAAGGTCACTTTGTTATGAGTGATGAATGGTTCGATAGCTTTGTATATCAAGCCGTAGTTGATAAGAAGTACTTGACTAAGAAGGAACAAGAAGATTATAAGAAGGAACCGGTTGAGCTAAAACCGTGGGATCCGATGGGATCATTAGCATAAAATTTTTGTCCGTGCGAAGCACCAAGGTTCTCGTCCATAAGGACGAGGTTCTTCAAATTGCGCCTTGAGCTTGCTCAATCATCACGGTGCGAAGCACTAAGGTTGTTAAGTCCATGCACCAAGAGAACGAGTGAAATGAAGTTCGATTGGCTATGCATGCCTTATGCCAGAGTTTACAAAGAGACGGAACGTAGTGAACGTCGATTTGATTAAACTTACGGCCAGGACCCATCCAAAACGAAGTTTTGATGATGGATGAGGTTCTTCTTTATCTAAAAATTTAGTTTGGTAGCGGTTCATTGACACGATAAAAATTTTAATAAAAATACCATTAGAGAGCAAAGATAATTTTTGCTCTCTTTTTTGCTTCGTCGGTCCATTTCGCTCAATCATATCAGTGCGAAGCACTAAGGTTCTCGCACATTTATGTGCGAGGTTCTTCTTTTTCCTACAAACTCTGTTTGGCGACGGCTCATTGACACGATAAAAATTTTAATAAAATACCATTAGAGAGCAAAGATAATTTTTGCTCTCTCTTTTGCTGTGTCTGTCCGCTTCGTACAATCAATACGTTTGACAGCGGGCCTATAACTGTTTGCTTATTGTTACAATTTAATGCTTAAGTTTATAGGTTGATTATTTCTCTTTTGCACATACCTAAGATATAGGCGTTAAAAGATACCTGTATTATATACGGTACAGGTATCTTTGTTTCTGATTAATTTACAGTTGAAAAACTATAGAGAATATATTTCTCTAACCTTATCAACTAATGATTTTACCTTTCCTTCAGAAATAATTCTCTTAAAACTTTCATTATTAGCTATTGCTTCTAAATAAAAGCAAACAATCATATCGTCACTTCTGTTTGGATTTGTTGATAACAATAAATTTTCATCAAGCCATTCATCTATTTGATTAAAATACTCATCGCCTCTTATCTTAAACGTTTTTTCCTTGCTCTCTATTAGTAGGTTGAGTAATTTTTCTACATATTGACTAACAAGTTTGAGATTATTATCTTCAATATAGTGCGTTGCCAAGGATAAATAAAAATTTAAAACTATAGAAACATTTATTTCAGTAAGATTAAAAGTTTCTATTAAATCCTCCACTCTTTCCAAGGTTTCGCCCCAATGCTCATCATGAAAACTGCTCTTCATCATAAGAAGAGTGATTAAATCAATTACGTTCTTATAAATCATTATTTGTAGTTTTTGATCTGCTTCATTTTCCTTCTTTGTTTTTAAATAAGCTGAAGCCACTAAACAATCTTTTGATATAGATAACATGTCCGAAGATGGCAAAATATTTAATGCCTCTTCTGATTTTCCTAAACTAATTAAACAGGCTGCCCTCAAGCTCAATGATTGTTCTTTTAATATAGGATTTTTAGAATGCTCGCACACTCTTCTTAGTATATTATTTGTGTATTCTAGATATTCCTCTTTTTTTACATCATCAGTTGCTAAATCACAATGGTTCAAAATAAACAAAGACATATAGTATAGGAGATCAAAACAAGAATAGTATTGTTTAATTTTAATTTTTATATCTTCTACGATACTATCCATACCTACATCAGGGACACGATTCTCTAAGTCTATATAAAATTTTTGTATTTGAGCTGAAGATAAATCTGGATCATATCCTATTAATTCATCCACACTTATATTAAAAAAAGTGGCAAGTTTTGGTAGAAGTAAAATATCTGGATAGCTTTGACCTGTCTCCCATTTTGATACGGAAGCCTTTGTTACCATCATAAATTCTGCTAATTCTTCCTGAGTTATGCCTCTTTCTTTTCGCTTCTGAAGAATATTTTCTCCAATTTTTAGCATGATATTTTACCTCCTAACTGATTTGCTTTTTGTTTATTACAGCAATCGAAATTACGATACACAGTATAAGCAAAATACTGCCCGTAATAATCGGTACATAATAGTCATCATATCCTATTCCTTTTATAAGGTTCACAGGCTTTCCTATCAATGCAATAGGCATGTATTTAACAATTTCATCTCGAATAGATAATATAAGTTGAATCACAATCCCAGCAGTCGTTAATATTAATGTACCTATAACATTTCCTGAAATCACTCCAGCTAATATCTCTAACGATATTAAAAATAATCCAAATATAAAAGGAAGCAAGGCTGCCATAAGTATATTTCTAATAGGAAATGAAATCCCGAAAAAGTACTTTGTATAGAAATAAGTTAGTATAAATGAGCAAAAGTAAGCAATAAACCACAAAATAAAATTATAAAAAATCTTCGATAGCACGACTTGATACCTTGGCAGTCCCTTAGATAATAAATTAATCAAGGTTCCCTTTTGGAATTCATTCGCCATTTGAGTACTTAATATAATGGCTAATCCAAACATTCCTATTTGACTAATATTTTTAAAGAATTGTATCCACGAATCAATTTCTGATGGTGGTGCTACGTTAATATCTATATTTCCTGTCGCTATGGATTGAAGTATCATGGGAGTTAATTTCGCTGTCAAAGGACTTATTAACCCGATGAACAAGAACAGGATAAAGGTAGAAATCATTTTTTTAGTCCTGGCACCTTCAATAGCTTCTTTCTTTAATAGAGATAAAAATATTCTCATGCTTTCGTCACCTCCATAAAAATATTTTCTAATGTAGGTTCTTCTATTTTTATTTCTA
>UQBO01000017.1 GCA_900539225.1 uncultured Eubacteriales bacterium
AGTATAGGATAAAATGTGTGCAAGTGCAACTTTTTTTGTAATTTTTTCAAAAAAATATCTATTGAGTATTTTACTCCCCAATAGATATTATACAGCCGAATAAAAAAGAAAATTGTTGGATGAATATTGCCAAAGGCCTATTAGTAATCGTTTTAATCTTTCCATTATTAGGAGAATTATTTACAAGCATAAAAAATGCTTTATTAAATCCAATAGGTATGTATATTAATGACAACAAAAACTACTATGCAACTGCTTTTACTTTACTCGCAGCACTTTTAATACCTAAAAGAAGTGATAATACCGCTGGTAGAGACTAAATTGTTCATGTTCTAAATAACTATATACTAACTAATTTCAATTCTATGTACAAAAAAGGAAGGTCATACGACCCTCCCTTTTTATTTTAGTTAATTATTAACTATTTAATAACTACTACAAATGATTCTGTTTTAGTTGTATCTCCATGAGATATAACTACTGTGTATTCATTCATAGTTGATCCTGCTTTTGCAGTTACTGAGTCAACTTTAACACCTTGATCTTTAGCGTAAACTAATTTATCGATGTTTGCTGTGATAACTGCTTTAGCTACTGCTTCATCATAAGCTTGACCTAATCTAACAGTCTTACCTTCTAATTCTCTTGCTACTCTCTTTAGTAGGTTTTCAGCTGCTGCAGCTTTTTTATCTTTTTCTTCTTTTTCTTCATCTGCTGTTAATTTTTTGAATTCATTTCTAGCATATTCAACTTTAGCTGTTGCAGGATTTGTAAGTTCAACTACTAATTTATTATCTTCTATTTTAATTCTGCTAATAACATCATCATATTTTAATAATATAGATGCTATTCTAGTTCTATATTCTGAAGTAATATCAGTTATAGTTGAAGCAAATTCTTGTTTTCCTAAAGCTTCGATTTCTGCTTTTGCTGCTTTTAAATCAGCTTCTGCTTTTGCTGCTTTTATTTCTTTTGGCATTCTTAATCCTGTAACCTTTAGAGCAGTCTTACCGTCATAGTTAGTTCTTTCGTCATATTCAACTTTAACTTCACCATCAGTATATGCAGCTGCAAACTTAGTTAAACCAGTTTCACCATAACCGTAGTCTTTACCATTAGAACCTACGAACCAAGTTCTTGCATTAACTGTATAAACAACGTTGTTTTTACCGTCTGCATCAACTAATTCGAATTGTAGTGGGTTAGTACCAAAGTTCTTAAAGATGTTAACTGCATTTTTAACTCCTGGATTAGTGTTTCTTTCGAAGTATCTGATAACTCTTACGAATTTTCCGTCATCTTCATCATAGTATACTTGTACCCAGTCACCTAATTGTCTGTTGAAGATTTGAGTGTCTCTGTCAAAGTATTTTTCAACTCCGTTGATGTCATAAGCATCTCTGTATTTAAGATCTTTAATGCTTACTAATTCTTGGTCATGTTTAATAACAACTTTCTTTACATAACCTTTCTTAACATCTGCGTCTTTAGTTGCGTCAGTGATATGAAGTTCAACGATGTCGCCTGCTGTATACATAGTGTGTTTGATTCCACCAGGGATTAGGTCTACATCGTAGTAAACGCCTTGAGCATCTCTAAATCTAGCTGATGTAGTTGTATTGTATTTATCTAAAACTTCAGCGTATACAGTATTTGTCTTTGTAACTGATTTAGCGTTAGCAAATACAACTATGTTAGCAATACCTTCTGCATTTGTTAAGAAGTTGTAGTAAGGTATTTCTAGATGTTCAAATCTTTCTCTTAATGCATTTTCAGAAACTACATAAGCCTTAAGGTCTATGTTGTTCTTGTTGTCTGCAATGAATTTATCCATGTCAGCGATTTGAATTAAACCACTCTTTGTTATAGCGTAAGCGTGTAGATTGTCAAAGTATCTGTAGTTTTTGTTACCTACTGTGATGTATCTGTAGTTCATTGATGCCCAATCTAAACCTGCTTTGTAAGTTTTTGCTGAAACAATACGTGCCATTAAGCCGATTTCTTCTTTTTCAGCAGCGCTTAAATAAACAATGTCTTCTTCTGCGAATCCGTTGTGTAGTCTTAGGTTGTTAGAATCTCCAAATACATCTAGATATTCAGTTCCTCTTCCTTCTTTAGCCCAGAAAGCTTCTCCCTTTGAAGGTAAGAATCTTACATCACCGTAAGTAGTGATTTGTTTAATAGCTTGGATTCCGTCGCTCCATGCTAGGTCAGAGTCAATGTATTGAACTGATCCGTCTAAAGCGATTAATAATTTAACGTTTCTACCAAGAATTGGTTTTAATTGTTCTCTTGCTGTGATAACGTTGAATTGTTTTCCTTCATAGCTGTAAACAGCTCTGAATGGTCTTGTGTAGTTTAACCAATATTCGTCGTTGTTTTCTTTTCCTTCGATAACTACATATTCGTCACCGTATCTGTCTAAGTGAGTCTTTACTAACTTAGCTTCAAGCTTAGCGTCTTTTCTAACGATAGCGTTCTTGTAGTCGTTGTAGAAGTGGATTACGTCATCTTTAACGATTGCTTTTCTTTCAGCTACTTCGTAACCTTTAGAAGTCTTAGTGATGATTCTGTCTGATAGCTTACCAGCTTTAACTACTCTACCGTCTCTTAAGTCGTCATAGTACCAAACGTCTCCGTCTTTAACTTCTGCAACTGGAGCGATATCATCAAATTTGTAAGCATCGATAAATACAACTTTACCGTTCTTAACTGTTACTCTTGCAAAATCATATTTGCCTTCTTTGTAGTCTTTAGAAAAGTCTTCATACTTGTAGTCTTTGTTGTTTAGATATGTTCTGTAGATTCTTTCATCTTCCATGTCATATCTTTCATCAAATAATGCAGTGTATTTAGTGTTGTCTAGACCAAATTTCTTATAGTCAACGCTTGTGATTTGACCTTCTTTGTAATCATATGTTTTATCAACTGTAACGTCAACAATCTTGTCGTCTTTATTTACTGTGATATCAACAACTTTACCAATTAATTCTTCAGCGTCTAACTTAAGGTCTTTGTCAAGTACGTATTTGTGTTGGTCGCCTCTCTTATCTCTGTTAGCTCCAACCCAGTTAGCTTCTTGAACAACTTTGATAACTTCAACAACGATTTCGTCGTCGTTCATCTTTTCAACTCTAGAGTTTTCTAGAACGATAGCTTTAACGATCTTTCTTTGACCAAATTCTTTGCTTGTAATCATGTTGTAAAGCATCTTGAAAACGTTTCCTCTAGTAGCCATGTCAGTGTAAGCTGGAACGTTTACGTTGTTAAATAAACCTAGTTGTTGAGCTTTTACAATGTATCCTGCTGGATATACTGTACCAACTTCTGCTTGACCAAGAGCGATTGTAAGCATTGTAGCCATGTCTTGGTAAGAGATTTGTCTGTCTGGTCTGAATGTTCCGTCTGTGTAACCGTTTACAAAGCCTTGTTGTTTAGCAACTGCGATGTAACCGTTTGCCCAGTGGTTTGTAGGAACGTCTTTGAATCCTGTAGGAATTGTAGCTAAAGCTTTAGCTGAAGCTTCAAGACCCATAGCTCTAACAATCATAGAAGCAAATTCTGATCTCTTAACGTTCTTTTCTACTTTGAAGTCGTCTGAATCTGCTGAATAACCAGTGATGAAACCAGCCTTCTTAAGAACTTCGATAGCTTTGTCTAAAGCTTCGTCCTTAACAGGTTCTTCTTCCTTCTTTTCTTCTGTCTTTTCTTCAGTTTTTTCTTCGGATTTTTCGTCTTTCTTTTCTTCAGACTTTTCATCCTTCTTTTCTTCTGTCTTTACTTCTGCTTTTTTATCGTCAGCAGGAGTAGTAGTTTCAGCTAGAACTGAAGTAAATGAGCCTACTATCATGATCATAGCAAGTAGTAGTGCAAGTAATTTTTTACTCATGTCTAATGACCTCCTTTTGTATTTGTGTAGGATAAGCCTACACTCTTAATGTATTATACCACCTAAATTCATATTATGCAAGAAGAAACCTTTATCTGTAACAGATCTGTAATAATAAACGCAAGAAACTTATTAATTTTAAAATCAATTAAGCTGTTTCGTTTGGTTCTCAGCTCGTTCTCTCGCAAATACAAATCTAGTGGTACTTTATTTACAATTACATTATAACACAGAAAAAGCGTTTTGTTTGTTAAGAGTGTGTTACAAAAGTCGATTCGCGTGTAAAACGACTTTTGCGTTTTGCCTTTTACGCGCACTAGGCATATGCCGGGCGTATGATATAGGTCGGTCGATTGATATATGCGTTTAGGCGACCATTATCAGGGAGGGTCTATATAAAAGAAAATTTATTTACATAAATTTTCTTGCGATTCAAAATACTTACGTATTTTAAATCTAAAAATGGAAGATATATATTTGAATGTTTGACATAAATATTTTCAATGTTGACAGCTTTTCTGTATATTGCTTAGTTCTACGAAGTGGCAAAACCATCGTCAAGAATATTTACTTTATGGGGCTTGACAATGTCTTCCTTTTATAATATAATACACTCTGTAGTTCGAAGTAGTTGCTAGTACACTGAACTACACGGAAAGTAATCTAGGGGGTTCTCCTTCGTAGGCTGCATTGAGGTCTTGATCGGTTTATGACTCTCATGTGGCTACCCAAGTCTCGCATCACGAACTTTTTACTTAAATCGAGGCTCTCGGGCATGGGCTAGGCTCGAGTTTGGGTTTTAAAGAAATCCTCCTTCATTAATAGATTTCTTTGCCCCTGAAATGGACTTTGGGGTCCTTGATTGCTTTCTTGTTTACTATTACCATCCCCAAAAGCAGTACGCCGTGTGTGTGCTGCTTTTTTTATATGTATGGGTGGGGTGGATTTTGCGAGCGACATCCTGAGCGACATTTTATTCTGTAGAGCGACATTCTAGAGCGACATTTTTTATCTGATTTTATGTAAGCAAGCTATATACTCATTCTGTAGAGCGACATCGTTTTTCTGTAGAGCGACATTTGATTAAGTAGAGCGACATTTTATTGTCGTTTTTCTCCTGATTCAGCTATATGCTCATTTTGTAGAGCGACATGCTTTATAAGTAGAAGGCCATTTGCGAGGGACATCCTGAGAGACATTTTCCTCTGATGTAGCTATATGCTCATTTTCCTGAGGGACAGGTCTACGAAGTGGCGAGGACCATTCTCAAAGAAAAAGACGCCTCGGATGAAGCGTCTATGATCTGTATTATTTAATTTAAGGCTATCACTTAGTCAATCTATCATATACTATGCCAAGTGTTTCTTCCTTATATTTCTTGGATGCGGCAAGCATGTCATCGACTTTTTTCTTTGTTTCTGCTCTGAAGGCTTCGTCTTTAAGTGATTTTAGGTTGATTGTAACGTTTAGCAGTGCGCCTTCAACGCCTGTTTGCAATAGTAGGCAGCCTACGCCAACGTCTGTGATTGCGTTGATGTTGCCGTTTTGTGCGAAGATCTTTTGCATCTTCATGGCTTCTAGGCCTAGTTCTGCGCATCTGAATGGTATTTCAAGTGCTACTTTATATCCTTCTTGGATCTTTTCTGATCTGATTTTCTTTTCTTCGTCTGTTTCTTTTGGCATCTTTAGTGCTTTGATGACGTCGTTGAATGCTGTTGAGTCTGTGTCAACGATTTCTTCTAGCTCGGCTGATAGTTCTACTAGCTTTGCTGAGTAGTCTTTCATTGTGTTTTGGTCTGCTTCGGATAGTTCTGCGAAGGCTTTTTTGCCTTCTGTAAGCGCCATGACCATGTTTGTTAGGGATGCGCCTAATGCTGATGAATAGGCTGCAACTGAGCCACCGCCTGGTGCTGGTGAGTCTGATTTAACTTCTTTTAAATAATCTCTTAGTGATTTTTCGATTAACATAATTTTCCTCCTTGATATTGTTTTGTATGTGGAATGGCTGAGCCACTCCGTATACTTTTTTGTTTTTGTAAATTATCTTCTTATTATATATATGATCCAATCAAATATTATATCTATTTCACATCAAAAAGTGTTTTCCTTCGCTTGCTGGTCTACAAAAACTGATAATTTCTAAGCTTGTTCACCTGCAAGCCCATATTCGTTCGCTTCGCTCAGCTAGATGGTCTTGCGGCCGGTTCACTTCGCAAAGAAATTAAAACAGTTTTTTCCGAATGCTGCGCTCGTGAAAATCACTTTTTTTATATCGGGTTAGATCAAACCTGAATTTCGCAGAGCAAATTTTTAGTATGGGACGAAGTGGAGATTTTTTTCAAGCGGAATGTATAGTTCATACCTGAGCATTGAAAAAAATCGAACGAGTTCCAGACGAAATTTGAATGCGAAATCTTCTAAATGTTTAGAATTCCGTCTAAGGAAATACGTGCAGTACCCATAACCGTAATAAACGCCGAATCCTTATCCTCTAAGTACCGCGTTTGCACTCTTGACGGCCTATTCATGGTCTCGCCTTGATGCATCTTGGCTTTGAGCTTTGTCGTTAGCTTGTTCTTTATCAAATAGTATTGCAGCGCCGCATTAGCGTATGCGGAGGAGCTATCCTCTTCAAAAGCGAGGTCTTTTGTGTAATTCCTTACGTAGTAAAAACCATCTTCGGCTTCATTAAACAGGTGAACGTTGTCCACGCCTATGGTCTTGGCTGCATCTTTGAATTTAAATTCATCTATTGTGTAGCCATAAAGTGCCTGTCTTGTCTTAATTGGTACGATGAGTGTCTTTTCTTCTGCTTCGACAACCATGGCCCTCGCGTCAAGACCATTCGCAAGACCGATATCGGCTGTTGAAAGGCTCATGGCGCTGAGCATATTTGAAATGTCGGGCGAGCTATTCACAATTGCTGGACGGCTGACCTCTATCTCCAAATTCTCTATCTTGTAGTCTTTGTAATAGATGTAGACTTTTTTCTTGGAACTTTTGTTCACTTCGTAGACAAGCTTGACACCATTCTCAATGGCTTTGATATAACCAAGGTTTGTAAGCACGTAAAATAGCGCAAGTGAGCCTTGTCCGGAGCCCTCTAGCTCGGTTTTGCTCGTGAAGTATCTAGTTCTGAAAACGTCTTGGTCAACTGGCTCTGCAAAGGCTGTAAGGCCGGCTCTAAGCTCGTTTGCGATGATTTGGTAGTCTTCTTCTTCGAGGCCTTCTGCGTCGGCAACTACGCCGATGGGTGTTCCGCCGAAGCGGCATGTTGCGAAGGCGTCGACGATGTATACGTGTAGATCCATACTAATCCTCCGTGATTAAGTCTGTAAGCCTTGTTAGGTCGTCGTCTGTGTAGTAATCGATGGTGATGGAGCCGCCGCGCTTTGTGTGCTTGATCGAAACTTTGGTTGATAAAAAGTCCTCAAGTCTCTCGCGGATGTCTTTGATGTAGATGTCTTCTGGCTTTGCCTTCTTTGGCTTACGTGTTCTTTCCTCTGTGTGCCTAACTGTTAGGCCTGCGTCTTTTATTTTATGAGCAAGTTTTAAGCGCTCTTCTTTTGTATCGACTGATAATATAAGTTTTGCGTGTGATACTGTGATCTCGCCATTCTTAAGCATTTCAAGTATCTCGTCCTCTAAGGATAATAGTCTTGTCATGTTCGAGATATATGGGCGTGATTTGCCAACTGCTTTGGCGATGTCATCTTGCTTTAGTCCGTACTTTTCCTTTAATTTCAAATAAGCAATGGCTTCGTCGTATGGGTTTAGGTCCTCTCTTTGAACATTTTCAACGAGTTGAAGCTTATCGACTTCTTCATCCTCATAGTCTCTGACTATGGCTGGGATCATGGTCCTGCCAAGCTTCTTAAAGGCTCTGTAACGTCTTTCACCGGCTATGATTTGATATTTGCCTTTCTCCATTGGCCTGACTACTATTGGCTGAAGTAGTCCGTTTTTCTCTATGGACTCTGCTAGCTCTTTGATGGTATCTTCCTTAAAGGACTGACGTGGCTGTGCTTCTGTTGGCACGACCATTGCCATATCTATATCCATAAGCTCATTTTTGGACTTTTCTGTGATTTCTGTGATGCTTTCAACGCCTAGGAGGCTGCCTAGGCCCTTGCCAAGTTTCTTCGCCATATAATCACCTTCCTTGCTTTTGTAAAAATTCTTCGGCTAGATTCATGTAATTTTCGGCTCCCTTCGAGGCTTTGTCGTACTCGAATATGCTCATGGAGTAGCTGGGCGCCTCTGCAAGACGTATGTTGCGGTTAATGACCGCTGTGTAGAGCTTCGCGCCAAAGAAGTTTTGAACTTCGGAGAAGACTTCGGTGTGAAGATTATTTCTCGCGTCAAACATGGTAATAAGAACGCCTTCGATTGTAAGGGCCTGATTGTAATTTTCTTTTACTAGCTCTATGGTCCTAATGAGTTTCGAAACGCCTTCAAGTGCGTAGTACTCGGCCTGTATCGGTATGATGACTGAGTTTGCGGCTGCAAGGCTCATGATTGAAAGGATGCCAAGTGAGGGCGGCGAGTCGATGAAGATGAAGTCATAATCACCTTTAATCTCGTCCAAACGGCGCTTTAAGATGTCTTTCCAATCGCCTTTTTGTGTAAGCTCTATCTCAAGGCCCGCGATGTCAGTCGATGAGTCGATGACATGGAGCTTATCTAGCTTAGTCGGCTTAATTAGTGATCTGATGTCTTTTGCACTATCGGTTAGTAGCGTGTATGTGGACGATCTAGCCTCGCTGTAGTCTTCAAGAAGACCGCTTGATAGATTTGACTGAGCGTCCATATCGACGCACAAGACCCTCTGACCAAGCTTTGCAAGCGCATAGCTTAGGTTGATGGCTGTCGTTGTTTTGCCGACGCCGCCTTTTTGATTAAATATGACAATAGTTTTGGACATGAAATCACCTCTAAGTTAATAATAGCACATTGCGCCATAAATTTCAATAGGAAGATTGACAAATCAATTCTATAAAAATTTTGCCTAGAACTCGAACGCCCTCGTCACAGCTCCAATGTACTACTTGTACTATTTCGCTGTGAGCTCGTTCTTATCTTCGTCCTATGCATAAATTTTTCCGACGAATTGATCTTGTCTTATGGGGGTTGCTTTTTTTTTAATAGGAATGTTCCACGTGGAACATTTTATGAATATGGTTGTCGGGCGATAGATGTTTCACGTGGAACATTTAGTTCGAGTCAAAACAAAAAAAGAGACCTGCAGGTCTCAATTTACACATGTATTTAACTATTTTATAGTAATATCTCCATTACTAGTCCCTATTTCACCAATTAGCATGTGCTCTGAATCATTATTAGCTTCAATTTTACTTAATTCACCACTTGCTTTATCAAGTTTATATCTGCTCTCGTTAATATTAGCTTCGCAATTATTACTGTCAAGACCTAGTAGTTTTAGCTTTATATCCTTTTCTACGCCTGATAAATCAATATTTATTGGGCCATTACTATTAGTCAAAATCATTTTCTCAGCAACGTTAGAAACATCATTTACTTCTACTGAGCCGTTGCTTGTATTGCCTTCTAAATTAACGAATTCTGTGTTATTTAAAGCAATCTCTGAGTTTGATGTATTTATAACTATGTCAGTAAAATTCGAATCTTTTATGTCAACCGTGCCATTACTTGTGCTAATCTCAGAATTAGCAATCTTAGAATCTTTCATTTTTAATTCGCAATTGCTTGACTCTAAGTAAAATTCATCGCATTTGACAGAGTTAATTACAAGCTCATCGTTACTTGTATTTATATTAACTTTTGCAAAGTCTTGTTCAGGTACTAAAACTTTTAAATTAACAATAAAGTCCTTGCTGTTGTATTTTTCGCGATTTGCTTTGATACTTGCAAGTTTATCATCAACTTGGCTTTTTATAAATTCATAGTTTTCTGATATATCTTTTTTGTCAGTATAATATACTTCACCATAGACTTCAAGTTGATCTGAGTTTGATGGAAGCACCTCTACATTTCCACAATCATTACTAATTTCTAAATCATACTTTGTATTCTTGTCTAAATCAAAGTTAATCGTCACTGACTTTTTATTCTTAAACTTACTGTAATCACTTTTAGTAAAGCCTGTGTCTATGTCGCCTCTTTTAATAGTTATTTGAGCACATCCTACGCTAAAAGTCATCAATAAACAAAGTATAAGAACTATGTAAAATTTCTTTTTCATAACTACATCTCCTTAAAATATAAGTTTGTTATTTGTTGTTTTTAATATTGTACCCAATAAAAGTATTTCTTAAACTGTTTTTTGTATTCTTTTTATTTATACTGAGTCTATTAATTTTATAAAATAATGAATACTATCTTTCTACTTATTATATGATTGGCTTTGTTTTAGGAAGATTTTTATTTCTCGGATATTTCTTCGGTGTATTTTTAACTTTTTTCACCACCACTATCGATCTATCAAACTCATCAAATAACCTATACTTGTGCACATCTACAATCTCTCCACCCATTGCCGCTATAGCTTTTTTTGCCTCTAAAGCTTCTTCATCTATATCTCCAGACTTCATCGAAAGCATATAGCCGTCAATTTTCACAAAGCCTAGCACATACTCTGTAAGTGTAGCTAGGCGAGCGACTGCTCTCGATATGGCGACGTCGTAGGCCTCTCTATGTGCTGCGACGTGAGCAAGGTCTTCGCTCCTTGCGTGAACTGTCTCTATGTCCTTTAGATCCAAATCCATTATCACTTCGTCTAAAAATTTTAATCTCTTTAATAAACTATCGTTGAGTAAAATTTCTTTTTCTGGAGCGAGTATCTTCAAGACTACGCCAGGGAAGCCGGCGCCAGTGCCGACGTCTATTAACTTCTTCGCATTTTTTAGCTCAGGCAGAGTAAGAGGGTAGGCGCTGTCGGTGAAGTGAAGCCTGTCGACCTCGTCTGACTCAGTGATGCCAGTTAGGTTCATGACCTTATTTTTCTCCACGAGCATATCCTTGAAGCGCTCTAGCTCAGCTATTTGCCCCTCTGTAGCGTTTATATTAATCTCATTCAAATAAGTTTTCAGCATATTTATCCTTTCAAATGTTCCACGTGGAACAATATTTTCTTAAGTGTAGTAAAACTATCTCGGGCGGGTTGTTTAGCCGCGGCACGAGCTTTAGTCCACGTGCGAGGCCTCTCGAAACGACCTCGTATCTGCCGTTCGCCTCATATACGCCGCCAGCGTACTTTGGAAATATTCCTTGATTTGGCGCGAAAACTCCGTTATTTATAGGAGGAAGGCGCCACTGACCGCCATGCGCGTGGCCCGCGATAAGCAAATCCGCATTTAAGTCCTTAAACTGATCCTTCGTAAGTGGCTTGTGCGAGAGAACAATGCGATAATCATTAAAATCCGTATCCGCATCAAGCCTCTTAGCCACATGCGCCGCGTAATCCTTCATGCGCCAAGGGTGCCTGTCTCTGAAGCCCCAAATTTCTATTTGCTTATCGTCTGCTTTGTAAATGGCCTTGCCATCGTCCAAGACTGTGATCCCCATGGACGCAAGCTTCTTCATGTGCAGCTCTGCCTTGCCCGAGATGATCTCGTTATTGCCTAGGATGTAGTAGCACTTATATTTCGTGATGCCATCCACAAACTCATAGCCTTTTCTGTCGTCGACCTTGTCATCAAATATATCGCCCGGCATTAGTATCGCGTCAAAGGGAAGTGCATCCACTATATCAAGTAGATCTCTTTGTCCTTCACCGAAGTTCATCGAGTGTAAATCACTAAGCACGAGCAAATCCATATCCATGGGCGCCTTTACTGTGTATTCCGAAACAACTAATTTTTTCTTCCACATGAGTAGGGCGAGCGCCATTAACGCGGCGATTGCTATAATCACGTAAATCATTTGCGTTTATTTACTTCCATGTATATAATGATGTTGTTGATGTCGGCTGGCGTAACGCCACTGATTCTCGAGGCTTGGCCAAGGTTTGACGGTCTAAACTTTTCAAGCTTTTCCTTGGCTTCGGTCTTTAAGCCCTTAACGAGGCTATAATCAAAGTCTTTAAGCGAGCGCTCTTCCATCTTCAAAAAGTTCTCTATCTCTTTATTTTGCTTCTTGATGTAGCCGTCGTACTTGACGATTGTCTCGAGCTCAAGTATTTCGTCGGGCTTATCCATGGATAAATCCATAAACTTAGCGAGGTCACTGTAATGTATCTCAGGGCGGCGAAGCAATTCTTCAAGTGTGACTGCTGTCTTAAGCGCTGTCGTTCCAAGGCTTTCAAGATAAGCGTTTGTCTCTTCCTTTGGGCCAATGGACTTCGACTTCAATTGTTCAAGCTCGCCATCAATGCGATTCTTCTTCTCAAGCATGCGATTATAACGCTCTTCGCTTGCAAGACCAATTCTATAAGCGTAGTCAGTGAGCCTCATGTCAGCGTTATCCTGCCTTAGACTTAGTCTATATTCACAGCGGCTCGTCATCATACGATACGGCTCGTTTGTGCCTTTAGTAACGAGGTCGTCGATCAAAACGCCGATGTAGCCCTCGCTCCTTTTGATAATGAAAGGCTCCTTGCCCTCAAGCTTTAGGTAGCAGTTGATGCCTGCCATGATGCCTTGTGCGGCGGCCTCTTCGTAGCCGGATGAGCCATTGATTTGGCCCGCGAAAAATAGATTTTCATGCTTTTTGGACTCAAGACTAAGCTTTAGGGAAGTGGGGTCGATCGCGTCATACTCTATCGCGTAGGCGCTCCTCATAATCTCGGAGTGCTCCAGCCCCTCAATCATCCTATACATCTCAACTTGCATCTCCTCAGGAAGCGCCGTCGAAACGCCTTGGATGTACATTTCATCAGTGTCCGTGCCCTCTGGCTCGATGAAAACTTGGTGCTGATCCTTGTCCTTGAAACGAAGTACTTTATCCTCTATACTTGGGCAATAGCGCGGTCCTTCGCCAGTTATGTCGCCAAGCGTCCTCGCCGAACGATCCATGTGCGCCAAAATGTATTCGTGCATTGGCTTGGTAGTGTATGTTAGGTAGCAAACAGCTTGATCCTTGCGAATGGCGTCCGCCTCATTCATAAATGAGAAGGGGACTATGGTCTTGTCGCCTTCTTGGATAGCCATCTTTGACGTGTCAATGCTGCGCCTATGGACTCTAGCTGGTGTTCCTGTCTTCATTCTACGTAAATCAATACCATGCTCATTTAACGATGCCGATAGATAGCGAGCAGGGAAGCGGCCATCGGGGCCCGACTCGTAATTTAGCTCGCCCTCAAATATTCTTCCTTTAAGGTAAGTCCCTGTCGCCAAAATGACTGCCTTCGCCTCAAGTACAGCGCCTGTAGTCATGCGGACGCCAGTGGCTCTGCCATTATCATCAAAAATGACTTCGTCCACTTCGCCTTGGATTATAATAAGGTTCGGCTCCTGTTCAAGTGTCTTCTTCATCTCGCGGTGGTAGGCCTGCTTGTCGGCCTGAACGCGCAAAGAGTGCACGGCTGGGCCTTTTGAGGTGTTCAGCATACGCGACTGAATGTAGGTTTTGTCGATGTTTTTCGCCATCTCGCCGCCAAGGGCGTCAATCTCACGAACGAGGTGACCCTTGCCAGTGCCGCCAATGTTAGGATTGCAGCTCATTGCAGCGATTGCGTCGAGGCTAATGGTGATGACAGCAGTTTTTTTGCCAAGGCGGGCAAGTGCTAGTGCCGCCTCGCAGCCAGCGTGTCCAGCGCCGACTACGACTGCATCAAACGTGCCTCTAATATATGTTTTTTCTCTTCTTTGCATAAAATCACTTCCTTTAGTCTATTTGCCGATGCAAAAGTTTTGGAATATCTTATCAAGTATCTCGCTGTCGAGCTTCTCGCCAAGTATTTCAAGAAGGCTATCGAGAGCGGCTCTGATGTTGACTATGAGTAGATCGTAGACTTGTTTGTGCTCAGCGTCGTTTAATGCCTCGCTTATGGCTGTGTGCGCCTTATTAAGCAGGTCCATCTCCCTGATATTTGCGTAAACTAGGTCATCTTGAGTAATATCGCCCGCTAAAAACATTTCCTTAATCATTTCTTTAAGCGCTTCGAAGCCTTCGCCAGTCTTTAAGCTCGTTAAAATGTACTTTGCATTTTGCTCGAAATGGTCTAGGTACTCGCCGTTTTCGCCTTCGTCTACCTTATTTAGTATATATATGTGTTTTTTCTCTTGAACCATGTCAATGATCTCTTTATCGCCGTCAGTAATTGGCTTTGAGTAATCAAAAACTGCTAGAACGAGGTCTGCGTCCTTGATTGCCTTCTTGGATATGGCAACGCCCATGCGTTCAATCTCGTCCGACGCCTCACGAATGCCAGCTGTGTCCATAAGTTTAAGGCTGATGCCCTCAAGGTCGATGTACTCAGTGATCATGTCCCTTGTAGTGCCCTCGATATTTGAGACTATCGCCGTTTCTTCGCGGGTAAATGTGTTTAGAAGCGAGGATTTACCTACGTTTGGTACGCCGACTATGGATGTTTTGATGCCGTCCTTAATAAGCGTCGATGTCGATGCGCGCCTAATGTGCTCAGCTAAGCTATTTTTCACATCTGTCAATGTATTCGTGATGCGCTCGTAGCTAATCTCTTCGATGTCTTCTTCTGGATAATCGATAGCGACCTCGATGTTTGCAATGAGCATCTTAAGGCTATCTGCAAGGCCATTAATAAAGTCACGAACTGATCCATCGAAGGCTTTTAAAGACAAATTATAGCTCATGTCGGTCTTGGCGTTAATCATGTCAGCGACAGCCTCAGCCTGTGTGATGTCTATTCTGCCGCCAATAAAGGCCTTCTTCGTAAATTCGCCGCGCTCAGCAAGTTCTGCGCCATTTTTCAAAAGTAGATTAAGTATCCTTCTTTGACTAATTACACTGCCGTGCGAATATATCTCGACCATATCCTCTGTAGTGTAGGTATTTGGCGCCTTCATAAAGCATATCAAGACTTCGTCGACGAAGTCATCTCCGTCGTAGATCCTGCCGAAGTACATGTATTTATTTTTAAAATCATCTTTGCCGCTTGCCGAGCGAAAAATTTTCTTCGCAATAGCAAAACTATTCGTCCCGCTCATCCTGATGATGGCGATGGCGCCCGGCTGCATAGCAGTTGATATTGCACAAATCGTTCTCATTTCTTCTCCTTTTTTATTCTTTTCATCTTATTTTATCGTATTAGTGCGTGATGTGTACACGCTATGTATTTTCAATTAGGCTAGCATTTTTGCCTTGTCAAGTAAAATCACTTTCTCTATCAATTTTGCCTTCTCTGGTAAAATTGCTTGCTCTAGCAATTTTGCAAACTATGTAAAATATATTATTCTAGCAAATTCGTTCATCGTGGCAAAACCATTCACATAAGCATTTTCATTCATCGTGTCAAAGCCATTCACATAAACATTGCCATTACTATAATCATAAAGATAAATAAAAAAGAGGCTATAAAAGCCTCCTAATTACTTCGCTATGATACAAACTCTTCTGTGAGGCTCGTTGCCCTCAGAAAATGTTTTTACGCCTTCAATACCTGCTAAGGTTTCGTGAACGATACGTCTGTCATAGCTAGTCATGTACTCTAATGAAACCTTAGTACCATACTTTCTAGCCCTTTCACAACCTTGTATAGCAAGCTCTCTAACTTTCTCTTGTCTTTTCTTTCTGTAGTCGCCAACGTCGATGTAAAGCCTCTTAAACTCAGCAAGCGACTTGTTTAGCTGAATTTGCGCTATCGTGTTCATAGAGTCCAAAACCGCACCCTTCTTACCGATCAATTTCGACGTGTCATCAGATGAGTCCCCGTCAATCAAAACCTTGATCATATCGTCAGACTCATCAATCTTGTACGAAGCCTTTACCTCAAATAGCCTAAAGAACTCGTCCAAGAAATTTTTCAATATCTTTATATGCTCAGCGTCACCGCCATTGCCATCGTCATGGTCATGGATTTCGTGATTTTCTTTGCCATGTTCATGGTCCTCGCAGCCGCAGTTTGAGCTATTTACATCATCATAAATAACCTCAATCACAGCGTCCTTCGCGCCGATACCTAAAAAACCTTTACTATCTTCATTTATTACATCAACAGTGAAAGCGTCTCTGCTCATGCCAAGTTCAGTCTCAGCCTTGATTATAGCGTCTTCAATAGTCTTCGCTTCAAATCTACTTTTCACTTACAATTACCTCCTCTTTCTTAATGATCCTATTTTGTACAAACTGTTGAATCGCAGCAAATAGGCTTGATACAGCCCAGTACAAAGCTAGGCCAGCTGGATATTTAACTGTAAAGAAAAATGTCATTAACGGCATAAAATACTGCATCATATTCATAGACTTGGCTTGCTGCTCGTCAGTCATACCAACCCTTGGCGTAGTCACACTCATTAGAAGCGTTACAAGCGTTGCAATCAGCGGAAGACCGTACCAATATGGGTCAGCAAGCGATAAATCCTTAATCCAGAAAAATGTTTTTGACATAGCAGCGTATTTTGCTTCGCCGAATGCGTTTATAGCTGGATTTTGGCACACTTGGAAGAAGGCAATCAAGATAGGGAACTGAATAAGCAGAGGCAAGCAGCCGCCAGTTATCGACGCGCCCTCTTGTCTATAAAGCTCCATAACCTTTTGAGAGGCGATCTGTTGATCGTAGCCGTACTTCTCTTGAATTTCCTTAACCTTAGGCTGTAAGTCCGCAGTCTTCTTCATCTTCTTAGTAGAAGAAATTTGTAGTGGTAAGACCAATAATTTCACGATAATAGTCGAGATAATGATAGTCATTGCCAAAAACGAGAAGTTTGCAGGCTCCGCGCCCATGCTAGCAAGCTGATCATATATGAAATTAAAAAGGTAACCTAAAATTTTACCTAACATATAAATCCTCCTTACGATAAATAAAGCCTAAAGGAAAACTATACAAGCGGGTCATAGCCGCCCTTTGACCATGGATTGCAGCGAAGCACGCGCTTCACAGATAAATACAAGCCTTTGAAAAAACCATATTTCTCAAAAGCTTCTATCGCATACTCAGAGCAAGTTGGCGTAAAAATACAGCTGGGCCTCTTGTGAAAAATCTTATGTGCCACAAAGCGGTAAAACTTCACCACCATAACCATAATCCTACTCATAAGCTTTATCCTTTAAAACATTTATTTTTCTTAACAAAGAAAGAAATCTTTTTCTAATCTTGTAGAAATCGTAGTCAATAACACATGGCTTCACCGAAATCACAATGTCATAAGGCTTATCAAAATCCCCTGCGTGCGCCTCGATGATGGCCTTGAGCCTTCTCTTTAGTAAATTCCTCTTATTCGCCTTGCCGTACTTTTTACTAATAGCAAAACAAAACCTAGGGTGATCTAGGTTATTATAGCGGTAATATACCGTAAACGACTCGTTAAAGGCCTTCTTCTTCGACAAGAAAACCCTGTTAATATCTACTTTCTTTCTTAAACTCAAATACCTTTGCATAAATTATGCAGATAATCTCTTTCTTCCTTTTAATCTTCTTCTTCTTAAGACATTTCTACCAGATTTAGTTGACATTCTTTTTCTGAAACCATGTTCAACTTTTCTTTGTCTTTTCTTAGGTTGATAAGTTCTCTTCATTTATATACACCTCCTATAGTACATAAACTCCTATAGTAATTATAATTAATTAATAGGCCTTTGTCAAGAGAAAATTATGAAAATATTAATATAATAGATAAATTATGCTAATGGCCGGGCCATTTTATAAAAAAAAGAAGCCTTAAAAAAGACTTCCATGTAAAAAACTTATTTTTGTGAAGCTTTGTAAATAGCATCGAAAACTTGACTCATAGTGAATATACTCATAAGTAGAGCAGCGCCTCTGCAGATGATTAGAGCATCTGGATAAGTTTCAACGCCAGGGATTTTAAAAGCAGCCGGCTTCAAATATAAGAAAAAGAAAGTCCCAGCCACGATGATCTTTAGTATAAAGTAATCCAAAAATGTCATCTTCTTCTTGTTGTTCATGATAAACCTCCTTTGATTATAACTTTATTATAACACAGCAGGGGAAGTAGTTCAAGATGATTTTAGTGGGGATTATGGTTGGATCAGATTAGTCGATTTTCTCAAATCGTTTTACACGTGAATCCACTTTTCTAAATAAATTTTCTTATGATTTTCTACTTAATAAATAGTTAAATTGATTAAACGTCGCAAATATAGTTTCAGACAGGATTTGAAGCAATAGTATTTTTATTTTTCTGCAAACCCGACAATTCTTTTTCGCACTTTTACCACAAACCCGCCAATTCTTTTTTGCACTTTTACCACAAACCCGCCAATTGTTTATAAAAAAATGACTTGATTTGATCATGCACATCGAAAATTGTTTTCCTTCGCTTGCTGCGCCTACATAAATTGTTAATTTCTAAACTCGATGTCTTGAAAATTCATATTCGTTACGCTACGCTCCACTAGATGAATTTTCGGACAGACATCTTCGTTAAGAAATTAATGCAATTTATTCCGAAGGCTGCGCTCTTGAAAATCAATTTTCTCACTAATTGCAGTTTTCTCCGAAGGCTTCGCTCTGTAAAAGCACTTTTCTTTTATTTGTAGTGAAAACAAAATATAGATCTAAAAAAATATTCTTGTCCAAAAAATCACTTTTCTTAAATTTGCTTGAAATATTTATTTAGATATGATAAATAGTTTTGCTAGAACTAAGAGGAAATTATTTTAAGGTGAAGCTGTTTTATTAAGTGCGTGTCATATACCACACTCCCAGCATATATCATATGCCCGACATATGCCATTCGCGCGGCGGACTATAAGTGCGCATCATACGATTAATAGAAAAATCAATCTAAGTCTAAAACGAAAAGTATAAAAATAGATTTACATGCAAAACAACTTTTGTGAAATGAGTAGAAGAGCAAAACTATAAACATTTGCCAGACACTGTCTGTTAAATTCATTTTTTATATCGAATAAGTAGAAGAGCAAAACCATTATCGTGGAAGTTTATAAACAGTCTTTCCACAGCTTTAAAAAATAAATGTTGATAATTTTTTTATTTGTTGATATAATATAAAAGACATAGAAAATAGCGAAGATATTATCCTAGTTCTTGTGAATAAACTGTGGATATCCTGTGGAAATGTTGATAAAATTACTTACTTATCCACAGAAAAGGGCTATTATTCTATGCACAATGCGATTCGAGTAAATATACATATATAGACAGATGCCTGTGGATAAACTATCCACATAGGACGGAGGTAAAATTATGAACAACGCAAAGTCTCTATTTGCATCGTGTGTGGAGGCGCTTAAGGAAGACATTCCTATCAATAATATCGACTTGTGGATCAGTGTTTTAGAGCCGGTCGGCTTGGAGGATGGTGTTTTGGTACTTTTGGCTCCAAATATATTCATAAAGAGTATAGTTGAGTTCAATTACAAGGACACTATCAAGAAAAAACTTGTGTCGATGGACGAGGGTGTGAGTGATGTCAAGGTTTTGGACCCTTCTCAAGGCTACGATTACAAGCAAAGTGTTGAGGAGACGTCGAAAAAAACTGGGGATATAATTCCAAATTTGAATCCATATTTCACGTTTAACAGGTTTATTCCGGGGGATGCGAACCTTTATGTTTTTGAAAATTCAAAGAGAATAGCGGAAAATCCTGGTCTTTTATACAATCCTTTCTTCCTTTTTGGTAAGACTGGTCTTGGAAAGACGCATTTAATTAATGCGATAGGCAATAAGATGCTAAAGGACCACAAGGATTTTAGGCTTTTATATATCACGAGTGAGGACTTCACGAATGAGCTTATTAGCTGCTTACAGAACAGAACGATGCGCGAATTTAAGGAGAAGTATCGCTCTTTGGACTGCTTGATTATTGACGATATTCAGTTTTTGTCGTACAAGGATCAAACGCAAGAGGAGTTTTTCCACACGTTTAACGCGCTTTACTCTATGAATAAGCAGATAATTATAGCGTCTGATAGGTCACCTAGTGACATTAAGAATATTCAGGACAGAATTATTAGCCGTTTTGAAAGTGGCTTAACTATTGAGGTTAAGCAGCCACCTTTGGAAACTCGTATTGCCATCTTAAAAGCGAAGGCGGATGAAGAGAACTTGGATGTCTCTGATGATGTGCTTGAATACATCGCGAAACGCGCTAAGCAAAACATTCGTCAGCTTGAGGGGGCTCTTATGGGTGTCAAGGCTGCTTCTGAACAGGAAGATGGTACAAAGCTTGAAATTACTGTACCTTTGGCAAAGAGCGCGCTTGATTTTATGAGTCAAAGTGAGGAAAAGGAGATCACTATCGACTCGATTAAGGAAGCGGTTGCGAAGTATTTTAACATTTCGATTGAGGATATAAATTCAAAGAGAAAGCACTCTGATATAGCAATTCCAAGGCAGATAGCGATGTATTTCGCACGCGTTAATACTGATTTATCATACCCAAAGATTGGGGAGGCTTTTGGTGGACGCGATCACTCTACTGTGATATATGCCTACGAAAAGATTTTGAAGGAAAAGAAGACTAAGGCGAATATTAGGGACGCAGTTGAGGCTTTGGAAAAGATCATCTGTGGATAAGTCCTCTTTACTGAACATTTAATTCAGAAGACCTGTGGATAAATATTGATGATAAATATGGATTTGATAAACTTATCCACAATTATACAGGAACTACTACTATTACTTCTAATTATTATTAATTATTAAGGGTATTAGATTTGACAAAAGTATTTATTAGAAAAAATGGTAGAAGAACAAAACTATTATCATAGCGAAAAAAAGTAAACTATATATAAACTATATATATAGAAGAAAAAAATAGATTACTACGAAATGTATAATATCAAAATTAGTATTAATATTTAATTTCGTAGGAAAAATGCGTAAATTTAACGAAGTTTATAATTTTTTGGAGTGAGCTGTGCTAAACGCACTTCGCAGCGACGAAAAATTGAAACGAGTTAAAGAACGCATTTTAACAAGAAAGTGAATATTGAGGTGATACGATGAAGTTTATAATCGACAAAGATGACTTTTTAAAACATATTACAATCGCTCAAAGGGCTATCTCTCAAAGAAGTCCTCTAGAAATTCTTGAAGCGATTAAGATAACTGCAGCAAATAACAGGATTAGGCTCGTTTCGACTGACACTGAACTAACTATCATCAGTGAATGTGAATGCACTGTAGTAGAAGAGGGCACTTGTTGCTTCTCAAACAAACTTCTTTCTGATATAGTTAGAAAGGTGCCATCTGGCGAGATCAGCTTTACTTCAAACGGCGATGACGTCGAGATCAAGGCGAAGTTCTCGAAATTCAATCTAAAGAGCATGCCGCACGACGATTATCCAGAGATTGACACGCACTACAGCTTGGATAAGTCTGTGAAATTAACTATGAAAGAACTTAATAAGATTATCAAGAAAACACTATTCTCAACTAGTCAAGATCAAGCGAGACCAACGCTTTGCGGCGTTTACTTCAAGTTTGAAGATGGCCTTTTAAGCGCGGCAAGTCTTGACGGATACAGAATTAGCTCTTTAAAGTTCAAGGCCGCTGTTGAGGAGAATAGCTCATTTATCGTGCCTTACAGAACTTTAGCTGAAATACAAAAGATGCTTGACGATACAGACGATATCGTGGAAATATCATATGCAAGGGACAAGGCTGTCTTTAAAATAGACAGTGCACTTCTATATACAAGGCTGATAGAAGGCGACTTTTTTAACTACGAAGAGGTCTTCGCAAGCGAGGACTACACTACTGTAGAGATCAATAGGATGGATCTAGTGAACGCCATCGAAAGGGTTTCCTTAATAGGTTTTGAGGACAGAATAAGTCTTATTGTCATGGACTTTAAGGACAATAACCTAAACATTGCCGCGTCAAATGAGCTTGGTAACGCGACTGACGACATCATGGTAGAAAAAACTGGTGACGACATCAAGATCGGCTTCAACGGCCGCTACGTTCTTGAAGGTCTCAAGGCCATGAGCGCGGATAAGCTAACACTAAAGCTTTCTGAAAGCATTAGACCGATGAAGATTTACGAGGGCGAGGAGTATCGCTACCTTGTTTTACCTGTAAAAATGCAAGCATAAGTGAGTATATATAATAATAGTAGAGATTAGGTGAGAATTATGAAGTTTAAGCTAGAAGACGAATACATTCAGCTGCAAAATGTTTTAAAGGTTTGCGCTATAGTTGATAGCGGTGCCATGGCCAAAAACATCATTCAAGATGGTCTAGTCAAGGTCAATGGCGAGGTTGAGACTCGCAGGGGCAAAAAGATTAGGCAAGGCGACGTGGTCACTGTATTTGACGAAAGTATCGAGATATGTTAAAGAGTTTAAAGCTTGTAAATTACAGAAGCTTCTCAAAGTTATATTTGAAGTTTCATCCAAAAAAGAACATAATTTTGGCGAACAATGCCAAGGGCAAATCGAATGTGATAGAGGCGATTTATATGCTCAGCTTTTTAAAGAGCTTTAGAACTGAGAGAAATGCGGAGCTAATCAAGTTTGGTAATGCATCTGCCTATGCTTCGTTTGAGTACCTTTACAAGGATATTTTAAATCGGGTCGAGATCACGATCGAGCCCAAGGGCAAGCTCGTCAAGCAAAACGACAAGATGATCAAGAATGCCAAGGAGTACAATCAACGCTTTGAGGCGGTTCTCTTTGAGCCTTTCGACTTAAACATCTTAAAAGGCGCTCCAGAACTTAGGCGTAAGTACATTGACAGCATATTAACAAGGCTGTCGCCGTCGTATCGCGACGAACTACTTAGCTACAATAAAGTGCTTATGAACAGAAACAAGGCACTTAAAATGTACAAGGATAAAAATTCTTTAAAGGCAGTCTTAAAGTCATACGATACACAGCTCATCACGCTTGGCGCGGCTCTCGTAGAGAAGAGAAAAACATTTACGGAGAACTTTAACGCCATTTGCAAGGCCATACATATGGACTTAAGCGGCGGAGACGAATTACTTATCGAGTACAAGACTAATATTGACATAGCGGGTGACATAAAAACGGCTTACGAAAATGCTTTCACTGCCAATCTTGACAAGGATATCGAGAGAAAGACGACTGCGCTCGGCCCTCATAGAGATGACTATCCCATAAGCATAGGGGGCAATGAGGCGAGGAAATTTGCTTCGCAAGGCCAATTAAGAACTGTGATGCTCGCGATGAAGATTGCTGAACTTAAGATGATTAGAAGCTTTAACAAGGATGTGACTCTGCTTTTGGATGACGTTTTTAGTGAGCTTGACAAAAAAAGAAAGAAATACCTTCTTGATGCTGTGGGTGATATGCAAGTAATATTCACGCTTCAAGACATGGATGATATAAAAGATTTAATTGACGATGACTATTTACTTATAAAGTTAGAAACGAATGAAATGATTTACGGAGGAAGAAATGGAAGATAAGAATTATAATGCGGGTAGTATTCAGGTCCTTGAGGGACTAGAACCCGTTAGAAAAAGACCGGGTATGTACATCGGCTCAACTGGCACAAAGGGTCTTCACCACTGCGTTATGGAGGTTATGGATAACTCCATCGACGAAGTTTTGGCTGGTAGAGCGGATACTGTCAAGGTAGTTATATACAAGGACGGAAGCATATCTATAGAGGACAACGGCTCGGGTATACCGGTTGAAGTCCATCCAAAAACTGGCAAATCGACTTTGGAGACAGTACTTACTGTTTTGCATGCGGGCGGTAAATTTAACAACGACGCATACAAGGTATCAGGCGGTCTTCACGGTGTTGGTGTTTCATGCGTTAACGCTCTTAGCGAATGGCTGATAGCGACTGTAAAGCGCTCTGGCCACATATATGAACAACACTTTGCTAGAGGTAAGGCGCAAGGCGACATACAAGTAGTTGGCGACACAAAAGAATCAGGTACAACAATACAATTCATGCCGGACTCTGAAATTTTTGACACAACTGAATTTTCTAAAGAAGTTCTAGTTACTAAGTTTAGAGAAGTTGCCTTCCTTAATAAAGGAGTTAGAATTACTTTAATAGACGAGAGAGAAGAAGAGCCACAAGAAGAAGTTTTTCACTACGAAGGCGGTATCAAGAGCTTTGTTGAGTACATCAACCGCAGTAAAAACGCCATATCTGAAGATATCATCTATTTCGATAAGTCCATGGAGGACTGCGAGCTAGAGATTGCGATGCAATACACTGACGGATATTCGGAAAACGTTTTAACTTTCGCAAATAACATACACACAACAGAAGGCGGCTACCATTTGACTGGTTTTAGAAACGCTTTAACAAGAGCGCTTAATGATTATGGTAGAAAAGCCAACATTATCAAGGAAAAAGAAGATAATCTTTCTGGTGATGACGCAAGAGAGGGTTTGACTGCAATTGTCTCAGTTAAGCTTAAAGAGCCACAATTTGAGGGACAAACTAAGTCAAAGCTTGGCAATAGCGAGGTTCAAGGTATTGTAAATACTACATGTTATCAAGAACTTATTGATTATTTCGAGCTTCATCCGCAAGAAGGAAAAAAGATTATAGAAAAAGCAATATCTGCGCAAAGGGCGAGAGAAGCGGCTAGAAAGGCGCGTGACCTATCCAGAGGCAAAAGAAGTGTCTTGGATAACACGACTCTTCCGGGCAAATTGGCGGACTGCCAATCAAACGACAACACTGAGACTGAGATCTTCATAGTCGAAGGGGACTCAGCCGGCGGATCAGCTAAGCAAGGCAGGGACAGAAAGTTCCAAGCAATACTTCCACTTAGAGGTAAAATTCTTAACGTAGAAAAGGCAAGACTAGATAGGATACTTGCTTATGAAGAGATAAAGGCGATGATAACTGCCTTTGGTACAGGTATTGACACAGAATTTAACATAGAAAAGCTTAGATACGGCAAAATCATCATCATGACCGATGCCGACGTCGACGGCGCTCACATCAGAACACTTTTACTAACATTCTTCTTTAGACACATGAGAGAGCTTGTTGACGATGGACACATCTACATCGCTCAGCCACCACTTTATATGGTTAGCAAAAACAGAAAAGAATACTACGTTTATGACGATGACGAGCTTGAAGCACTATTAAAAGAGATAGGCAGAGACAACTACACAATTCAGCGTTACAAAGGTCTTGGTGAGATGAACCCTGAACAGCTTTGGGAGACTACCATGGACCCAGAACACAGAATTTTATTAAGAGTTAATGTTGATGACGCTGTTAACGCCGATGAGATATTCTCCATGCTAATGGGTGACAAGGTCGAACCGAGAAGAGAATTTATTGAAAAGAACGCAAAATACGCGTCTAACTTAGATATATAATGAGGTAATAAGATGACAGATGAAGTAATTTTAAAAGATAAACAATTTAAGGATGTCAATGTCGAGCACGAGATGAAGAATAGCTACTTGAGCTATGCGATGAGCGTTATAGTTTCAAGAGCGCTTCCAGACGTAAGAGACGGTCTAAAACCGGTTCACAGAAGGATACTTTACTCGATGAACGAACTTGGCATCACACCGCAAGGCCAGTACAGAAAATCCGCCAGAGTAGTCGGAGACGTACTTGGTAAGTACCACCCACACGGTGATACAGCGGTTTACTACGCTATGGTTAGACTTGCGCAAGATTTCAACACAAGATATTTACTAGTTGATGGCCACGGTAACTTCGGCTCAGTCGATGGCGATGGCGCTGCTGCGATGCGTTATACTGAAGTAAAGATGACAAAGATTGCCATGGAGATGCTTCGTGACATAAACAAAGACACAGTCGATTACATGCTAAATTTCGACGAGACAACAAAGGAGCCAGTTGTGCTTCCATCACGTTTCCCGAATCTTCTTGTTAATGGTTCATCAGGTATAGCCGTTGGTATGGCGACAAACATGGCGCCACATAATTTAAAAGAAGTTATAGACGCTTGCATTGCCTACATCGACGACAAGGACATAGATGTCGAAGGACTTATGAAGTACATCAAGGGACCGGACTTTCCTACAGGCGCTCTTATCATGGGTAAAGACGGCATAAAAGAAGCCTACAGCACAGGAAGGGGCCGTATTTTACAAAGAGCACTTTGTGAGATAGAAGAGAAAAAGGGCAGAGAAAAGATCATAGTTAGAGAGCTGCCTTATCAAGTAAATAAAGCAAAACTTATACAAAAGATAGCCGAACTTGTTAGAGATAAAAAAATCGAAGGCATATCAGACATCAGAGACGAGTCCGATAGAGATGGCTTAAGAGTAGTTATAGACATAAAGCGTGATCAAAGCGCAAACATTGTCCTAAACAATTTATATAAGTTAACACAAATGCAAAATACTTTCGGTATAATCAATCTAGCACTTGTCAATGGCGAGCCAAAGGTACTTACACTAAAAGAACTTATCGAATACTACATCATGCACCAATACGAGATCATCACTCGCAGAACACGCTATGACCTTGCAAAAGCAGAGGCTAGAGCGCACATCGTAGAGGGTCTACGTATTGCACTTGACCATATCGATGAAATAATCAAGGTAATCAGAGGCTCAAAAGATGACAAGACAGCTATTAATGAGCTGATGACTAGATTTAAGCTATCTGAAATCCAAGCAAATGCCATCTTGGAGATGAGACTTAAGAGATTAACAGGACTTGAAAGAGACAAGCTTGAAGAAGAATATCTAGAACTAATAAAATTAATTAATCAATATAAAGAAATACTTGGCTCAGAAAGACTTATCTACGGCATAATCAAAGATGAGCTTATAGAGATAAGAGACAAGTACCAAGATTTAAGAAGAACAAGAATCATGCCAGACCCAGGCGAGATCGATACCATAGACATGATAGAGGATGAAGACGTTGTAATCACTCTAACACACTTTGGTTATATCAAGCGTATGCCAGAGGGCGCATACAAGATGCAAAAGAGAGGCGGCAGAGGCGTTCAAGGCATGCAAAGACGTGAAGAGGACTTCGTTGAAGACATCTACGTAGTATCAACTCATGACGATTTACTTTTCTTCACAGACAAGGGCAGAATTTATTCACTAAAAGCCTACGAGATACCAGAAAGTTCGCGTCAAGCAAGAGGACTTGCCATAGTAAACCTTGTTCAGCTTGAAAAAGATGAGAAGATCTCAGCCATCATCCCACTTAAGAAAGATGAGGAAGGCGGCTACTTATCAATGCTTACAGAAAAAGGTATATATAAGAGAACTAGCCTTGACGAGTTCAAAAACATCAGTAAGAGAGGACTTAAGGCGATAAATCTTAAGGACGATGACAAGGTTATAGGCGTTAGAAGAACTTCAGGCGATGAGAAGATTGCCTGCGTTACAAAACAAGGTAAAATACTTATATTTGATGAAAAAACTACTAGAGCCATGTCAAGAACAGCGATGGGCGTTATTGCGATGAAGCTAAATAAAGACGACAGCATAGTCTCAATCGAAGTCGCTAGAAAGGACACATCCCTACTTATGATCACTGAACACGGCTATGGAAAGAAGACAGCCTTTGAGGAATTTAAGGTACAAGCTAGAAATGGTAAGGGCATGATCTGCTACAAAGTCACTCAAAAGACAGGACCTATAGTTGTTGCAAAATCTGTAGAAGAAGAAGACGAGATCATGATTATCTCACTTAAGGGAGTTATTATCAGAATAGACAGTGACAGTATAAGTGAATTAGGAAGAAACACACAAGGAGTTATACTTATGAAGCAAGCGGACGATAAAGTTGCCAGCGCATCAAAGTTTGTCTCCTCAGTTGAAGAATAGAATATTAGAAGGATAGGAGGTTTATATGTTTGATTTAAACTTAATCGATGAAGGAGATCACTACCTAATCGAGCTAATAGGCGACCTAGACATATATAACAACAAAAAATTTAAAGAAAAATTAGCCGACATCTACGAAGACCTTGATAAGGATCTAGTTGTCGACTGCTCAAAGCTTGAATACATCGACTCAACAGGCCTTGGTAGCTTTATAAGTCTATTAAAATTAACAAGAGACGAAGAAAAAGAAATTACAGTGAAAAATCTAAAGAAAAACATCAAAAAAGTATTCAAAATTACCGATTTAGATAAATTATTTAACATAGGAGACGAAGAATGATATTTACATTCGATATAGAAAACCAGGAAAATTATCTTTCTATGTTTAGGCTCCTTGTCAGCAAGGTCATGGCAGAGGAAAATTACAAATTTGACGAGATAGAAGATACAAAAGTAGCCGTTGGCGAGATGGCTCTTATTGCTCATGCCATCAACAAAGACAGGCTAAAGATGGATATCAAACTCAAAGAAAAGTCGATGATCATCACCATCTATCTAGATAAGTATCCAGAGGACGAGGCCTTCGAGATGAACTTTGACATCATAAATGCTTTATCAGAGGCCATGCTTAAACAGGACGATAGAATTGAGATCATAAGGACAAGACCATGACAAAGGCGAAGAAGAAAGACGACATTCAAGAGCTTTTTGAAGAGTACGCAAAGACGCACGATCAGGCGCTGAGAGATAAACTCATCGAAAAAAATCTATATATAGCCGAGATACTCGCAAAGAAATTTATAGGTAAGGGCATAGATTATGACGACATCTTTCAGATAGCCTCGCTTGGACTGATACTCGCAGTCGAAAGATACGAGCCAAGCCGCGGATTTAAGTTCTCTAGCTTCGCTACGCCTACAATCCTAGGCGAGATCAAAAGATATTTCAGAGACAAAGGCTGGACAATCAAGGTGCCACGCCGCGTTCAAGAGAATACGAAAAAAGTTAAAGATGCCTACCATCATTTGAGTGTGGTCAATGGTGAAGTACCTACAGTTAAGGAGATTGCTGATTATCTAGGCATTGACACGGACGAAGTTTTGCTTGCGATGGATGCAGGCAAAGTTTATACACCGCAGTCGATTGATTACGAGATAGGTACAGATGACAAAAAGACAGCACTTTCAGACATCATAGGCGATGACGACCAAAGCTTTAAAGACTTTGAAGATAGAGAGCAGCTCGATAGTTTGATGAAAAATCTTTCAAATACCGAAAAAGAGATAGTTAGAAAGAGATTCTTCGAGCAAAAAACACAGCTAGAGATAGCAAACGAGCTGGGCCTATCACAGATGAGCGTTTCGCGTATAGAGAAAAAAGCGCTTAAAGAGATCAAAAAACATGCTAAAAGGGAGGACTTTTATTGATATTCATAGACAACCAATCCCGAGACGGCGCGTATAATCACGCACTCGAAGAGTATTTAATCAAAAATTTAAAAAGAGAGCTGTTCATGATTTGGCAAAATGACAACACAGTTTTGTTAGGCAGAAATCAAAATCCATACAAAGAAGTAAACTGGGATTATATGAACGAGACCCAAGCAAAGCTAGTTAGAAGGCCATCAGGAGGCGGCTGCATCTATACAGATAAAAACATCGTGCAGTACACCATAATCACGAAAAAAGAAGAAGACTCCCTAAGGAAATTCACCGAGCCAGTCGTAAATTATCTAAACGAAAAAGGCGTAAAAGCAGAATTCACCGGCAGAAACGACATCATCGTAGATGGCAGAAAAATTTCCGGCAACGCACAGTACAAAGACAGAGAGCTCATGATACACCACGGAAGCATTATTTATCAGGATAGCTCCATTGACATAGGAAAACTCTTGACACCAGCAAAGCTAAAACTTGCGAAGAAGTCATTAACAAGCGTAAAGAGCCGCATCACAAGCCTTAAATCAATGATGAATATGGATATAGCCATGTTTATAGAAGAGCTAAAAAATTATATCAAGAACTATTATCATATAAATGAAAATTACGTTTTGAGCGCAGACGAGCTAGAAAAAGTAGAAGAAATCAGAAAAAATAAATATGCAAACGATGAGTGGACCTACGGCCGCTACGGAAAATTCGATAAAGTGCACTCATTTATGAACGACGCTTGCGTGATGGATATCTATTTGAAAGAAAAAAATAATCTAATAGAAGACATCCGCATAGATGGCGACTATTTCGGCGAAAAAGCCAAAGAAGAGCTAGAAGGCTTGTTTAAGGGCGTAAAATTAGAAAAAGATGATTTAATTGGGGCACTCTCGGGTATTGATATGAGTGAATACATCGAGGGCATCACAAAAGATGAACTTGCAGAAAATATTTTAAAAACGAAATCAGGTGATTAAATGCAAGAGAGAAATTATATAAGAAAGCCAGATTGGCTAAGAATAAAGGTTACAGGCGATAAGAACAACGACGAGATCGAGCACATGCTAAAAGATCTAAAGCTAAACACCGTTTGTAAAGAGGCAAATTGCCCGAACAAGATGGAGTGCTACAAATCTAGAACAGCGACATTCATGATACTTGGGGAGAATTGTACACGTAATTGCAGATATTGCAACGTTACTACGAAGAGGCCAGAAGAAGTCGATCCGCATGAACCAGAAAATTTGGCGAAAGCAGTGAAGATACTTGGACTAAGGCACGCAGTTATTACCTCAGTTACAAGAGATGACCTTGCCGATGAAGGCGCCACACAGTTTAGAGACGTAATCAGATGGGTTAGAAAATTAAATCCAGAAACAACAGTCGAAGTTTTGATACCAGATATGCACGCGAAAAAAGAGCTTCTTGACATAGTCATGGACGTGAAGCCAGATATATTAAACCACAATATAGAGACCATAGAGAGACTCTTCCCAGAAGTGCGTAAAGAAGGAAGCTTCAAAAACTCCGTCGAAGTCATTAAGTACGCCAAAGAGAAGGGCCTTAAGACAAAGTCGGGATTTATGGTAGGATTAGGCGAGACAAAAGAAGAAGTACTTGCCTTAATCAAAGAGCTTTACGAAGCAGGCTGCGATTATATTACCATAGGACAATATTTGAGACCAAGCCTTAAGCACTATGAGGTTAAGAGATATGTCCATCCGGATGAGTTTAAAGAGTATGAGACTTATGCACTAAGTATTGGAATAAAGAAGATAGCTTCGGGACCATTTGTCCGCAGTAGCTATCGTGCTGCAGATATGATAGAGAAATAAAGCAAAAAAAGAAAATTTATTCACATAAATTTTCTTGCGCTTCAAAATGCTTGCGCATTTTAAATCTAAATGGATATAGATTAATTTCTATATCCATTTTTCTATGTCTATCGCTCGGCGTATGTCAAACTCCCGACATTTCTATAGCGCCCGTCATACGATTAGTAATTTTACTATATCAAACGCCCGTCAAATGATAAACATATTTTTCATTTCTCTTCTATCTATATATAGGGGCAAACTTATATATAAGGGGAAATAAGATTCGCGCGTGAAACGATATTTGCGTTTAATGAATTGAATTAATTGTAAATAATCTATTATCTAAAGCAAAAGTAGAACGATATTAAAAAGAGTTAAGAGCGGCGATGAATGAGCTGAGTAAGAAATATCCACTACTTGTAGTAGTGATAATATCACTGATACACAAGTGTAAAAAGAATTTTAAAATTTTTTAAAAATATTCAAAAAAACCCTTGACAAATAAGATTTTAAATGGTAGAATGGATAAGTCATCTGGAAAAACCATATGACAAGCAAAACTGAATA
>UQBO01000018.1 GCA_900539225.1 uncultured Eubacteriales bacterium
AAGGAGGGGATTTTTGTGCGATATAGTTATGAATTCAAAAAAGAATGCGTAGAACTATACAGACAAGGAAAGTGGATGGAAACACCAGAAGGAGTTACACAAGAAGCTTTCAGGAAAAAAATTAGGTATTGGGTCAGACTTGTAGACTTTCATGGAGAAGAGATACTTAAACACAAAGAGCAGGATAAAAAGTGGACTGCAGAAGAAAAAATTAAATGGATATCAAAAGTAATAGTAGGAAATTCATATAAGTCTGTAGCTATAGAGGCTGGCATTTCAAGTGGTCAACTTTACAATTGGGTTAATAAATATAAAAAATTTGGGTATAATTCTCTTGTAATTAAGAAGAGAGGAAGAAAGCCCAAAATGAATGATAAGAATGAAAACACTAATATAGAGCCAAAGCCACTTAACGAATCCGAACGAGAAGAGCTTATTCGTTTAAGAGAAGAAGTCAGATATTTAAAAACAGAGCGAGCAGTCGAAAAAAAATTAGACGCCTTGAGAAGGGAAAAATATGCTGCATATCTCAAGGCGAAAAAGCAGCAGTCATCAGAGAACTAAGAAATGATGGACACAAGCTTAATGATCTATTAGAGGCTATGAACCTACCTAAATCAACATACTACTACGAATTAAGTAAAGTTGACCAAGTTGATCTAAGAAACAAAGAAATCAAAGAAAAGATACAAGAAATATTTACCTCAAACAAAGGTAGATACGGAGTAAGAAGAGTGCATCAAGCACTTCTAAGTAAAGGATATATAGTTAACCACAAAAGAGTTCAAAGACTTATGCACAAGATGCATCTTTTAGGTAAGAGACCAAAAGAAAAGTATCATTCATATATGGGTAACGTTGGTAAAGTAGCTGTTAACATCATAAATAGAGACTTCACAGCAACAAAGCCATGTGCCAAGTGGACTACAGATGTATCTCAATTTAACTTCTCGTGGGGTAAATGCTACCTATCGCCAATATTAGATATGTACACAAACGAAATCATCTCATACGACTTATCCTTACATCCAAACCTAGAACAAGTATCAAGAATGCTTGAGAGAGCATTTGAAAAGTTCTCAAGCGTAGAATGTTTAATAATGCACTCAGACCAAGGATGGCAATATCAAAATAGCTACTATATCAAAGAACTAGAAAAACATAAAATAACGCAGTCAATGTCAAGAAAAGGAAACTGCTACGATAACTGCATTATGGAAACATTCTTTGGCAGACTAAAAACCGAGATGTATTATGGATGCGAAGGAGAGTTTAAAACATTTGAAGAGTTTTCAAAAGCAATTGACGAATATATATACTACTATAACAACGAAAGAATTCAGAAGAAAACAAAATGGATGCCACCTACTTTGTATAGATTAGCATCCATGAATGTAAACTAAATATTAATGTGTCCAGTTTTCTGGGTACACATCATAGGCCGGGGGATATTTATTTTATGTCAAGAAATAATTAAAAAATTCTTGACATTTTCTTTTCATTATTGTATAATATCTTTTGTTGGGACCTTTAGCTCAGTTGGTTAGAGCGTCCGGCTCATAACCGGCAGGTCCGGGGTTCGAGTCCCTGAAGGTCCACCAATTTGCCCAGATAGCTCAGTCGGTAGAGCAGTAGACTGAAAATCTACGTGTGGCTGGTTCGATCCCGGCTCTGGGCACCACGCTTAAGTTTTTACTTAAGCTTATTTTTTTATCAAAACTATTCCATAATCATAGTTAAAAATTTTATGTTTATTTTAATTCTTCAGTGGGTATACTAATAATAGATGATATTAAGTGTACAGAAAGGATGAATATTATGAATGACGTTCTTCTTATTAATAGGATAGATGTACAGAAAGAATACGATAAGAAAAAGAAGGTCTTTTTTATTGTCGATTACAAAAGTGAAGATTATTCAGAATACAATATAGTTAGGATATTATGCGGCTTGGAAGACATTAGCTCTGAAGACATTGTCTTTAGGTACAACGGCTTTCAAATACAAACTGAGATAAGGAACATCCCAGCCATATTAAAGGTGCTTATCGATGAGAAAGTACCTGTATATAGCGTGTTTGAGATGTATACACCGGTGGTTTAGTATGGCGAAGTTAACACAAAAGCAGAGAAGACTGCGTTTTTACAGAATACTTGTACTTTTGCTTATAGCTTTGATTGCTGTATACTTTTTCTTCTTCAGAAAGAAATTCATAGGCGTAAGCAAAGAAGAAAGAGTTGACAATATCAAGGCGTCCATCGAAGACTTGGGCGAGCTAGTTACGGTCGAGTATAATTACACCGATGTTTTAACGTATAAGGACAGCTTAACTCTTATGGATATGAAGATACCATTCACAGACAAGAGCTACATCATAAAGTATAACGGATACATCAAGGCCGGCGTTGACCTAGCAAAGGCTGTGGTTAAGGACGTACAGGAAACAAGTGTTGAGCTTGACGTGCCAAGTGCAGCCATCACAGATAGCGTTCTTGATGAAAAGTCCATGGTCATACTTGATCAAAAGAACAATATATTTAATCCTTTAGACTTGGGTGATTACCAAGAGACACTTAAGAAAGAATTGAATGCTCGAGAGCTAAAGGCTAAGAAAGACGGCATACTCGAAAGGGCTCAGACAAATGCTGACAAGCTCTTAAGAAAGCTGCTTGAAGGCCTTGGCTTCAAAGATATAAAAATTAATTACATTTAGGAGGTAATTTGATATGAAAATTAGTAAGAATGTTGTAGATGCTTTAGTTGAACAATACAACTTTGAATTGGAAAGTGGCTATATTTATCTAGCTATGGTACATGATTTAAAGGACAAAGCTTGGGACGGCTTCGCTCACTTCATGGACAAACAAGCTCATGAAGAGTACGAACACGCTACTAAATTCAAGGGCTTCATCGAAGAAATAGGCGAAAGAGTTGAACTAAAAGCAATGCCTGAACCAAAGAAAGAATACAAGTCAGTTCTAGAAATATTCAAAACAGCTTATGATCATGAACAAGAAGTTACTAAGAGAATCGAAAATATCTATGAAATAGCACTAGAAGAAAAGAACTACGTTGTAGTAGAATTCTTAAATTGGTTCTTAGAAGAACAAGTTGAAGAAGAAGACAATATGAGAACTATTGTTGAAGTATTAGAAAACTTAAAAGACGGTTACACAGGTCTATATCTATATGATAAGGAACTAGGTAGAAGAGAATAATCTTAAGATATTTATAAGGGGTGCTTAAGTGCACCCTTTAAATATATATAGCAGAGCTATAAAAATATTTTTTTGGGAGGAAAATTATGAGAGCAATGACACAAACAAACCTTCAATCAGCATTTGGAGGAGAATCACAAGCGCACATGCGTTACCTATACTGGGGAAATGTAGCAGAAAAAGAAGGCTTCAAGAACGTAGCAAGACTATTTGAAGCAACAGCTGAAGCTGAAAGAGTTCACGCTCATCTACACTTTAAAGCTATGAAAGACATATCAGGTGACTTCTCAGTTACATCTGGAGCAGGTTTTGGTGACCACGGTACATCTAAAAACCTTGAAGCAGCAGCAGGCGGAGAACGTTTTGAATTTACTGAAATGTATCCAAGCTACATATTAGTTGCTAAAGAACAAGGCGAAGAAGCAGCTCAAAAATCAATGCAATTTGCTATCGAAGCTGAAAAAGTTCATGAAAAACTATTCTTAAAAGCTAAAGAAGCAGTTGACGCTGGTAAAGACCTAGAAGCTGAAAAGATCTATGTATGTCCAGTATGCGGATTCATTTCACTTACAGGCGAAGAAGAAAAGTGCCCAATCTGTGGCGCACCTAAATCAAAGTTTATCGAATTTTAATACACGAAATTAATTTAATTATCTAAAAGATTCCTATACCATAAGCGTATAGGAATTTTTTTGTAAAAAGAGTAGAAATATTTGCTCATATGTGATAAAATAGTACTGATTAATATAGAAAGAGGTATTGCATTGGCAAAATTACTTATACAAGAATCGAATCCCTTGCTAGGCACAGTAAGAGTCAGCGGCGCGAAGAACGCTGCACTACCGATACTTGCTGCGACTATACTTGGCACTGAAGACATCATCTTAGAGGATTTACCTAAGCTAAAAGACGTCGAAGTCATGTGTGAAGTACTTCAGTCACTTGGGGCAACGGTTGAGAAATTAGATGAACATAGAGTAAAAATTAATTCAAATACTATAAATAAATACGAAGTCGACTACCAATTGATGCACAAGATGAGGGCATCCTTCATAGTTATGGGAGCGCTCATAGGCAGGATGGGTAAGGCGAGGTCCTCAATGCCGGGCGGCTGCGCTATAGGTGCAAGACCAGTTGACCTGCACCTAAAAGGCTTTAGATCACTTGGCGTCAACGTCGATGTTGAAGAGGCAGACGAGTACACAGATATCTTTGCCCACGCAGATAATCTTGCTGGCAACAAGATATATCTTGACTTTCCGTCAGTTGGCGCAACACAAAACATCATCTTGGCAGCAGTACTTGCTCAAGGCGAGACAGTCATCGATAACGCGGCTATGGAGCCAGAAATCGTTGATATGGTAAACTTCCTTAACAAGATGGGCGCAAAGATCTACGGCGCAGGCACATCGACTATACGTATAAGAGGCGTTGAAAAACTTCTTGGCGCAACACACCAAATCATGCCAGATAGGATAGAGGCAGGCACGTTTATGGTGGCTGCGGCAGCAACACATGGCGACATCATATTAAATAACGTCATCGTTAATCATATGAGACCCGTTATAGCGAAGCTGCGTGAAACAGGCTGCGAAATATATGAAGAGGCTGATTCACTAAGGATTATAGCGACTAAAAAGCTTAAGCCAATCAAGGTAAAAACACTACCATATCCAGGATTTCCAACAGATATGCAAGCCCAATTCATGGCGCTTGAAACCATCATCGAAGGAAAGTCCGAGGTAATAGAAACAGTTTTTGAAAACAGATTTATGCACGTAGATGAGCTAAGAAAGCTAGGCGCAGACATTGACGTAGAGGACAGAACTGCGACAGTTAATGGCGTAGCAAAGCTTCACGGGGCAGAAGTAAGGGCGACAGACCTTAGAGCTGGAGCCGCACTTGTCATAGCAGCCCTATGTGCAGAGGGCGAGACAAAGCTTTCAGACATATATCATATCGACAGAGGATATGAAGATTTTGAAGAGAAATTTAGATCATTAGGCGCAAAAGTCTATAGAGTAGAGGAATAAGGGGGATAGGCATGGGATTAAGATCTGATGTAGGCATAGACTTAGGTACAGCGAGTGTACTTGTTTATGTAAAAGGTAAAGGCATAGTACTTAAAGAACCGTCTGTCGTAGCGATAGACCAATATACAAACAAATTCTTAGCAGTTGGCGAAGAAGCGAGAAAGATGCTTGGTAGAACACCAGGCAACATCGTTGCAATCAGGCCGCTTAGGGAAGGAGTTATCTCAGACTACAGCGTTACACAAAGAATGCTTAAGTATTTTATACAAAAGGCACTTGGCAGAATGCTTTTCAAGCCAAGACTTGTAGTTTGCGTGCCAAGCGGCTGTACTGAAGTTGAGAAGAGAGCCGTTATTGAGGCTGCAAATGAAGCAGGCGCAATCAAAACTTATTTAATCGAAGAACCGATTGCAGCAGCTATTGGCGCTGGACTAGATATCACTCAGCCCAATGGTAACATGATCATCGATATAGGTGGCGGAACAACAGACATCGCAGTTATTTCACTTGGCGGCATCGTTGTAAGCAAGTCCATCAAAGTAGCGGGCGACGACTGCGACGAAGCAATCACTAAGTATATCAGAAAGAAATTCAAGATGATGATAGGTGAAAGATCAGCCGAAGAGCTTAAAGTAACTATAGGCTGCGCTTATCCACTAGAAGAAGAACAATACATGGAAGTAAAGGGCAGAAACCTAATGAGCGGCCTACCTATGAACGTAGTAGTATCATCCTCAGACATGCTCGAAGCACTTAAAGAGCCAGTTCAAGAGATTATCGAAGCAGTTCACACAGTACTTGAAAGAACACCACCAGAACTAGCAGCCGACATCTCCGGCAGTGGCATCATACTTACAGGCGGTGGAGCATGCTTAAAGGGCCTTGATACACTTGTTACAGAGCAAACAGGCATACCATGCAGAGTCGCTGAAGACCCAGTTGAATGCGTTGCCATCGGTACAGGCAAGTCGCTTGATTGGGTAGAAATACTTGAAAAGTCAAACAATAAAAGCGGAGCAAGCGTAAGATTTAGATAATTTTATCTATACTTATGTCGTAAACTATTGGTATTATTTATACAAGAGCGGTTATTGATATATCCGCTCCTTTTTTTGGTATAATAGTTGTGACAATCATTATATAAAGGAGGAATAAAAATGAGCGAATATTTTGAAAGAAAAGATTTACAAGAATTTGGTAGAGGAGCTTTAGGCGAACTAAACAAGGAGCTATGGGATAATTTCATGGCTTATTACGGAAGCGTTTATCAAGATGGCAAGCTAAGCGGCAGAGAAAAATCACTTATCGCACTAGCCGTTGCACACGCAATTCATTGCCCATACTGCATTGAAGCGTACACTACAGCATGTTTAGATCAAGGCTACACTAAAGAAGAGATGATGGAAGCAGTTCACGTAGCTAGCTCAATCACAGGCGGCGCAGTACTTGCTTACTCAACTCAAATGAAGAAGCTTGCAGACGATATGGAGATGTAATTGTCATACATAAAGAGCTTACAAGAGGCAGTTCAGCCCTTTGCTAAGACAGTAGGGCGCGATATACTTACGAAGAAGCTACAAACACTTCAGTTAAATATAACGAGGAAGTGTAATTTGGCATGCAAACATTGTCACGTAGCTTGCTCACCCGCAAGAAGCGAGGATATGGATATGTGCACAGCCGAAAGAGCTATGCAGATACTTAAGGAGTGGGACTTCACTACACTTGATATAACAGGTGGAGCACCCGAGATGAGCTCTGTCTATAAATACCTTATAGATACAGCCGCGTCCATGGATAAGAAAATCATGACTAGATCAAACCTTACCATCTTTAATGAAGATGCCTATAGAGATCTGCCCGAGTTTTTAAAAGAAAGAAAAGTCGAGATCGTCGCTTCACTGCCATTCTACGAAGAAGTAAAGACAGATAAAGTCAGAGGCATAGGCGTTTTTCATGACTCAATCGAAGTACTTCAAAGGCTCTGCGCGATTGGCTACGGACGCGACGAGGCATTGCAGCTGAACCTTGTCTATAACCCGAGCGGCGCCATGATACCGTCGAGTCAAGATCAGCTCGAGGCCATATATAGGACCAAGCTTAAGGACGACTACGACATAGACTTTAACAATCTATTCAGCATGACCAACTCACCCATAGGCCGCTTCGGCGAGTGGCTCGATAGATCAGGCAATATGGATCGCTACCTTACAAGGCTTTGCGATGCCTTTAATCCAGCGACCGTTGATGAGCTTATGTGCCTTGACACACTATCCGTCGACTACGATGGCAGCCTTCACGACTGCGACTTCAATTTAGCACTCGGCATGAAGATCGCTGGAGAGCATAAGACCATCTTCGATATAGAAAAAGACGATTTAATAGGACGAAAAATCAGAACTATGAACCATTGCTACACATGTACAGCCGGCAGCGGCTCATCATGAGGCGGAGCATTGGAGTAGTTACTCACATAGAGCTTCCTGTCATTTGACGGGAAGCATTTTTTTGCCATTTAAATTATAATAATATTTATGCCAATAGCAAAATTTATATTGCATTTAATTAAAAAATATTGTATAATAAATTTAGTTAGCATTAACTAACTAATAAAGGAGGTTTTATAGATGAAAGCAAGCGTTATATACTGGTCAGGCACAGGAAACACAGAGGCCATGGCGAATGAAATCGCTTCAAAGCTAAAAGAGCTTGGAGCAGATATAAAGCTAGTATCAGTTGAAGAGGCATCTATTGATGACGCGAAAGAGGCGGAACTTCTTGCACTTGGCTGCCCAGCCATGGGAGCAGAAGAGCTTGAAGAAGATTATTTCAGACCCTACTTTGACAGCATCAAAGATATAATTAAAGATAAAAAACTTGCCATATTCGGTTCATACGAGTGGAACAACGGAGAGTGGATGGAGCTTTGGAAAAACGAATGTGCTGAAAACGGCATAGAAGTTGTAGACGCACTTATTGCTTATGATCATCCAGATGCAGAAGCACTAGAAAAGTGCAGAGAGCTAGCAGAAAAATTAATGAAGTAATTTATCAAGGAGCGCTGAGCCCCCTCACGCCCCTTGTACATATATAAAAACTGCCCATCAAAGGCAGTTTCTTGTATTTATGCTCTTAAAACCATTATCCAAGTAATATATCAAGTATCATCATAATTACAAAACCAAAGATGATACCGTAAGTCGCTTCACGCTCGTAACCCTTCGAGTGCGTTTCAGGAATAATCTCGTCACAGATAACAAAAAGCATCGCACCCGCAGCCGTAGCAAGCACTACAGGAAGCGCAGGCTTAAATACATTGACAAGACTGTAACCAAGCAGCGCTCCCACCGGCTCAACTAGTCCAGTCAGAGCAGCCACCATGAAGGCGTACTTCGTAGTGTAATTCTCACGCACAAGACTCAAGGCAACAGCTAGACCCTCAGGCATATTTTGAATACCGATACCAAGAGCAAGCGCAAGACCATCGTTAATATTTTCAGTACCAAAACCAACACCAGTCGCCATACCCTCAGGAAAATTGTGAATGGTGATCGCGATGATAAATAACCAGATTTGACTTAAAGAAGACGATGCGCCCTCACGTCTCTTGTCAATAAGGTGCTCGTGAGGCGAGAACTTGTCAATCATGTCAATGACAAAGGCGCCAAAGATGATACCCAAAGAAGTTATCATAACCGCCTTGAAGTCACCACCGCCATATTCAATCGATGGCATAACCAAAGAGAAACAAGTCGCCGACAGCATTATACCCGCAGCAAAGCCAAGCATAACATCAAGAAGCTTCTGCGAAACATTCTTCGTAAAAAAGACAGGCACAGCGCCCAAAGCGGTCATTAGTCCAGGAAAGACAAGACCAAAGGCAACAATCGCCTCCCTAGTAAAATATTTATCCATAATAAATCTCCTTTAAATAATACTAAAAAGATTATATTATAAGGCGAAATAAAAGTCAAGAAAAAGGGTAAAAATACATGAAGGAGTTGATAAAATGTACTATATAGATACACTTAAGAAAGAGCATGAATATATAATTAAGCTCACAGACCACATACTAGAAGTCTCTAAAGATATAATGCATGGCCATGTCAATAGTATTGCCATAAGAACAATAACAGACGTGATTAAAAATTACGCCGACGGCTACCACCACAAAAAAGAAGAGGACCTAGTCTTTAGAGCCATGTTAGACCACCTTGGCGAGCTCGCAGAAAAACTCATTACAAGCGGCATGCTAGTTGAGCACGACCTAGCTCGCTACGAACGAATGATGATAGATGAAAGCCTAGCTAAGTATGAGAAAGAACAAACAGACGAGGCGCGCCTTGAACTGATAGGCCACCTAATGAGCTATCGCTCATTGTTAATCCGCCACGCAGACAAAGAGAATAAAGTCGTCTATCCATTCGCCATGAAAAACCTTTCTGAAGAGATTCAAAAGAAATTAGACGAAGAGACAAAAGCCTTTGAAGAAGAAAATGAAGAGCAAAGAGACAGATACCTAGACATTATAAATAAATTCTAAATATGACGAAATTGTAAGAAATTTTACAAAGCAAATCACAAACGCTACTTAATGAGTACATAGCACTAAAGTAGCGTTTTCTTTGTGTAAATATCACCATAAAGCGCCTTGCATTAAATATTAATAAGTGATATAATACTCATATTATAATAGAGATATTATAATAAAATTTAAAAAAGAAAGGAGGGGAGAAAAATGAACAGAAAATTAAGAGTAATAATACTCACAATGGTTCTAACTGTTCTTATGTTTGGAGGCACACGTTTGATGGCAAAAGGCAACTTAGACGTGAACACTACAGAAGCTTCTCAAACAGAAACTCCCAAAGATGAAGGAAATTTAGGACCAAAGGCTAACGGTGATGAGGAGGCGCCTTTAGTTGACACTACAAAAGAAAACACAGAAAGTGATGCTATAGATGCTAAAGACAGCGAAAAAACCGACATGGGGGGGGGTAACAAATCCCAACAATGAAGGTGAAACTCCAGATACTAATCAAAAAGATAAGGCTGGAGATGAAAACGCTGATAAAGCAAAAGACGCAGCTAAAGGTGATGCCAATGGTGAAAAAGCCGACACTACAAAAGAAAGTGGTGAAGCAAAGGCTGAAGAAGGTAAAGATGCCGATGCACAAAAATCACTAGAAGAAAATAAGGAAAGCGCAAAAGGTAATGGCGCAGAAGACGGAGCAGTACCAGCAAAGGCACCAGAAACACCGGCAGGAGAAGGTGAAGGTGAAGGAAAAACTGGTGAAGGTGAAGGCGAAACACCTAAACAAGAAGTTAATCCAGAAGCTAACCCTGATTTAAAAGCTCTACAAGATCAAATCAGTGCTGAAAAAGATCCAAAGAAAAAAGCTGAACTTCAAAAGAAGTACAACGATAAGTATTTAGAAGAAATCGGTAAGTCTGAAAAGCTTGATAAGGATATCCTAAATCGTTTTACAGACGCAGAAAGAACTAAAAGATATTATGAGCTTAAAGACGAGTACGATAAATTAGCAGCTCAAGCTAAGAACGAGAAGCTAAATCAAAAACAACTTGATGAGATCAAAGCAAAGTTAGATACACTGAATAAAGAGCTAGGTGAGTATAAAGTACCACGTAAATTGGATACAGATGAAAAGGGCGCTCAAGATAAGCTTGCAGAATCTGTTGATGTACCAGGCTTACAAGCTGGAGCTACTCAAGATGCAGAAGCAAAGCTAAAAGCATATAATGATGCAAAAAAGGCCTTAAAAGATGCACTTGACCCAGAAAAAGCTAGAAGCACAACAGCAGAAGAATTAAAGAAACTATTAGATGCCTTTGAAAAAGCTGAGAAGGAATTAAAAGATGGTATAAAAGATGGTTCAATTGCACCAAAGTATACAGATGGAGAGCCAACAGTAAAAGTCTTTCCATTGGATAGTTCTGGTAAAGTTGGAGATGAGCTTAACAGAGATGACAATACCTATTACATTCCAGACAATACAGACATCAATTTATTAGTTCACGTAAGTAAAGATGAAGAGCCAAAAGATTTCACTTTTACAATCAAAGCATTAGATAAAGGAGCAGAGATTAAAGGCGAAGAAGCTAAAAATCTTGCTTTCTTAAATGGCAATCCAGTTGAGCTTAAGAAAAACGAAGATGGATCTTATTCCTTTACAGTAAGCTCTGCTAATATGAACTTCGGTATCGCTCAATTAAGATTTAACGTTCCAGGTTTTAAGGCAGCTTTCCATAGCGGCTTTGACCTAGAAATGGATCTTGGTGATAATAAAGTAACTAAGCAATTTAGAATTACTAAAAAAGGTTATGAAGACGATGCGAAAATTGATGGAAAAGGATCAGATACTGATAAAAATCCAAAAGATATTCCAGAGATAGATGCAGGTAAGACTGAAAATGCTATAGTTGATAAAGATACTGATAAGGTATTTGACTTCTTTACTTATTTAAAGAAATCAAATACCTACATCGATCAAGTAACATTCAACTCAGGCAATGGTGAGTCACTTCCACTAAACTCAGTTGATATAACAATTACAGTTCCTAAGTCTGGCGAAAGTAATTTTGCTGAAATGATTCACAAATCAGGACTTGAATATTACGATTTAGGAAATGGCAAGTATCAATTAAAGCTAAAGACAAAAGTCTTTGGTGGCAATCTTACTAAAACTGAAGATGGAAAATTAATGTATAATAATCAAGAACTTACAGCTGCAAATCTAAAAGACGTTGTTTTAGAAAATGCTGGCAAAAAAGTTTATGTTGATAGTGATGGCAAGACCCATAACATCATCACAAGCGAAGTTCTTGAAGGTGGAAACTACAAAGTTGAAGGTGGAAAGCTTTATAAAAAGAACGCTTCAAATGAATACGAAGTAATCGGAACTTTTGATAAAGATGGCAAGATTGAAAAAGATGGAACAGCTTATGTTTTAGATGGTAATAAGTTAATAACTTATACTAATGAGTATGATGTTTATGACGGATATGTAGCTAATAAAGATGGCGAAGCAGATCCAGACGTAACACCAACATATAAAGGAAATCAAGTTACTATCGAAATAACAAAGGATGGTAAGACAGAAAAATCTTATGGTGGAACTATCGTTACAGATGCTAAATATGATAAAAACGGTAAAATCTTTAATGATAACACATATGAAGGCGTAGCTGGAGATCAAGTAATTGACTCAACAGGTAAAAAATCAACTGTAAGTTCTGAAGGAAAACAATTAACTGAAGTAAAAGATGATAACGGAAAATTACTTTATAAATACTTTGTTGAAGACGGAGAAACTTATCGTATAGTTAGTAACGCTGTATTTAAAGGTGACTACATCATCGATGGTCTTGAATACAACAAGGGTCTATCACTTATTGACAAGTTCGGTAAGAAGATGGATATTGACGTAAGCGAAAAGGATGGAACTTACACTTTCACTAGAACAGTGAAAAAGGGGGACAAGACAACAACAGAAACTAAGAATAGCGGAAAAGATGGCAACAGAACTATAATAGTTTCAATTGATGAAAATGGTCAAATCTTAGTTAACAGTAAAAACGAAGTTATTGCTAATACGGGCAATAAATACACTATTGTAGGTAATAAATATTACTACGATGGAGAAAAATTTATTTCAGCAACAGGCGATGGACTAAAAGGCAATAAATTCCTTGCTGACTATACACCTACAGATCTTAATAAAACAATTAAGAACTATTATAAAGATGACGATAAAGTTGTCAGAATTACTGATTTAGACAAGAAAACTAAATATAAAGGCAGTTTAAATCCAGAAGATTACTACATTGTTGACAATAAAGTCTATGTAAAGAAAGGCGATATCTATATATCAGGTGATCCCGATAAGACTGATGAGATATTAACAGAAAAAACTATTGCCAAAATAGTTCAAGTTTTAGGTAATGGTGACGATGCCATAGAAAAAGTTACTGATGAAACAGATATCTTTAACGCAATTAAAAATGCAAAATTTGCTTTAAGATTCCCAGGCTTCTTAGCTGGTAAAAATGTTGTATACAATGTACACGCAGAAGTTAAGGCAACATATAGCAAGCCAAATCCAACAACTGGCGTACTTGAAGACACAGATGTATTTACTGACGAAAAAGGTATTAAGAAAATCGATAAATTCTTTACACTAAAGAATGAAAAGAAAACAAATACTAAGTTCTTTAAGGATGCACCAGATGAATTAACAAAGGATCCTGCAGTAAATCTTCATTTCTTCAACATTTTCTATAGAAATGCTGATGATAGACAAAGAGATCAATTAATCATTGACTTATTAGATACAGAAGCAAAAGCTGAAGAAGCTAAAAAAGCAATTGAAAATGCAAATGGAGAAGATGCTAAAAAAGCTGCTCAAGATGCATATGACAAATTTGTTAAGGCAAATAAGGAAAAGCTTGCTCTTATAGCTAAGTTTAAAGAAGAACTTAAGAGACTTTATAATGGTGCAACATTTGACACTGAAGAACAAAATAATAAAAAGACTTTAATCATTAAAGATAAAGATGGTAACAAAATCGAAGCAAATGAATTGAATAAGATGCGTTCACTTCTTTGGGAAGTTGGTTTTAACAACGAAGAAGGAAGCTTGTTCCCAGAAAATAAAGATACTGAAATCATTATCGAAGACAACAACATGGACAATCGTTTAATCTATGACGAAATCATCGTGAATGATACTAAAGAAAAATGGGATGAATATAAGAAGGCTTTTGAAGAAAAGTCTGAAAACGAAGGCAAAAAATTTGGCAACGAAGAATATTTCTTCTTAGACCAAATTAAAGACATTCGTTTCGGAGTAAGTCCAAACTATATAGAAGGACGTTTTGTTCCGTTGGGAGAAAACTTCAAGATTACTGGTCAAGAGATTATTGACAAGCTTAACGAATTAACAGAAGGCAGCAATGAGGCTACTATCACAAAGAATGGTATTGACTTTAAAATCACTCGCGATAAAGCCAATGGACAAGTAAGAATAAAAGTGATGAACGCTTTCTATAAAAAAGTAGAAAATGATCAAACACACAAATTCGAAAGCCCAGTACAAAAAGCTTATCAAGATAAAATCAATAGCTTGTTAGAAAAAGTTGAAAATCTTGATGAAAAATCTATCGAAGATTTTGTAAAAGCTCTTCATGATGAAAAATCAGAATGTTTTGGCATTATAACAAAAATGCTAAGAGAAGAGTTTAATAAAGTTAAAAATGATGCTACTAAACTTGCAGCTTTCAAAGCAAATCTTAAGAAAGAAATCCAAAAGATTCAACTAGGCTACCTTGATTCTAAAAAGAATGACGGCAACTACAAATACGACGATATGCGCTTTAACGCAATCCGTATCGGTTTAAATCCTAACATCACTATCGGCGGCGCATTGACACCACAAAATATTAAAAAGCTTGGTATCACATCAGTTATCGTTCCAGATATCGATATACCTTATACAGATGAATTCGGTAATCCGCTTACAAACAAAGACATGTATGTAAAAGCTGAAATCGAAAACATTTTGAAAAATGGTATTGGTGAAGACGCAAACAAGAAGACTTACAAAAAAGATGATTTGAAAAACGAAGAAAAGTTTAGAGAAATCATGATCGAAGCCTACAAGAGAGTTAATGCTAAGATTAATAAAAATGAAATCGAAATTAAATATCTTGTAACTATTGATGAAGCTAATAAAGATAAAGTCGGTATGGAAAAGTACACTGTTACAAAAGGCAGTGAGCTTGATTATAAAGACCTAGCTGTTAACGATCAAAGCCTAAAGAATAAGAATGGCTATGCTATCAATCCATGGTATATCGGTGAAGGCGATAATGCTAAATCAGTTGAAAAAAGATTCGAAGAAAAATTTGGCAAAGGTAAATTCGAAAACAAAGATGAATATAAAGCTCTTCGTGACATGCCTATCGACATAGCTGCTTACTATATGTCAAAGCAAGGATACGATAGAAGCAGATATGCAAACCAAGCAAACTATAAGCTATCTGGTGGAGATAAAAAAGACGGTATATTTGGATCAGACAGTGATTGGCACAAGAAGATATGTTATCCAGGAATTGGTTACTGTATTGAACAAGCAGGCGGAGACCAAACTCCGGGAACAAATCCGGAAGGAGGAAAATTCGGAACTGAAGACAATAAAGGAGCCGATTTTGAATTAACATATGAGCCTACAAATGATGGACCAGATAAAGAAAATCCAAAGGTTGACAAGAGAACTGAAGATAAAGACAAGACAGTAGATATTTCTGGTGAAGATGAAAAATCAGTTGACTTCACTATCGACGTAACAGTTGATAAGATGACTAAAGAACAAAAAGATATAGCGGATGCCTTAACACCAGATGATGATAAGAAGATGACTGAAGAAGAAAAGGCAAAGGCTGAAGCAGAAGCTAATGAAGCAAAGAAGCATTATAATGAAAAGACTGGCTACTATGAATATGAAAATTCTTTAATCATTGATATATTACCAGAAATCTTTAAGCTAAAAGATGGTACAAAACTAAGTTTTAAAGCTAATAGAGAAAATTTAATGGCCAACGGAGCTAATAAGGATTTTGCAGATGAAAAAGAATTCGAAAAATGGCAAGCAGGTATTGAATACTTCTACACTGATGATTTAGAAGCTGAATATGAAAAACTAAGTAAATCATCAAATAAAGTAGATAAGGAAAAGGCTGAAGTTCTTAAAAAGGCTATCGAAGATGCTAGAGCAAATGGCAAGATAAAAGAAGGTCAAAAAGTACAAGCAGTTCTTGCTTGGGTACCTAAGTTTGAGGCACCACATGGTTCTGAAAATCAATTTACATTTAAACTTTCAAAGGTTTTTGTAGATAAGAAAAAATATAAAGACTTCAAAGACAATGTTATTGGTACAAACTATACTAATGATGCCGCTTTCGGTGACAAGGCTAAGTTCTACTTTGGCAGCACTACAGTAAATATTTATGAAGATCATAAAGGTAAGGTCAATAAATATCTTCAAGTCTTAGATAAAGATGGCAATGTTATTGACAAAGATAAAGCTGATGGTTGGTTCATGGGTGGTACTGAATTAAAATTTGGAGACAAGTTTAACTATAGAATTGAGTACTTTAACAACACAGGAGTTATTGACGTCCCAGGAACTGCCAATAATACATCTGAGATAAAGATTGAAGATATATTTGCTAAAGTTACTGATAATGGTCTAAAACCAGTTCTAAGAGATTACATCACAAGTGATCTTGATAAATATTCGGTTATATACAAGATAGGTAACGAATCTTATACTGAAGAAGCACTTAAAAAGGCAGTCGCAGATAAAAAAGTAAAACTTTCTGACGTAACAAGCGTTATACTAGAAGGAAAATTTGAAAATGGCGCTACTAATTACTTTGATATACCGATGATGATACCACAAATCGATGCAAAGATCGATGACAATGGTGATGTATACTACACTGGCGAAGACGGAGATAAGAAAGTTATTGGCAAGGCAGAAGACTTCTTTAACTTGAAAGATTTAACTGATAAAGAAAAAGAATTAATCGCTAAGAACACAGTTAAAGATTCAAATACTGTTACTGTATATCTTGAAAAAGAAAGATTCATCAGAGTGTTCAAGGAATTCCTTGCAGCTAATGGTGAAAAGCTAAAGAATCTTGATAACTTAGAAGCAAAATTTGATGTATACCAAATCATTAAAGATAAAAAGGGTAATGTTATTAAGAAAGAAAAAGTTGGCGAGTTAAAAGCTAATAAGGCAAATGACTTCACTGACATGCTTGAACATCTACCTATCTTTAAGAAGACAACAACTATCGAAAAAGATGGTACTGTTAAAGTTGATGTAGTTAATTACGAGTATGAGCTTGAAGAAACTGCAATGCCAGGCTTTGAATCAAAGGTATATCAAATGAAAGATGACGAAGGTTTAGGTTTTGTATGGAAAGCTAAAAACACTGAAAAGCCAGAAGAACCAGAATACCCAGGTGACAATCCTAAGAAAGAAACTGAGGAAGTTACTGTAAGTATAAGTGTTAACAAGGCTTGGGAAGTTCTTAATAACGGATCAAAACCAAGCATTACAGTTGAGCTTTATGCTAATGGCAAGGCTACTGGTAAGACTTTCACTTTAAGTGAAGGTAACTGGAGCGCTGTATTTGAAAATCTACCATCTAAGGATGATGACGGTAACGAAATCAAATACACTGTAGTTGAAGTCGGTTCAGCTAATGGCATTACTATGATTGGTGATAGAAAGTTTGAAGTAATTTACAGCACTAATGAAGATGGTAGCATAACTATCTTAAATAAAGAAGTGCCAAATGAAGAACCAAAGGATAAGGAAGAGCCTAATAAGGACGAGCCTCACGATTACGAAAATGACAGAGACCGTGATCAAGGTAAGAACAGATTACCTAAGACTGGTGTAGCTGAAGACTTAGCTAGCATCTACTTTGCCTTCGTATTATTACTCGGCTTAGTATTTATCAAAAAGAGATATCTTGTAAAATAAGGAGTTAGTATGAAGAGATCAAAGATATTAATCAATATACTCATTGTTATAACAAGTTTATTTTTAATATACAAGGTCTACTCATACATTGACGTAAAAAGACAAGAGAAAGAGTCTGTGGACATCTATAATAAGATTGAAGATATAGGTCTTAAGAGGACTAAGGACGCGGGCGAGGACCATGGTGATGCCTATAACGGTGCTGATGAAAATGATGACGCAAAGAAGGTCGACTTTGATGCGCTTGAATCCATTAGCAAGGACATCGTCTCATGGATTGAGTCGGATGAGGGAAGTATAGACTACCCTGTTGTAAAGGGCAAAAACAATACTTACTACCTTTATCACGCAGTCACTGGCCAAAGGAATTTGGTCGGATCCATCTTCATGGACTACAGAAACGAATCGATGGCGGACCCGATGATCATGATCTACGGACACGTGGTCAAAAACGGTACGATGTTCGCTTCGCTTCATGAGTTTAAGAAGAATCCCACTGAGACTGGCTTTACTATATACACAAGGGAGCAAGATTTTAGAACCACTTGCGTCCTTGCGGCCAGGGTCTCGGGCGAGACGTATATCAATCCAAAAGATTACAAGACTTTTGAAAAAAGAAAAGAACTCTACAGCTTTCTTAAGAAGCACGCCGTGTACGACACGGGCTACGAGCTTAAGGAAGATGACCAGATTATTAATCTAGTCACATGCACTTATGAGGCCAAGAATCAAAGGCTCATAGTGATGACGGTTGTAGATAGATAAGAGACGCCTCTATGTAGTGATACGTAGGGGCTTTTCTTTTGCCTTGTTTATGGTGATGGTGGCCACGGCACCATCGGTGCTGCGATTATTTACTTAGTCTTAACGTGCGTAAAACGTTTTTTTAATAATGATAGTTTAGTATTATATATAAAGGATAAAAGATATTTTGCTTGGGTGACTATAGATACATATAAATGATACATTGATAAAATTATATAAAAACGTGCTTTACTATGATATTTTCTTATACATTCGTATTCCGCACAATTCTACTTTACAAAAATAAAGTTCTATGATATAATATATGTAAATCAAAAAGGAGAATGATTTAAATCAGTAAAGGATTACACAAAATATTACGCAAAACATAGATTAGGGGTGATGATATGCTACTGATTGAAACTTTATTTATTGTACAAATATTCATATTCGTATTCTTTCCTACTATGAAGGAACAAAATAAACTAGTGGAAGGAATCAACAACTGCGAAAGCGAAATTAAGTTCGAGAAAGTACTTATCAAGAACGACTCCGAATGGGACGCTGCTTTACAAGAAGTTTATGACATAATTAAAGGACGAAGCGACTGTAAGTTTGGTGTCACGGACTTTAAAAATATTTCGTCTAGCTATAGTAAGTCGAGGCAGACGCTGACCATTAAGCCTAAGTTTAAGCAAGATATTAGCATATTAAATGTTAAGAAAGCTAAAACTGATGGCTATGCAAAGGAATTAAAAAATGTGGTTGAATCTTGGCCTAAGAATCTCAGCGACATAGAAAAATTAGAAAAGATCAACGACTACATAATCGGTAAGTCTGACTACTACTACGAAGTGCTTAACAGCGCTCAAGGTGATAACATGACTACAAAGAATGGTTTTTATTACTATTCTTGGCAAGCCATCATGGACGAAGGCAAAGGTGTATGCGAAGCGTACGCTGGGTTATTTAACCGTATGTGTGAGCTATGCGGCATTGAATCAGAAACTGTTTCTAATGCTGATCACGCTTGGAACAGAGCAAAGGTCAATGGCGAGTGGAAATACTTCGACGTAACTTGGAATGACACTACTAAAAAACCTAGAAAGTATTTCAACTTAACTCAAGCGCAAATGGCGGCTGACGGCGAACATTAATTAATATGAGATATTACGAGGTCTGCATCATATGATGCAGACCATTTTTCTGCGATTGACAAAGAAGCGTCTTTGATATAAAATGTAAGTAGAAAGAGATATAAGGAGTGATATATATGGCAGAATATAAAGAAACGCTTAAGAAGGTACTTGATGAATTTCAAGAAGAAGCGAATTTAAAGAAAGGCGAGATACTAGTAGTAGGCTGCTCAACAAGTGAAGTCGTTGGCGGATGCATAGGCAAAGCATCGTCAATGGATGTCGCTAAAGACTTTATCGACGTCTTTATGGATTTTGCGGAAGAACACAAAATCTTCCTTGCATTTCAATGCTGTGAGCACTTAAACAGAGCCATCGTCACTACAAGGGAGTGCATGGAAAAGTATTTTCTTGAAGAGGTAAGTGTTGTGCCTAAGATGCACGCGGGCGGATCGATGGCGACTATCGCCTACAAAAAATTAGCTGATCCAGTTGTTGTTGAATGGATTCAAGCGCATGGCGGTCTTGACATCGGCGATACATTTATCGGTATGCACATCAAAGCTGTTGCAGTACCTGTTAGAGTCAGCGTTAAGGAGATAGGTGAAGCGCACTTAACACTTGTTAGAAGAAGACCTAAGCTAATAGGCGGCGAAAGAGCACAATATAAGTAGATTGATGAGGAGTGATGAGCTCCTCTTTTTTATTGGGCGTGGCTATACAAGTGCCGCGCTATACATCCGCCGCGCACTATACATCCGCCGCGCGTTATATATCTGCCGCGCTTTTCTTTAGCAGAATAACTTAAGATGGCGAGGCCATTAGCATAAGCAAAAAAACAAATCGTGGCAAGGCTATTAGCATAGTGAAAATTATCAAAATAATCTCTCTGACTGCTTTACAAAAAGCGCAATATATGATAAAATGATAGGAGAATAATTTTAATCAAAAAGCAAAGGAGGATAAAATGTACGATATAATTGTAGTGGGCGCCGGTCCTGCAGGTGTCTCTGCTGCTCTATATGCTAAGAGCCGCGGCTTCAATGTGCTTTTACTTGAAAAGGACGAAGTTGGTGGTCTTATAAAAAGTGTTTCGCACGTGACTCACTATGTGGGTTTATCTGAGGACGAATCGGGCGAAACGTTCAGGGAAAAGCTTGAGGCTCAAATCGCGGACGCGGACATCGAGCTAAAGTACGAAGAGGTTATCGAGCTTGATTTAAGATATGAGCTAAAAAAGGTTAAGACTAGACAAAATTCATACAATGCCAAGGCGGTTATACTTGCGATGGGATCTACTCCAAAGGATTTAGGCCTTGAAAATGAAAAGGAGATCGGGGTTGAACACTCTGCTTTGGGTCTTGATGAGGAGATTGAGGACAGAATCATCTTCGTAGCGGGTGGCTCGGACGGAGCGGCTAAGGAAGCTTTATATTTATCAAAGCTTGCGAAAAAGGTCTACCTTGTCGAAGAAAAGGACGAGCTTGGCATGATTGACGAGTTTAAGGAAAAGATCGAAAATTCTGACAATATCGAGGCGATGACATCCTCTAAGATTGTGAGTGCAAGCGGAACAAGGGACAAGATCACTGAAGTTTATATTTACGACTCGGCTGAAAAGGAAGAAAAACTATTTGAGAATGGTGAGGACGAATTCCTAATATTTGCCTACATTGGTCAAAGTCCAAACACTGAATTAATCAAGGACAGCATCGAAATGGCTGGTCCATATATCAAGACTGACGGAGTTAAGACATCTATCCCAGGTGTATTTGCCTGCGGCGACATTATAGATAAAAAGATAAGACAGATAGCAACTGCTGTAGCTGAGGGCTGCACTTGCGCTATCGAAGCACAAAAATATTTAGGATATTAATATTAAAAAGAGGGGTGTAAAGATGGAGTTTATTGGAGACGCATTAACATTTGACGATATACTACTAGTACCAAATTTTTCGAAGATATTGCCAAAACAAACTAATACTGAAACAAGATTAACTAAAAAGATCAAGCTAAACATACCGATGATGAGTGCTGGTATGGATACTGTTACTGAATCAAAGATGGCTATCGCGATGGCGAGAGAAGGCGGTATTGGTATCATTCACAAGAACATGTCGATCGAGGACCAAGCTATCGAAGTTGACAGGGTAAAAAGAAGTGAACACGGTGTAATCACTGATCCATTCTATTTATCTGCTGAACACAAGATTGCTGACGCTGAAGCTATTATGAAAAAGTATAAGATTTCTGGTGTGCCTATAACTGATGAAGACGGCAAACTTGTTGGTATCATCACTAACAGGGACATGAGATTCGAAACTAATATGGAAAAGAAGATTGACGATGTCATGACTAAGGAAAACCTTGTAACTGGCAAGGTTGGTGTATCTATGGACGAAGCTTTAGAGGAAATGAAGGTTCATAAGATTGAAAAGCTTCCTATAGTTGATGACTACTTCCATTTGAGAGGATTAATCACTATTAAGGATATAGAAAAATCCATCGAATTCCCTAACTCAGCTAAGGACGAACAAGGCAGACTTCTTTGCGGAGCGGCTGTTGGTATAACTGAGGACATGCTTGAAAGGGTTAAGGCTCTATATGACGCAAAGGTTGACGTTATCGTTCTAGATACTGCTCATGGTCACTCTAAGGGTGTACTTGACGCGGTTAGAAGCATTAAGAAGGAATTCCCTGACTTACAAGTCATAGCAGGAAACGTGGCAACTTACGAAGGCACTAAGGCTCTTATGGATGCTGGCGCTGACTGCGTTAAGGTAGGTATCGGACCTGGATCTATCTGTACAACTAGAGTTGTTACTGGTATCGGTGTTCCTCAAGTAAGCGCTATCATGGCGGCATACAAGGCATCTCAAGAAACTGGCATACCTATAATTGCTGATGGTGGTATCAAGTATTCAGGTGATATCACTAAGGCGATAGCTGCTGGTGCGGACGTTGTTATGATGGGATCACTATTTGCAGGTACAGACGAATCACCAGGAGAAGAAGTTATCTTCGAAGGCAGAAGATATAAGGAATATAGAGGCATGGGCTCACTTGCAGCAATGAAAGCTGGTTCATCTGACAGATATTTCCAATCAAAGGCTAAGAAGTACGTACCAGAAGGTGTTGAAGGTAGAGTTCACTACAAAGGAAAAGTTGGAGAAGTTATTTATCAATTGCTTGGCGGTTTAAAATCAGGTATGGGCTACCTTGGATGTAAGGATATACCTACACTTAAGTCAAATTCAAGATATGTACAAATCACTGGAGCTTCACTAATTGAAAACCATCCACACGATATCACTATAACTAAAGAAACTCCTAATTATTCACCAAAGAATAATAGGGACTAAGATATGGAAAAGATGAAAAATGTTTTAGATAAAGGATATGTAAGGCTCGTAAACCACTTAGGTAGCGACCTTACTGTAGTAAACGCGGCAAGAGTTTCTTATCAAAAAGAATCTTTTGAATTAAATCAAAATGACGAGAAATTAATTAGTTTTTTAGCTAAGAATGATCACACATCGCCATTTAGACATGCGATGCTACAATTCGAAGTGTATGCGCCACTGATGGTAGCAAGACAATGGTGGAAGTACATCGTTGGTTCATCTCACATGGAAGGCATTGGCGACACAATGAACGGCTGGAACGAATCTTCAAGACGCTATGTTACTGAAGAACCAGTTTTCTATGTGCCAAGCGAAAATGAATGGAGAAGCATGCCTGAGAATAAAAAACAAGGCAGCGGCGAGCCGGTTGCGACCGAATTAGGAGCTGAATACACTAAGGATTTACTTGAGCTTATAGAGAAAGGCGAAGGACTTTACGAAAAAGCTATGGAAGACGGCATTTGCTCTGAACAAGCCAGACTTTTCCTACCAGCTTACGGCTTATATGTAAGATGGTACTGGACTGCATCTCTTCAATCTGTTGCGCACTTTATTAAGCAAAGGATGGACGAGCACGCACAAAAGGAAATCAGAGATTACGCAAAAGTTGTCTACGACTTAAGCTTAGAACAGTTCCCAGTAGCTATGAAGGCTCTTATCGAGCATGCAAATTAATGATAATATATTTTACAAGGCACGGATTAACTAAATACAACAAGGAGAGGAGAATTCAAGGCTTACTTGATTCTCCTCTTACACTTGAGGGCAAAGTAAAGGCGAAGGAGCTAGGGACTAGATTAAAAGATGAAGGCATAGAAGTCATATACTCCTCCGACCAAAAGAGGGCTATGGATAGCGCAAAAATAATTAACGAAGCGCTTGAACTAGATATAATAGCTGACAAAAGACTTAGAGAAGTATCAATGCTTAGCCACGAGGGTATGACTTGGGCTGAGAGCGTAGCGACTGACCCTGAGCGCGAAGACTTGATTATGTCGAGGCCGGACATCTTTAACGAGGACGGCATCTACCCATATAGAGACGCGCGTGAAGACGCCGAGGCCTTTATTGAAGCGCTCGTGAAAAAAGATTATAAGAAGGTACTCGTTGTAACTCACGGTAGCAAGCTAAGAGTGATAACGACTGTACTAGAAGGACTTGACTTAAAAGATACAAATAAGGTGGAGCTCATAAAGGGGCTGAGCCTTAAGATATATGATTACGATGAAGGCGCGTTTAAGCTCCTTCATGACGATAAAGACTACGACAACTTTGTATAGGAGAATGTATGAAGAACGATAGATATATGAATCCATTGGTTCGAGAGCCAATATATAAATTACTAATTAAATACGCTGTTCCATCGATACTTTCTTTTTTAGTGAGTGCCGTATACAATATAGTTGACCAAATATACATAGGTAATATCGTAGGACACTTAGGCAATGCTGCAACGACCGTATCATTTCCTATAACAACTATATCTACGGCGATAGGTTTGCTCCTAGGTATAGGTACTGCATCGAACTACAGTATCTACAAGGGCAGGGGCGAGGACGATAGAGCAGAAAGGATAGTTGCTACAGGCATAAGCGCCTTATTGTTTTTATCAAGCTTAGAATTAATCTTAGTAGTAAGTTTTATTAACCCTTTGCTTAAATTATTTGGTGCGACTGAAGCAAGTTTTTCTTATGCATTTGATTATTCAGTAATAACGTCTTATGGAATAGTATTTTTAGTCTTTTCCATCGCTTTATCACATATAATCAGGGCGGATGGCTCGCCAAAGTATGCGATGTTTATAAATGTTGTTGGAGCAGTGTCAAATATTTTCTTAGACTATATATTTATGGTGAGCTTTGACATGGGCATCAAAGGCGCGGCTTGGGCAACATTCATCGGACAGTTGATTAGCTTTATTTTAGCTATGTACTACATTTTATTTTTAAAAGATAATCCAATTAGGAAAAAAGATTTTAAAATTTCTGGTGAAGAGCTTATTGAAATATTAAAATTAGGTTCAGCTGCTTGCATCAATCAATTGGCCATGGTAGTCGTTCAGATAGTTATGAATAACGTCATTACTCACTACGGCGCGATGAGTAAGTACGGACCAGACATACCGCTAGCCGCAATAGGTATAGCGTCAAAGATCTATATAATATTGATAGGCTTTAACATAGGCCTCGCTCAAGGCGGACAGCCAATCATCGGCTACAATTACGGCGCAAAAGTATATAGACGTGTTAAAGACACTTATCTAACTACAGTCAAAATCTCATTTATCTACAGCACAATATTTTTCCTTGTAGCTGAGATATGGCCACAGGTCTTTATCAATATATTTGGCGTAGGAGATGAACTTTATATGGAGTTCACTACAATACTTTTAAGAATCACGCTGATTATGACAGCCTTTAACGGACTTCAACCGATCACGGCGAACTTTTTCACGTCCATCGGCAAGGCGCGTTTAGGTATATTTGTCTCATTAACAAGGCAAGTACTATTTTATTTGCCACTAATTATAGTTTTGCCACGTTTCTTTGGCATACTAGGAGCGCTTTATGCAACACCAATCGCAGACTTCATAGCCTTTCTACTAGCAATGTTCTTTGTTATTAGAGAGTTCAAGGCCATGAGCAAGGCGGGAGATGAGGTAATTATAGATGCAGAAATTCATTAAGTTTTTTAAAATATTTTTAATATCGCTACTAGTTTTTATACTGTTCTTCGGACTATATTATTACAGAAAGCTATCAAAGAAGGACAACAAGCTAGTTATAGTCGACGAAACTAAGATAAATCAAAAGACTGAGGAGAAGCTTGAGGGTGAGCTGGTCTTCGCTTTCTTCGGTATAGATGGAGAGAGAGGCCTTGATTACATCAAGAAAAAACTTACTGCTCTTGATGGCAAAACTGCTGAAGAGAGGTATTTTACTACAGGAAATCCATCTGACACGATAATGCTTGTTAAGATTGACAAGAAAACGGGTAAAGTAAATGTAGTGAGCATACCAAGGGACACCAAGGTCAAGATAGCTGGACACGATGGTATGAGAAAGATCAATGCGTCTTTCGCGAAGGACGGTCCATACGCAGCCATCGACACGCTTAGAGAGTTTTCAAACGTTGACGTGACAAATTACATTGCAGTTGACTACAAAGGCGTTAAGGCCATAGTCGACATTATTGGTGGAGTCGAGGTAGATGTGCCATTCGACATGGACTACGATGACCCGACAGACTCGCCGCCATTACACATTCACCTAAAAAAAGGCAAGCAAAAGCTTGATGGCAAGGGCGCGATGGAGTTTCTTAGATTTAGAAAGTCAAATAAAGGTCAAGGCGATAAATTCCTTGGCGACGTCGGCAGAGTCACTCATCAACAGTACTTTATCCAGGAGCTTATGAAGCAAACGCTTAGCGCGAACAACGTGACAAAGCTGCCACGCATGATACAGGCAGGACTTGAGCATATACTCACAAACATTAGCATAGATGAAATGCTTGAACTGGCCAAAGTCTTTACATCGTATTCGCAAGATAAGCTTACGATCGAGACTATACCAGGCACAGACAAGTACGAGGGCGGTGCTTCCTACTTCATCGCAGATGAGGAAGAGACTGCTAAACTATTCACAAAGATATTTAAGTAAAGGGAGGAAGAAAGATGGACGCATTTTATTTTTATAATCCGGTTAAAATTCATTTTGGAGAAGGATCAATCAGGGCACTAAAGGACGAGATGAAGCCATATAAGAAGGTTTTACTTACTTATGGTAAAGGCAGCATCAAGAAGAACGGTATCTACGACAAGGTTATCGAAGCGCTTGAGGGCAAGGAAGTTTACGAACTTTCAGACATCATGCCAAACCCAAGAGTTGAGAAAGTATATGAAGGCATCAAACTTGTAAAGGATCACGACATAGACTTCATCTTAGCAGTTGGCGGCGGCTCAACTATTGACTGCTCTAAGGCAATAGCTGCTGGCGCAAAGACTGACGAAGACTTCTGGAAGAAATATTTCATTGACAAAGACGATGTTTTAGATGCAGTTCCACTAGGAAGCGTTTTGACAATGGCTGGAACAGGCAGTGAAATGGATAACGGCGGCGTTATCACTAACTGGGAAGAACAAAAGAAGATAGGTTTCGGCGGCGAGCCATGCTATCCAAAATTCTCCATCCTTGATCCGACATACACATATTCATTACCAAAGCACCACTTAATCAGCGGTACAGTAGATATGTTTAGCCATATCATGGAAGAGTACTTCTCAATGCCAGACGAAGAAAACACTACTGACGAAATCAGTGAAGCACTTATGAGAACTGTAATCGAAAACATTTATATAGCTTTAGAAGATCCAAGAAACTATAGAGCAAGAGCAAATCTTATGTGGGCATCAACACTTGCAATCAACGGACTAACATCACTTGGCAAGCGCTCAGACTGGCTAAGCCACAGACTTGAACATACATTATCAGCTTTCTACGACGTTTCACACGGTATGGGACTTGCAGTAATGCATCCAAATTACCTAAAATACGTTTATAAGGGACATGAAAAGAAATTTAGAAGATGGGCAGAAAACGTTTGGAAGATGGATACATCAAATATGACAGACGACGAAGCTGCAATCAAGTCCATTGAAAAGCTTCAAGACTTCTTTAAATCCATTGGCGCGCCAACAACACTTAAAGAGCTTGATATACCAAGAGATTCAATCGAGGCTATGGCAAAGAAGACAGATGTTTACAAGACAAGCTACTCGGATCTAAAACTTGAAGACGTAATCAAAATTTACGAACAAGCATACGAATAAACTATATATATAAAGGGAGATAGTTTTAATTGAAAGACATAGAGACAGAAAGACTAATCTTAAGAGACGCAAGCGTAGACGACGCCGAAGATATGTTTGAATACGCAAAGCTTGAAGAAGTGACAAAGTATCTTTCGTGGAAGCCGCATATAAGCGTTAAAGACTCAGAGAAACTCCTTGAGATGCTCGGCAAAGAGGCTAAGGAGAAAGACTCGTACGTGTTCAAGGTCATCGTCCTAAAAGAAAATGATAAGATGATAGGCACCATAGACGCGAGACTTTTTGGAGAGGGGTTAAAGGACGCCGAGTTTGGTTATTGCCTAAACCCGAAGTACTGGAACAAAGGCTACATGAGCGAGGCACTGAAAGCGTTTATGGAAGCACTTCATAAGGAGCACGGCGTTGAGAATGTATTCGGCTCCTTTGAAAGAGAAAATATAGCATCAAAGAGAGTCATGCAGAAGAATGAAATGTATTATTATGAAACGGTGAGACGTGTTTTCAAAAACAAAGGAGAAGTGGAGCTAATACGTTTCAAAGAGTTAAGACTTTCTTAATAAAATAATTTATATTAATGGCAGTGAGTGTGGACTCACTGCTTTTTTATGTGCAAAAGCTTTTGTATAACGAGTAAAATTGCTAAGTAAGTGACGAGCGAATAGCATGAGACGAGCGGATGATGAGTGACGAGTGGATGTTAAGTGACGAGCGATTGATATATGACGAGCAAATGATGAGTGACACGCATTAGGCAAGGCAAAAAATATAAGTGAGTGGCGTGTAATAAGGCTAGGATGATTAATACAATAGTGTAAAGTAAATTGACCAAATTTTAAATAATGTTATAATTATGAAAAAGTAAAAATAATTTAAAGATTAAAAACTAATTTCTTAGATAGAATGAGATGATTGTGCGAAGTGGACTGACGAGGCAAGCGGAGCGTATAAGTACATACTCGAGCATTGCTGAGGAGGGAACGAGCGCAAAGGCTCATTATAGCAAGAAATATACTACAGCTAGTATTAGACGAAGCATCTATATACAAGCTTAAAAATTTTTTTAAAAATTTTTAAAAAAAGCAAAAAAAGACTTGACAAAGGTAAGTAATAAATGGTAGAATGGATAAGTCATCTGGAAAAACCATATGACAAGCAAAACTGAA
>UQBO01000019.1 GCA_900539225.1 uncultured Eubacteriales bacterium
AACGTAAAAAGAGAGACTTAAATCAATAAGTCTCCCCAATATTTGACATAGAGCCTTTATAAATTTACTATAAAAAAGTGAAAAATCACTTGACAAAGATAAAGTTAAGAGGTATACTCAAATTGAGAATATAAATATTTTAAAGGAGGTATAGTATGAAATTTTCAGAAGGTGAATTTAAAGTCATGGAAGTCATGTGGGAAGGCACATGCTTGAATGAAAATGGAGAGATAGAAGCTTTAGAGCTTTGGAAACTGCTCAATGAAAAATTTGGCATGGCAAAGACATCTGCATATACATTTTTTAGTAGACTAGTTGATAAGGGAGCACTTATTAGAATCAATCCAAAATATAAACTTAAACTAGGCATTAGCAGAGAAGAAGCTTTAGAAGAAAAACAAGATGAAGCTATCGAACAATTATTTCAAGGTTCTTTCCTAAATGTATGTAGAGCATTTTTAAAAAATAAAAAAGTAAGCAAAGAAGAACTAGATGAATTAAAGAATCTAATTGATGATTTAGATAAAAACAATTAAGATGGTGAATATAGTCAAAATCACAGGAGCATATCGTGGTATAAAAAGTATACTGCTCATAGCTATAATACTTTTATTTAGAAATGTTTTGAACAGAAGCAGTATAAAGAGAGCAAATAAAGTTCTTTGGACCATATTACTAATATTTTTATTGCTTCCCTTTTCAATAGTCTTTAAAGTATCTAAAACAGCGGATTATGGTTTATTAAACATACCAGTCAAGGTTTTACTGTCTGTTAGTGATTTTACACGTCAATTAACAAATAGCGTTGCAGATGTATTATCACGACTTAATATATATATAATAGCTACACTTTTTGTTATTTATTTAATCGCAAAGATTGTTGAGAGAAATAAAGCATTGCAAGGTTCAAAATTATTAGCTGATAATGCTTTTGTAAATGAACTTGTAGATGGCTTTCAATTAAAAAGAAAGGTTACAGTACTTTTAAATGACAATATATCAACGCCAGTAACTTATGGTATTTTTAAACCAAAGATAGTTCTTCAAAGCTATATACTTGAGGACGAGGAGCTTTTAGAACATGTTTTAGTTCATGAGTTGACACATATAATGTACTTTGACATAGCCTTTACACATATTAAGAACGTAGCCCTTTGCTTGTATTGGTACAATATAGCTATGTGGATAGCTAGTAAATTATTTGAAGATGATATAGAGATACTTTGTGATAAGAAAGTTTTAGAAAGACTTGGAAATACACAAGAAAATAAAAAGGCTTATGCTATGAGCATGTTTAAGATTATGGAGAGGGAAGTAAATAAACAAAATTTTGTATTAAATTTTAACCCAATAAAAGAAAGGATATTGATTATGAAAAATTATAAGAAAAAGTTTAGCGGTATATGTATTTTTGTAATGACAGTAGTTTTATCAACTGGAGTGTTTGCTAAAGTTATACCGGACATTGCACAAAAAGTTCAGGTTATAGATAATATAGATACTTATGAAGGAATACAAAGTGATAGAGTGCAAGAGCTTACTGAAGAAGAATATGAAAATTTGGAACTGAGCGAATTAAATCTAATAAAATTTAAATCTGTAAATTTAAATGAATTAGAAAGACTTGACTCTTTAGGTCATAAGTCTTATGAATTTAATATGAATTCTTTTACATCAATGGACCATGATGGATTTACTATAAAACTAAGTGATATGAAATGTACGGGTGGAATAGAGTACTTAGTCGAGATAACAGAAGATGGAAAAATAATTTATAGCAGCATTAAAAAAAGAGACACTATACTGAAATTTAATGCTCATAATGATGGTCGATATAAAGTTACAGTTGATAATTTATCCTCAAATACATTGACTTATAGTATAGCAATAAGAAGTTATGTTAGATGATATCATCAAATATAGTGAGAGGAGGTGAGATATAATGATTAATTATTATCCAATGAGATATAAAAACGGAGACATATTTAAAATATATTTACAAAGTAACAGAAAAACAACAAGATTTTTAAGGAGGTATTTACATGAAAAAGACTAGAATGTTATCTTTAATATTGATATTTTGTTTCATAATTTGCCCATTTTATTCTGAGGGTAAAGCGGTTAATTATGAAGAATATGACAAAGCGTTGGGTGAAATAGACTGTGATTATGAAGTGTTATCTGAGGAATTAGCAAGAAGAGATGAGCTAGAAGTTAACTTAAATATAAGCAAGGAATTAAAAACTATACCAGATGAAAAAATTGAAAAATTTGTTGAATTTTTTAATAAATATTCGGATATATCATTGCTAAGTTATGAGAAAAAAGGTAATATAATAAATGCTGATTTCAAACAAATGATAAAAAGAAATATTACAAATCAAAGATATACATCAAATAAATTGCAATTAAAAAATTGTTATGATGAATTGAAAATGATTACTAATGATCTTGCTAAGATTAAACAAGCTTATAGCATAAACATCGATGAAAAAACTTTAAAAAACGTAAAGTTTGGTGAAAACGTATCGGATAATTCAATTGATAAAATTACTTTTGATAGACTGATGGAAATTTCTGGAACAGAAGCAATAAGAAGTTGGTTTAGAGCTAAGCACTATACTGTGTCTTTAGCGTTTTTTAATCATAGCTTATTGGATAATCCGTCAAATCTAAGATACCAAACTGAAGCTGAAAGATCTGATCCGGTAGTTATAGGCATAAAAAAAGGTCTTTATGAAAATGACTTTGTTGAGCAAGTTGCACGCTTTGGTTATGAGAACGATGATGAAAGTAATATGGCGGGGGATTATATAAAGAATAATTATTTTTCAGAGTTTAATGTAGGAGATTTAAGGTTTGCTATACATGGCCTTCACAATATTAGATTTCATAGAATGTACTATGGTAAAACCTATTTTAGATTATATGATGTATATGATTTTGACCGCTATATATCAGCGATATTAGATTTAATTACTAGTGGTACAAGCCCTTATGATATTATAATAGAAGGTTTGGTTTTATATGACAATCTTCAATAAATTTAGAATATCAAGAATTAATTCTAAAAAATACAATTATTTATCATTAATTATATATTCTGTTATATTTATAGTTTGGTTATTTTATAAAATCTCTGGCAATATCTATAAAGCTACTGAAATATATCTAACTACATTATTCTTTAGTCTTATCATATCAGCTATTGGATTAATATTTGCAAAAAAGAATTGGATAGTCTGGATGAATATATGTTTACCTATACTAATTAATATACCATATTATTTGGCGTTAGTTGGGGTTGCTCGTGGCGATGTAGCAGAAATTACAGAATATTACTTGAAGTGTATTATAAGTTCACCAATTAAATTAATACAATTATTATTTTAAAAATTATATTTTTGAGTGCTTAAAGTTGAAAAATTATGAGAGGTTTGAGAATTAAATGAGTGAAAAGAACAATGCGGCTTGTGAAAGTTACGAAAAAAGAGCTAACGAAAAGATTTTTTTGATATTGTTAATTATAGTTTTACTAGCATTTGCATATAGAGTTTTTGTGTACGATCAATACTTCAATCCAGTTACTTTATTCGTTAAAGCTGACAAAGTCATGTCTAATACCGATGCTATTAAGATTGATGATAAGATAATTAAGTTTAATATAGCATCAAGTACAATAAAAACGGAAAGATCTGAAGATGAGTACAGTGATACAAAAGAAGTTTTAATACTTAATGATGCTGGCGAAGAGATTGGCAAAGCAAAACTTTCTAAATTTAATGGTGAGGATGTAATTAGGGTCTTTAAAAATGAGTTTAAAGTTGAATTATTAAATGAGAGTGCTATACTTAATTTCTTATTGGCTTAGGAAGTAATTTAGCAACGCAATTAAATTTGGTCTATATAAAAGTTAATAAACCCATAGATATTAATGACTAGTGTAAAAGCTAGTCATTTTTCTTTTGCAATATTTTTAATAGCTCAAAAAATACTACTAAAGTAGTATTTTTTAGACATTTGTGTAACATGATTGTAATATTACTAGTAAAATGTATGAAAATGGTTTAAAATGGTTGTAAAGAAGCTAGAAATGGTTCGAAATGGTTATTAATGTTTTGAAAGCATTAAGAAGGTGTTATCAATGTTCATGGGTTTATTTAAACATAGTATTGATTTAAACGGGAGGGTTATCATACCCTCTAAAATGCGTGATGAACTTGGTAAAGACTTCATAATCACTAGGGGATACGACAGATGTATCTACATTTATAATCGTGAAACTTATGAGAAAAAGCTTGAGCAATTCGATGATCTGCCTGATACTGTTCTAGAAAACAGAAAATTTGAACGTGAGATGTTCCTTTACATGAACGAAGCTAACATGGACAAAAACGGCCGTGTTATGCTACCTGAGATGCTTAGAGACATGATGGACATAAAGGGCGACGTTTACATAATTGGCGTTAGAAAGAGAATTGAAATTTGGGATACAGAAGTTTATAAGAACTACAAAGCAACTGTTGCACCTCTTGAAGAGCTTGCAAACAACATAAAGAGAGATTAGTTATGGAGTTTAAGCACATACCTATCATGCTTTCTGAAGTGATAGACGGACTCGACATAAAGCCGAATGGCATATACCTAGACGGCACCATTGGCGGAGCGGGTCATTCAAGTGAAATACTTAAGAGACTTAATGAAGATGGTCTACTAATAGGTGTCGATAGGGACAGGGAAGCTCTTAATAAAGCAAATGAAGTACTATCAAGCGTTGGCGGCAATTTTAAATTGGTTCACGATAACTATAGGAATGTAAAAGCCATTTGCCAAAATTTAGGCGTTGATCACCTAGATGGCATACTTCTTGATATAGGCGTATCGTCTTATCAGCTTGATAACAAGGACAGAGGCTTTTCATATAGGATGGACGCGAAGCTTGATATGCGTATGGACCAAGAGAGTGGCAAATCTGCTTACGACATCGTTAATACATATACTAAGGAAGAATTAGAAGAAGTAATTTACAAATATTCGCAAGAGAGATGGGCTAGAAGGATAGCTGAATTTATCTGTGAATATAGGGCAGAAAAACCGATAGAGACTACATTTGAACTGACTGACGTAATTAAGAGGGCAATACCAAAAAAGGCGAGGGAGAACAAACATCCATCTAAAAAGACTTTTCAAGCCTTAAGGATAGAAGTAAATGATGAGCTTGGCGCATTAAACGCTGCCTTGCAAGACGCTATCGACATTTTAAACCCAGATGGAAGGATAGCGGTAATAACATTTCATTCGATGGAAGACAAAATCGTAAAAGATATATTTAAATTTAACACGCTTGATTGCATTTGCCCACCAGAGAGCATTATCTGCACATGCAATCACAAGAGAAAGTTAAAGCTTGTGAACAATAAGCCACTTGTAGCAAGCGAAGAAGAATTAAAAGCTAATCCGAGAAGCGAAAGCGCTAAGCTTAGGATAGCTCAAAGAGTATAGGGGAGGTACACTATGTCATCTGCAGCGAGAAAATTATATGATAGTCCAGTTTATTCGCAAGAAAGGACAGTAAGCAAACCACTTGTAAAAAAGAACATTAAGCATAAAGCCAAAGCAAAGGAGAGAGTCGTTAATGTTTTCTTCGTGAGAACTGTTTTGTGCGCCGTAGCTATCGGTCTTGTATTTACTATGCTTGTTTTTTGCGCTGACAGAATCACTAGAGTGCAAAACTCCATTAACCATAGTAACGCTGAGATCAATAGGCTTAAGACTACTCTTATAGACGAAACTGCAAAGCTTGAAAGCCTTAAGAATGCTGGTGCGATTGAGTACGAAGCTAGGACTAAGCTTGGAATGATCTACCCTAATGAAGCGCAAATACTAAATATAAACACAAACAGTAAAGAAGAAAGAGAGATTGACGATAAAGTTATTGTTAGTCTTGATTCAGACATCGATCAAAGTATAGAAGAAAGTGAAAGAAAATGAAAACGCCGACAAGCGATAGACATAGAAAGAAAAAGACAGGCAAATCTAAAATTCCTAACAAGTACAATAGGATTTTGGTTGTTCTGGCTTTTTTTGGATTTATAATTGCATTATTTTTAGTACAGCTATTTAAAGTTCAAATATTGGATGCAAAAGGCTATAAGGAGTACGCTGTAGGCCAATGGACTAAGGCGGTTAGCCTTGGCAATCAAAGAGGTTTTATCTACGACAGGAACAATAAGCCCTTAGCAGTTAACAAAAACATAGTGACTTTCTGGAGCGTTCCATTCAAAGAAGAGGAAAATGAAAAGGAAGAAGCTAGATATAAAAGAGAAAAAAAATACAAAGAGATAGCTGAAGAGGTCGCTTCAAAGATAGCCGAAATGACTGGAGAAGACTCAAGAGACGTCTATGACAAGGTTACATATGAGAGCAGAATCAGAGTAGTTGAAGAGATGGAGCTTGATGACTACAAGAAATTCAAGGAGAGCATGGGCAAAGTTAAGTTCAGAACAGTACTTGAAGTAGAAGAGAAGGCAAAGAGATACTATCCATTCAATGACCTTGCATCTCAGCTCATAGGCTTTAACAATATTGATAACGTCGGTATAAATGGTCTTGAAGTTAAGCTAAATGAAGCACTAGAGGGAAGAGCATCAAAAAAGGTTCAACAGCTTGAAGCAAACATGGTTAATGCACTTCCAAATCAAGAAGAAAGAATTATTGAAGGCAAAAAAAGTGTCAACGTAGTTTTGACTATAGATGAAAAACTTCAAAGAGAAGTCGAAAAGATAGCGGATGAAGCAAGAGAAAAACAAAATGCTGAGTCAGTATCCATCATAGTTATGGATCCACGTGACTCATCGATACTTGCTCTAGCAAATACTGGTAGATACAATCTAAATGAGCCAAGAAAGAAGCCGGATGATGTTGAAGAGGACGTTTGGGACGAAGCAAGCGATGAAGACAGAAACCAAATCCTCTTTGACAAGTGGCGTAATAACGCCATCAGTGACTCATACGAACCCGGTTCTGTATACAAGGTAATTAACTTAGCAGCAGGACTTGAAGAGGGCAAGCTTAATGACAATATGAGCTTTTCATGCTCAGGCTCAATTGATGTTTATGGAAGAACCTTATCATGCGCAGATCACACTGCTCACGGCACTCAAGACATCTCTAAGGCGCTTAACAACTCATGTAACGTTGCCTTTGTTCAAATAGGCAATATCTTAGGTAAAAACGATATACTTAGATATGCTAAAGCCTTTGGCTTTGGCGAAAAGAGCGGAGTAGATTTGCCAGGCGAAAGTTTAGGCATACTTCCGACAAATATTAACGCTATAGGTCCAGTTGAACTTGCGACTATGTCTTATGGTCATGGACTTGCAGTTACACCTATACAGATGGCGAATGCCATATGCGCAGTCGTTAATGGCGGAACGCTTTATAAACCAAAATTAGTTTTAAAAACTGTTGATGACTTTGGCAACGTTGTTGACACGCCAAAGAGCGTTGTCAGAAGAAGAGTTATTTCAGAAGAAACAAGTGAGCACATGAAGAAGCTTCTTGAAAGCGTTGTTAGAGACGGTCACATCAAAAGATCAAGGATAGATGGCTACAGAATAGGCGGTAAGACTGGTACAGCACAAAAAATTGTTGACGGCAAGTACAAGAAAAACGCTTATATATCTTCCTTCGTCGGTGCATTTCCAATTGATAAACCAGAATTTGTTGTTTTAGCAATTGTCGATGAGCCAAGAAGCGGTGTAGCATATGGATCTTTGGTAGCGGCACCTATTTTTCAAGACGTAGCAAAATTCATAATCGACTACTACAAGATACCGCCAGCAAGTGCGGTTACTGAAGTACAAAATGAAAAGGTACAAGTGCCAGACTTAAAGAACAAAACTATGGGCGAGGCAGGACTTGAGCTTGCAGAGCTATCTTTAAGCTTTGACACTAAATATACAGAGTATACAGATGAGTCTTTAGTCATTTCGCAAAGCATTAATCCGGGCGTCTTTGTTGATAAAGGCACGGTTATAACGCTTGACGTTGAAGCGAAGAAGGACGACATCATATTAACGCCTGACTTTAAGGGCATGACTAGAGACGAAGCCTTTGGCCTAGCTGAAAAAGTTGGACTTAAGCTAAAAATTGAGGGCAATGGCCTTGTTAAAGAGCAAAGACCTGAGCCGGACAAAGAAGTGAAGAAAAATTCTATAGTAGAATTAAAATTGGGGGACTAAGATGTTTAGAAACATTCATGCATACAGCGTAATCATTATATTACTAAGCTTTGCTTTAGTATGTTTACTTGCAAAGATAATTATACCTAAGCTTAGAAAGTACAAGCTTGGACAAAATATTAGGCAAGAAGGACCTAAGTCTCACTTAAAAAAAGCTGGCACACCAACTATGGGTGGCGTACTATTCATAATAAGTTCATTAATTGCAGTACTTGTATCGAGCCTAGCGGGTTTTGTCTTTACAAACGAAATCATCTTATTAGTTGTAGGCAGCACTGCCTTTGGCTTAGTAGGCTTTTTAGACGACTATATTAAATTCTTTAAACATAGAAATTTAGGTTTAAGAGCTTATCAAAAACTAGTTTTGCAAATGCTTTTCTCAGCTCTTATAGCCTACTATGCTTATAAACTTGCGGGTACCATGGTATATATACCATTCTATAAGGAAGTGGATTTAGGTAAGTGGGTAATTTTACTTAACTTCTTTATACTAGTAGCAAGCACTAATGCAGTTAACTTAACCGATGGACTTGATAGCCTTGCAACAGGCGTTATGTCTATCATATTGCTCACACTTGCTATATACTCATTAAAGATCTCAAACATGACTACTTATGCTTACTCGATAATTATGTTTGCATCGCTACTTGGCTTTTTGATCTTTAATAAGTACCCAGCACAAATATTTATGGGAGACACAGGATCATTATTTTTAGGAGGCGTCCTAGCTATAATCACAATACTATTGGGACTGCACTTCTATATGATTATATATGCCCTTGTATTAATTATGGAAACGCTTTCAGTAATTATACAAGTAGCAGTATTTAAAAAGACAGGCAAAAGAGTTTTTCTTATGAGCCCACTTCACCATCACTTTGAGATGAAAGGCATGAAAGAGACTAAAGTTGTCGTGATGTTCTGCGCATGGACACTCATCTTGTGCGCTGCATCGCTAGTAATATTTTTGAGGTGATATTATGGACTACAAGGACAAAAATATTCTAATTCTAGGATATGGAATATCTGGTTACGGAGCTTCTTTATACTTTATAAGTAAAGGGGCTAATGTTTATGTCTACGATGACAATATGGATCAAATCTTAAAGGACAGAGCAAATGAAAACCTTGATGATGTAAAGTTTTTAACAAGGACTGAGCTTGATGCAATCGACTTTACTTTTGTATTAAAGAGCCCTGGAATAAAGCCTTCATCAGATATAATTCGCTACCTTGTAGACAAAAATGTCGAGATAGTCTCTGACATAGAAATTTTATATAGAGATTTTAAGGATCATAAATTTATAGTTATCACAGGAACCAATGGCAAGACAACTACAACTACTTTTATCGGTGAAGTGCTTAAAGACCTTGGCTACAATGTCAATGTCATAGGTAACATCGGTGTTTCGCCACTACTTGAAGCGGCGAACTATGATACACACGTGATTGAAGCATCAAGCTTCCAACTAGAGTATACAAAAGATTTTAAGCCAAACATCGCCATCATACTTAACATAACACCAGACCACTTGGATTGGCACGGCTCGTTTAAGGCATATGAAGAGGCAAAGAAGAAAATCTATCAAAATATGGACAAATCTTCATATTTGATACTTAATTATGACGATATTGCCTTAAATAAAGTAGATCAAGATACAAATATACTATATTTCACTTCAAAAGAAAAAGATTTAGTGGATATGAACTATATCGCACCAAATATTGTGGATAAAGATAAAAATATTGTCATCAACAAAGATGATATATTTATAAAGGGTCGCCACAATTATGAAAATCTGATGGCGGCGACACTTGCATTAGAAGTTTTTGGAGTAAAAAGAGAAGATATAGTCAAAGAGATAAAGGCTTTTAAGGGCGTTGAACATAGGATCGAGTTCGTCAGAGAGCTTGATGGGGTTGACTACTACAATGACTCCAAGGGAACTAATCCAGACGCGTCGCTTAAAGCGGTTGAAGCTTTTGATAGAAGCATAGTGCTTATAGCAGGCGGCTATGACAAGAACATACCGTTCGAGGATTTTGCATCTAAGACAAAGAACAAAATTAGGAGCCTAATACTATTTGGCCAAACAAAGGATAAAATTAAAGAAGCCTTCACCAACATTGGCTATGAAAATATAACTATCGTCAACAATATGAGTGAAGCCTTAAAAGCAGCTAAAGCGGATGCGCAAAAAGGCGATGTAGTCTTACTATCACCATTGTGCGCGAGCTGGGGAATATACAAAAATTACAAAGAACGCGGACTTGAATTTAAAAAATTAGTAAATGAGTTGAAGTAAATGAACAAGAGTAAAAGTAATGCACCTGATTATCACATCTTAATATCTGTAGTATGCCTAATAATTTTAGGTATCATACTTGTGTATACGAGCTCTTACCCTTATAGCTACAGGCTTGAAGGCGGTAAATATGGCGGCGTATACTTCCTTACAAGGCACTTAGTCTTTGTATTAGCAGGGGCGATACTGTCTTTATTTGCTTACAGAATTGACTATAAAAAGTATGATTCGAAATTTTTCGTAGGCCTTATGATAATATCGAGCATTGTCTTAGTCTTATTACTAAAGTTTACTCCATTAGGAACAGACTTTGGCAAAGGCTCAAGAAGATGGATTAACTTAGGCGGCTTTTCATTTATGCCGTCTGATATAATTAAGGTTGCGGCAGTCTTCTGCATGGCATCATACATGAGCAAAATTAATTTGCGCAGGAGAAATTTTCAAAACATTGTTTTAGTTCCTGCAGCGATTATACTTTTCTTCACATTTTTAATATACATACAAAAGGACTTAGGTACAGCCGTTACAGTTGCTGGAGCACTATCAATCATGTACTTCATCGGAGGTGCGCCACTAACTGTGATACCGCCAGCCATTGGAGCTGCAGTACTTGGTATATACCTAGCCATATATAGAAATGAATATAGAAGAAACAGGTTCTTTGCCTATAAAGACCCAATTAAAAACATCAGAGACACAGGTTGGCAGCCAGCGCAAAGCTTATTTGCTTATGCCAATGGAGGTCTATCGGGCGTCGGCATTGGCCACAGCACTCAAAAATTCTTCTATATACCAGAAGTTTATAATGACTATATCTTAGCTGTTTGCGGCGAAGAATTAGGATTTTTAGGAATGATTTGCATTGTTGCCCTATTTTCTGTTATAATTATAAAAGGATACTTAACAGCGGCTAGGGCAAAGGATAGATATGGTCTTATGCTAGCAAGTGGCATCAGCTCCTTGATAGCTATACAATTTTGGATCAATGCAGCAGTATCAGTAAACTTGGTTCCTTCGAAAGGAATCACATTGCCATTCATTAGTTATGGCGGTACATCCTTAATCATTTATATGATACTAACAGCGGTACTGTTAAATATATCTAAGAGTGCAAATTCAGAGGTGAAATAATGCGATTTATCGTAACTGGTGGTGGCACTGGTGGGCATATATACCCAGCCATGACCATAGCAAAGAAATTGATTGAAAATAATCACGAAGTCATATATGTCGGCAGGAATGGCAGTCTTGAGGAAAGGCTTGTTGCCAAAGAAGATATAGAGTTTAAAGGCATAGACATAGTTAAAATACCAAAGAAGAACCCGAAGGATGCTTTTAAGTTTTTGAGACTACTTTTTAAATCGCTTGACGAGTGCAAAAAGATAATCAAAGACTTTAAGCCTGATCTAGTAATAGGAACAGGTGGCTACGTTTCGGGCCCACTTGTTTATGCAGCTCAAAAGAATAGAATCAAGTCCATAATCTTCGAGCTAAATGTACACGCGGGCATAACTACAAGGCTTTTAAAGAAAAGAGCAACTAGGATATTAGTTACTAATGAAAATACAAAGAAGCTTCTTAAGAGGGAAAATATTACAGATATAGTTGGCATACCGATTAGAGAAGAGTTTGACGGTATTCATGACAAGGCTAGCCATGAGCCTTACTACGACTTTGACAATGGCAAAAAAGTTGTCTTATCATTTGGCGGAAGCGGTGGACAAAAGTCCATCAATGAAAATGTTCTTGCCATGATTAAGAAACATTATAAAGATATGGACTTCAACATCTTCCACGTGAGCGGAACTTATTCATATAATTGGTTTAAGGAAGAGCTCGACAAAGACGGTATTGATTATACTAAAAACAATGTTCGTGTAGGCGAGTACCTATATGACATGCCGAAGGCTTTGATTGACGCTGACATGGTTATCACAAGTGCTGGTGCACTTACTCTTAATGAGGTTTCATGTGTAGCCAAGCCAGTTATAATCATACCAAAGGCTTATGTAGTTGAGAACCATCAAGAGTACAATGCACGCTATTTTGAGGACATGGGCGCTGCTATGATGATACTTGAAAAGGACCTTAACGAAGAGCTACTATATGATGAGGTCAACGATATACTTCACAATGAAGATATTTACAAGTCTATGCAAAAGGGGCTTAAGAATATATTTGTCAAAAACGCAATTGATGAAATATATGATATAATTATAAAAACTATTTAAAGGTGAAATTATGGAACCAATGAGTAAACAGGATATGAGGAGAAAAAGAATACAAAGAGAAAGGCTAAGAAGGAGAAGTCTTTTGAGATTCTTCGTAATCACTGTAATTGTTTTTGCGTTCATACTATTTATATTCAATACAAAGCTCTTTGGTCTAAAGCATATAAATGTTAGCGGAAACAAAAACTTATCTACTGATGATATAATTAAGGCGAGCGAACTTGAAATTGGTGAGAACATTCTTAAGCAAAGCCTTACCGAAGCAAAGGCTAAGATTAAGATGAATCCATATGTTGAGGACGCACATCTAAGTAGATCATCAAAGGATATTGTAACGATTGAAATTAAGGAAAGATTAATCGCGGCAGAATTTTTTAGCGACTCAAAATACATTTACATAGATGAGAAAGGCACTGTCCTTGAGAACAGCAGTTCATATAAGGAAGGCTACCCGATAATAAAGAATTTTGACAAGACTCATCTTGAACAAGGCGAAAATTTTTACAATACTGAGGTCGGCGCTTCACTTGAAGAGGTGATAGTTGAGATAAGCGCGAATAATTTAGTGAAAGAAATCAAGACTATAGAGAAGAATCAGGACTTAGAAGTTTCTCTAAACTATAGGAACGGCCTTGTCGTTCAGCTTGGTGAGCTTAAGGATGTTAGATACAAGATGAAGGTCTTAAATGAGCTTATGATTAAGTTTAAGGAAAAAGGACAAGTACCTAAGATGATTATGTTTAACAAGGGCAAAGCGCCTGTTGTAATTTTAAATACGGGTGAATAGATGAAAATTGATAAGAAAAAAATATTGCTATTCATAGCTAGTGTAATTATTGGTCTTTCAATAACGATGCAGCTTAAGACGGTGAAGAAAACTGTTGGCAACCCTCTAAATGTAAAGAGGGCGCAAGAGCTTGCTCAAAGAGTAAAATCATTAGAAGAAGAAAGAGACGGCTTATTGCAAAGGCTTGACGAGACAGAAGAAAAGCTTAGAGAGTATGAAAAACCTGGCTCGAGCAATAATGAGATAGCAAAAAAATTATACGAAGAAACTGAAAAATATAAGATGATAGCTGGCTACACAGATCTAAAGGGCAAGGGCATCATACTAACTATAGATGAACCAAAACTTGCCGATGGTGAGGTGAGCTTTGGTATACAAAACGATATAGATTTGATTCTTAGCGCCATTAGCGTTTTAAATAGCGCTGGAGCTGAGGCTATATCCATAAACGAAGAGAGATACACATCATTTACTGAGATAGTAAGTGCAGGTAAACACATAGAAGTTGGCGGAGTAAGTACGTCTGCACCCATCGTTATAAAGGCTATAGGCGACGCTGATACGATGCAATCGGCTATTGAGTTTAAAGGCGGAATTAAAGATGAGCTGCAAAACTATAACTACCAAGTCATTTTAACTGTAAGAGACGATATACTTATACCGAGATACAAAAAGAGCATCGACTTTCTATACGCAAAGCCTGCTAATGACGTGCAAGAATGAAGCATAAGATTAAACGCGTTGTGCTTGTCATAATATATATAGTTGTTGGAATTTTCCTTGGGCTATACTTAAAGACAGACAGAGAATTTTATGAGCCTTTAAGCATAAACAAGATGAAGGAGACAAGCATCAAGGTAAAGAATTTAAAAGTAGAAATCAAAAGCATTAATGAAGAGCTTGACAAGCAAGAGAAAAAGCTTGAGACTTTGGATAATCTAGTCAAGAACGATAGTGATTTTTTAGCATTTTTAAATGAAGAAAAATTATTTTATCAGATGATATCAGGAGACGTTGATCTTGAAGGCCCAGGCATAGTACTTACTATAAGAGAGGAAGCTGTCGATAGGCCCGTCAAGAGGACTGATGTGGTTCACGATAGCGACTTACTAAGGATAATTAACGACTTAAGGGATTCAGGCGCCGAAGCCATCAGCATAAATGATTTAAGAGTTTATTCAAGGACTGGCGTTAAGTGCAATGGACCAGTTGTTAGGCTCAACGGAAGAACTAAGGGCGCGCCATTTGTGATAAAGGCGATAGGCAACAGTGACAAGCTTTACTCAGCGATTAAGTCGCCAGGTACTTTTTCTAGTATCTTAGAGACCATAAACCCAATTAAGCTTGATATAGAGCAAAGTGAAAATGTTCTTGTTAAGAAAAAGATAGACGAAGACAAGATTATATATTCAGAAAAATTGACGGGAGAGGATAAAAAATGATTATTGCACTCATTGGTATAATAATCGGAATAATAATCGGCTATGTACTTCCATATAGTTACAATCCATATTATTCCTTGTATATATCCATGGCGCTACTAGCTGCGATTGACTCAGTTTTTGGCGGTATTAACGCACACATGGACAACAATTTTAACAATAAGCTTTTTTTATCGGGTCTTATTGGTAACTCCTTAATCGCGGCGCTGCTTACTTGGCTAGGCGATATTCTTAGCATACCTTTATATTATGCGGCGATTTTCGTCTTTGGAGGAAGAATTTTTAACAATTTTGCGACAATTAGAAGAAAAATACTAAACAAAATGTAGATTTTGTGGTAGAATATAAGTAATAGAGTAAATAATTAAATACTTAGTATAAAAGGAGGATTCGTAAATGATTGATTTTGATGTAGAAATTGACCAATTTGCCAAAATTAAAGTTATAGGTGTTGGCGGAGCAGGTAACAACGCCGTTAACAGAATGGTTGATGCAGGCGTAAAGGGTGTTGAATTTATTGCAGTTAACACAGATAGACAAGCTCTTGCATCATCAAAGGCACAAAACAAAATTCAAATAGGGGATAAGGTTACAAAAGGTTTAGGCGCTGGAGCTAACCCAGAAGTTGGTTCACAAGCAGCTCTTGAAGATAAAGAAGGCATCACTGAAATGCTTAAAGGCACAGACATGGTATTTATCACAGCCGGTATGGGCGGTGGAACAGGTACTGGTGCTGCGCCTATCATTGCACAATTAGCAAAGGAACAAGGCATACTAACTGTAGGCGTTGTAACTAGACCATTTGGCTTTGAAGGTATGAAGAGAGCAAAGAATGCATCTCAAGGAATTAGCCAATTACTTGAAGTAGTTGATACTCTAGTAACTATTCCGAACGACAGACTTCTTCAAATAGCTGACAAGAAAACATCATTAAAAGATGCTTTCATTATGGCTGACGAAGTGCTTAAACAAGGTATACAAGGTATATCTGATCTAATCAGTGTACCAAACCTAATCAACCTAGACTTTGCTGACGTTAAGACTATCATGGAACAAAAGGGTATTGCTCACATGGGTATAGGCTTTGCTCAAGGAGACAACAGAGCTACTGACGCAGCTAAACTTGCTATCAAGTCACCGCTACTTGAAACATCCATAGAAGGATCTAAGTCCGTTCTATTAAACATCACTGGTGGTACAGACCTTGGTATGTTCGAAGTAAATGAAGCCGCAGACTTAATCAGACAATCAGTTGCTGATGATGCAAACATCATCTTCGGTGCTGGTATCGATGAAAGCCTTGGCGATTCTATTAAGATAACTGTTATCGCTACAGAATTTGAAGATGGATCTAAACCTGCTAAAAAAGATTCAAATAAGGATTCTGATGTAGAAGAAGAAAAGTACGAAGAAAAGAGAAGTGAACCTACTTCAAGCTTCGACGATTCTTTATTAGTACCTGATTTTTTAAAGAATAATTAATTATGAAGTGTCCTTTTTGTTCTTACGAAGATTCAAAAGTACTAGATTCAAGACCTACTAATGAGGGTACTGCGATTAGGAGACGTAGAGAGTGTCTTCGCTGTAAAAAAAGATTTACAACATATGAAAAAATTGAAGAAACACCTTTAATAGTTGTCAAGAAAAACGGAGACAGAGAGACATTTGACAGAAGTAAGATATTAAAGGGCGTAATCAAATCTTGCGAGAAAAGACCTGTTAGCCTAAGTCAAATTGAAGGGTTGGCAGATAGTGTTGAAGAAAAGCTTATGAGTACGATGAAGAAAGAAGTTACATCTACAGAAGTAGGCGAACTTATAATGCAAGGCCTTAAGGAGATAGACCAAGTAGCTTATGTAAGATTTGCTTCAGTATACAGAGAGTTTAAAGATACTCAATCATTTATGAAAGAGCTCCAAAAGATAATAGACGAACAAAACAATTAGTATAAGAAATGCCTTTCTTGTTTTTACAGGAAAGGCATTTTTCATTCTATATTTAATATGTCTTAATACTTAAAGAGGCTAGTCTTTATTTGACCAGCCTCTTTGTATCATTATTTCTTTTTACTTACTTATTTTTTATAAACATTGTCATACCACGCTTGCTTTGAAACTATTAATGTCTCTAAAGAAGCATTCTTGCTCTTATAAAGCTTTTCGTGAAGTGCTTGACAGTCTCTTAAATCATTTAGCGTTAAATCTGGATAGTCTTTAAGACCGTAAGTACCATTAACAAAGATAGCGTATTCAAGATCACCGTTCTTTTTAATCCAGCTATTGCAAGTCGCTTCAACACCATTTAGCATCTTCTTTATAAATTCAGTATTGACAGGCTTTTCTTTAAGCAGGTCTTCGTACATAAGAGCCTTTAAGCCCATTAGGTGATGGTTTAGTGAAGAGTGCGTCATGCCGATGTAGTACTCAGCACCGTAGTCCATAACTAGGCAGGCATCTTCTTTATAAGGGATTTTGATTGCGTTTTGATTAGCGTATTTTTTGTAATATCTTAAGACTTTATCCGCAAGCTCTAAATATTTTTCATCTTGAAACTTTTCATACATTCTTAAGCAGATGTAGGCGTAATCAAGATTCCACCTTGTATCGAAGTAGCCTTTCTCAATGTTGTAGTCAGCCTTTAGCCACTCACTTCTATATGGAATAGGGTAGTAGCCCTCGTCATTAAGCTTCTTCGCTGTATCGTCTATAAGCTTTGCTGTCATTACTTGTGAAAATTTACTGTCAATCGTATCTACATGAGTGTTTGCAATATATATAGCGCCTTGCATAAAGAAGTAACTTTCCTTATATGGCACCGAGCGCGGATTCATTTGGTAGTAGTAGCCGTCAGGAATTATGCAGTGCTTTGGCAGCCTGTACTTCATGTCGACAAGTTTAAACGCTTCTTGCGTTTGGAATGGCTTTTTATCCATGCTCGTGTAGCAAATGCTGTATTTAATGTCTTTTTTCTCGTCTTTGATATCCTTTAGCTTTAATTTTATCTTTAGCTTTGTCTTGTCATAAGTAAGTTCGCTCTCGATATTCACCTTGTCAATAATATTGTCTTGAACATCTTTATAAGCGTTGATGGCTGTGATCACGTAGTATTTTTCGCCGTTATGCAAAATGACTATGTTTGGATTTTTAATATTGAATTCTTTTTTCTCTATGCTAATAATTTTTGCAGCCTCATCAATGTACTCAGCACTCGCATCTTTCATTTCGATAGGAAAATCAATATCTAAACTTTCCTTGCCATCAAAACTTCCTGTGATAAACTTAAGCTTGGCACCTTTAAACTCAAAGCCATCTTCTTTGGTCTCTTTAGTTTCTTCAGTTTTCTTAGCTTCATTAGTTTCTTTAACTGCTTCAGTTTCCTTAGCAGCTTCCTCGGCATAAGCTGTATTTTTAGTGCCTAACACGAGTAAAAATACACTCAGCGTTATTAGCAGGGCAAATATATTAAATTTTATTTTTATTTTATTTATTTTCATTACTTTCTCCTATAATTATAGTTTCTTAACTGTTAGCACTATAATTATACATTAAAAGGCTTCGATTTACAAGAAATTTAACAGCTTTGTAAAGAAAAAATCCTGGTCACATAAGTGATCAGGATTTATGATGGGAATATTAGACTTATTCGATGATGATAGGTCCATTGCTTGTCTTTATATCACCGAATAGAGTAAGGTCTGAATCGTTATTAAGTACTGCTGTACTTAATTCATCACCGTCTTCATCAAGCTTAAATCTGCTGTCGTCGAAGATGGCTGGGCATGTGTATTTACTTAGGCCTCTTAGATTAAACTTGACATTTCTGCTAACGCTTTCTAATTCAACTGTGACAGGTCCATTGCTATTAGTTATTATGATGTTTTCGGCGCAGTTGAAAACGTCTTTAACATCGACATAAGCGTTTGTTGTGTGAGCTTCTAGATTAACAAATGGTGTGTTATGCATAGTTATTTCAGCGTTTGTAGTATTAATAAGAAGGTCAGTGAACTTTGCGTCTTTTATCTTAACTGAATCGTTAGTAGTTTTGAGTTCTGATTTGCCAATGATTGAGTCTTCGATCTTGATTTTGTCATTGCTTGTTGTTAAGTATAACTCATCGCAATTGACTGAGTCAAGAATTATCTTGTCATTGCTTGTCTTAACATCAACTTTGGCAAAGCTTAAGGCAGGTACTAAGACTTTTAAGCTTACTGAAAAGTCCTTTTTTGTAAAACTTTCGTAGTTTGGTTCGATAAGTATTTCTTTATCATCGATAAAGCAGTTGATGAACTCATAATCGCCAGGAATAGTTTTTTTATCTGTGTAATAGATTTTGCCATAGATTTCAATTTGATCTGAACTCGATGGAAGTATTACTACTTTTTCATTAGTATTATTTATTATTAAATCATATTTTTTATTCTTGTCAACATCAAGTTTAAGTGTTGCGAACTTTTTGTTTTTGAATCTATCATCAAAGCTATAGCTTGCGTACATATGGCCGTCTCTCATGCCTTTCTCAGCAGTTTCTAATGATTTACTAACTATCTTGTTAACGAAGTTTGAAATTTTGCTTGCAAATTTGTCTGACGCGTCAAAAACGTCATAATCATCGGCTTCAATATGGATTTCATTTCTCTTTTTATTTGGCTTATAAGTTTTTTCGCCCTTCTTTTCACCAACAGCGTTAAGAAGTTTTAGCGCCTCTTCTTCATCAATCTTGCCGTCCTTTAACATTTTAAGGATCATAATTTTTTCTTCAGACATTTTAAACCTCCTTTAGTTCTAAAAGCATTTTTTCTGCTTCACTACTTGTTATTGTGCCGCTATTTAAGAGCTCAAGTATTTCTTTTTCACTAGTCGAACTCTTTTGATCAGAGATGATCTCATTGATTTGATCAAGCTTTTTAATTACAGTAGGGTAGGATATACCCAAGGCTCTTTCAATCTCTTTAATATTGCCTCTTTTTAATAAGAAAGTTTTGATAAAGTCAATCTGCTCGCTATTAAGCTTGTAGAATGAGTTATTCTCGAACCTTCCTTCTATAGTCGTGTTGCAATTGTCACAAACTAACCTTTCTATGTATAGTTTTGAACCACAAACAGGACATTCATTTAATGCTTTATTAATCATAGCGTCCTCCTTTATTAAGATTATACATCTATTAATTAAACATGTCAATATATTTTTGAAAATAATTTAAAAATATTTATTATTTACTTAAAAATATTAATATTAAAATAATAAAAATTAATGTTGGACATCTTGCAGCTTATTTGATATAATAAAAATGGTGAGAAGATGAATTTATTTGACATGGAAAGAGAAAAAAATTTAAAATTATCTCAAAACTTAGCTGAACGCTTTAGACCGAAGAGCCTCGATGACTACATTGGTCAAGAGAAGGTGATTAATAAGAACTCTTTTCTATACAAGGCGATCAAGGCCGACAGACTTCCATCTCTTATACTATATGGACCGGCAGGCACTGGTAAGACTTCACTTGCAAACGTTATTGCTAATACTAGTAAGTCGAATTTCATAAAGATTAGTGCTGTGGGTAGTGGCGTAAGCGATTTAAAGAAGGCAGTTGAAGAGGCCAAAAGGCTTTTAGAGGAGAATAAAAAGGCCATACTCTTCGTTGACGAGATACATAGGTTTAACAAGGCTCAGCAAGATTTTCTGCTTCCATACGTTGAAGATTCGACCGTCACGCTCATAGGTGCAACGACAGAAAATCCATATTTTGAGGTCAATAGCGCACTTATATCGAGATGCTTCATAATAAGGCTTGAAAAGATGAGTGAGGACAATCTTATTGCACTTGCTAAGAAAGCTTTATCTGACGAGGTCAATGGACTTGCTTCACTAAAGGCGAGCATCGATGACGACGCACTTGAGTATCTAGTTAGAATTTCTAATGGCGACGCAAGAAACATGCTAAACTTTTTAGAGATAGCTGTTTTAAGTCAAGATCCAGAAGCTGATTTAACTCGTCATATTAAGTACGAGGACGTCAAGGGGCTAGTCTTTGAAAGAGCTCACTCCTACGACAAGAGCTCGACTATGCACTACGACACAATCTCAGCCTTTATTAAGAGCATGAGAGGCTCAGATCCAGATGCGACGGTTTTTTACTTAGCTCACATGCTTAACAATGGCGAAGATCCTTTATTCATAGCGAGACGTATAGTGATATTTGCTTCAGAAGATATTGGTCTAGCTGATCCAAATGCACAAACGCTTGCAACGTCAGCCTTTTATGCGGTAAAAGCCATAGGCATGCCAGAAGCACGCATCATCTTGAGTAACGCAGCCATCTACATGGCGCTCGCTAAAAAGAACAACTCGACATATGTTGCCATTAACAAAGCTATGGCGGACGTCGATAAGATCAAAGAATTTCAAATTCCTCTGCACATAAGGGATGCTCACAACAATGACAAGAAGATCTTTGGCAATCACGCGGACTACAAGTATCCGCACAATTATAAGGACAAAAAACCTGAGCAAAATTATTTGCCTGAAGGTTTAGAAGATAAAAAGTATTTTAATAATAATTAAGGAGGTCAACAAATGAAAGTTGGTATTAATGGTTTTGGTAGAATTGGTAGAGATGTAGCAAGAATTCTAGTTGAAGAGAACAATGGTCTAGAATTAGCTCACATCAATGCTTCAGGTGATTTAAAGACGCTTGCACATCTATTTAGAAATGATTCTCTATATGGTAGATTATCAGTTTCTTGTGAAGCTTGTGAAGATGGCTTCATGATCGATGGCAAGAAGGTTACAAACACTCAATTTAGAGATCCAGCAGAAATTCCATGGAAGGACTATGGCGTAGACATCGTTATCGACTCAACTGGAGCATTTAAAAACAACGAAACTCTTTACAAACACATTGACAAGGGTGGCGCTAAGAAAGTTATTTTAACTGCACCTGCAAAGGGCGAAATTGATAAAACTATCGTTATGGGTGTAAATGAAAAAGAATATGACAAGACTAAACACAATGTTATCAGTAACGCATCTTGTACAACTAACTGTCTTGCACCATTAACAAAGGTTATTGAAGACAATTTTGGTATCAAGAGAGGCCTTATGACAACAATCCACGCTTACACTTCTGACCAAGTTTTACTTGACCACAAGCACAAAGACATCAGAAGAGCAAGAGCGGCAGCTATGTCTATGGTTCCTACAACAACAGGAGCAGCAAAGGCAGTTGCTTTAGTTATCCCATCACTAAAGGATAAATTAACTGGATACGCAGTTAGGGTGCCAGTTCCAACAGTTTCTCTAACAGACGTTGTTTTCGAATTAAACAAAGACGTTACTAAGGAAGAAATTAACGAGGCTGTTAAAAAAGCAAGCGAAAATGAATTAAAGGGCGTATTAAAATATGCTGACGAAGAACTTGTTTCTGTTGACTACGTTGGTGACAGACACTCATCAATCTTTGATCCATTCTTAACTTTAGTTATAGAAGGCAACTTAGTTAAAGTAGTTTCTTGGTATGATAACGAATATGGTTACAGCCACAGAGTAGTTGACCTAGCAAAATACATTGCTAATCAAGAATAATTATTATAATATAAAAGGAAAAGATAATGAAAAAAACATTAAAAGATTATAATTTTGATGATAAAACAGTTTTATTGAGATGTGATTTCAACGTGCCAATGAAGGACGGCGTTATCACTGACAATAAACGTATATACGAGTCACTTCCTACTATCAAGCACCTTCTTGATAATGGTGCAAAAGTGATTATGATGAGCCACTTAGGTAGACCAAAGGGCGAATACAACTTAAAATTTACACTAGAGCCAGTTAAGGAAGAAATAAAAAAACTTCTTGGAAGAGATGTAAAATTCATCTCTTGCCCTGAAGTAGTTAATGATGAAGTTAAAGAAGCAGCAAAAAATCTTAAAAAAGGCGAAGTTCTTTTACTAGAAAATACTAGATTTAGAAAAGAAGAAGAAAAATGTGACGAAGCCTTCTCTAAAGAGCTAGCAGAGCTTGCAGATATCTACGTTAATGACGCTTTCGGCACTTCGCACAGAGCTCACGCATCAAACGTTGGTGTAAGTAAATTTTTACCATCGGCACTAGGCTTCTTAGTTGAAAAAGAAATGAATATCATGGCGAAAGAGCTTGATGAGCCAAAGCATCCATTTATAGCTATACTTGGCGGATCAAAGGTTTCTGACAAGATAGGTGTAATCGAAAATCTATTAAATAAGGCTGATAAAATACTTATTGGCGGCGCTATGGCATATACATTCTTAAAGGCAAAGGGCATAAACGTTGGCAAGAGCTTAGTTGAAGACGACAAGTTAGAGCTTGCACTTGAACTATTAAAAAAGGCTGATGCAAAGAAAGTTGACTTGGTTCTACCAGTTGACGCTCTATGCGCTAAAGAAATAAAAGAAGACGCTGAAGCTGAATGCTTTGAAGTAAATCATATACCAGAAGACATGATGGGTCTAGACATTGGGCCAGAAACTATTGACGTATTTACTAAGAAGTTATTAGGAGCAAAGACTATAGTTTGGAACGGACCTATGGGCGTTTTTGAAATGGATAAATTTAAGAACGGTACTAATGCTATTGCCAAGGCACTTGCAAATTCTGATGCGACAACCATTGTCGGTGGAGGAGATAGTGCAAGCGCCGTTCAAAAAGCTGGCTATGAAGAAAAGATCACACATGTTTCAACAGGCGGCGGCGCATCACTTGAACTTATGGAAGGAAAGGTACTTCCTGGCATAGCTGCTATTAATGATAAATAAGGAGACAAATTTGAGAAAATTTTTACTTGCTGCAAATTGGAAGATGAATATGGATGTTAAAGAGACTGAAGGCTTCTTCAAGGACTTGAGCCTAAAGCCAAATGACTCGTATGACGTTTATATCGCAGTTCCATTTACAGATATTTATTTAGCAAATAAAACTAAAAAGTATAATGATATTAAAATAGGTGCTCAAAACATCTACTTTGAAGACAAAGGTGCCTTTACTGGCGAGATCAGTAGTAAGATGATTAAGTCATGTGGAGCGGATTTTGTCATCATCGGTCACTCTGAGAGAAGAGAGATTTTCGGTGAATGTGATGAGATGATTAATAAAAAAGTTCTTAAGGCGATAGAAGACGATGTAGAAGTAATTCTATGCCTTGGAGAGACTTTGTCAGAAAGAGAAGATGGAAAACACTTTGAAAAGATTGAAAAACAATTAAAGGCTGACCTTGTGGGCTTAGACGCAGCTAAGCTAGATAGCTTTGCCATCGCTTATGAGCCAATCTGGGCTATAGGCACTGGCAAGAGCGCTTCTAAGGAAGATGCTGAGGAGATGTGCCGCTTCGTTAGAGAAAAAGTTAAGGAAATGAATCCGAATTTAGAAGCAAAGCTTAGAGTACTTTATGGCGGTAGCGTTAAAGAGACAAATGCAGCAGATTTAGCCAAAGAAGAAAACATCGACGGTTTCTTAATTGGTGGCGCTTCACTTAAGACTGAGTCTTTTGAGGCCATTGCTAAGGAGATATAAGATGTCAAAGGCTATATTAATAATACTAGATGGTTTCGGAATTGGTAAAGACAACGATGCAAACGCTGTATATAGAGCCAAGACACCAACTATAGATAAGTTATTTAAAGACTGTCCTCACGCAAAACTTCAGGCGAGCGGCGAATATGTTGGTTTACCTGACGGACAGATGGGTAACTCCGAAGTCGGTCACTTAAACATAGGCTCGGGAAGAGTTGTTTATCAAGACCTATCACTTATCAATAGAGATATAAAGACTGGAGATTTCTTTAAAAAAGAAGAATTTCTTAAGGCGATAGAGCACGCAAAGAAAAATAATACAAATCTTCATCTGATGGGTCTACTAAGTTATGGCGGCGTTCACTCGCACATAAATCATATCAAGGCACTCTTAGATCTTTGTAAAAAAGAGGGCATAGGCGATAGAACTTATCTACACGCAATTCTAGACGGCAGAGACGTAGACATACACTCAGGAGAGAGCGATGTGAGTGAGATTATTGATTATATGAAAAAGAATTCGTGTGGTAAGCTAGCATCCATAAGTGGTAGATACTATGCTATGGACAGGGATAAGCGCTATGACAGAACAGAAAAGTATTACAAAACTGTCACATCTAAGGCGCCTGAACTTGCTTCGGACGATGCAATAGAGACGATTAAAAAATCATATGAAAAAGATGTCACTGATGAATTTATCTTGCCATGTGCCATCAAAAATGCTGGGGAAGTCAATGAAATAAAGTCTGGCGATAGCATTATCTTTATTAATTTTAGACCGGATAGAGCAAGACAAATCACAGATGCTTTCACTAACAAAGACTTTGCTGGCTTTGATAGAAAGTTTTTAGATGACATATATTACGTGTGCATGACTAATTACGACTCAAGCTTTAAAAACGTTCACATTGCTTATGGCGACGAAACGATAGTTAATACACTTGGTGAAGTAATTTCAAAGCACGGACTAAAGCAGCTTCGTATAGCTGAAACAGAAAAGTACGCTCATGTAACATACTTTTTCAATGGCGGTCGCGAAGAAAAATTCTCAGGCGAAGACAGAATTTTAATCAATTCACCAAAAGTAGCGACATATGATTTACAGCCTGAGATGAGCGCTTATGAGCTAACAGATAAATTAGTCGGCGTTATGGGCAATTATGATTTAATCATATTAAACTACGCAAACACAGATATGGTCGGACACACAGGCGTTGTTCCAGCCATAATCAAGGCGGTTGAAACAGTTGATACATGCCTTGCAAAACTATTAGCGAAGGCAAAAGAAGAGGGCTTCACAGCTATAATTACTGCGGACCACGGTAACTGCGAGGCGATGTTTGATGATGAAGGAAAACCAATCACATCACACACAACAAACCCAGTCCCTGTAATACTTTATAACGACGGAAAGCATAAGCTTAAAGATGGCGTGCTAGCTGATTTAGCACCATCACTATTAGATATATTAAATATAGAAAAGCCAAAAGAAATGACGGGCGAGAGCCTATTGGTATCGGAGGAATAAAATGAGTAGAATTATTGATGTATTTGCTATGGAAGTCTTAGATTCAAGATCTAACCCAACTGTAGAAGTAACAGTTTTAGCTGAGTCAGGAGCAATCGGATCAGCTATAGTCCCATCAGGAGCATCTACTGGCGAACACGAAGCCGTAGAACTTAGAGATGGAGACCCAAAGAGATACGCTAAAAAAGGCGTGTTAAAGGCAGTTGATAATGTAAACAACGTTATCGCACCTGAAATTTTTGATATGGAAGTAACAGATCAAGTATCAATCGATAAATTGATGATAAACCTTGATGGAACAGAAAATAAAGGCAAACTTGGTGCAAACGCTATGCTTGGCGTGTCACTAGCAGTTGCTAAATGTGCTGCAAATGAACTAAACATGCCACTTTATAGATACATCGGCGGAACTAATGCAAAAGTTTTACCAGTACCTATGATGAATATTTTAAATGGCGGTAAACACGCTGATAACAACGTAGACATACAAGAGTTTATGATTATGCCAATAGGCGCAGAAACATTTAGAGATGCGCTTAGAATGGGCTCAGAAGTTTATCACAGCTTAAAGAATGTTCTTAAAGAAAGAAAATTAGCTACAGGCGTTGGCGATGAAGGTGGATATGCACCAGACTTATCAAGCAATGAAGAAGCTATAGAAACTATTATCGAAGCTATAGAAAAAGCTGGCTATGAAGCAGGCAAGGACATCTACCTAGCACTTGACGTTGCTGCGAGCGAACTATATAACGCTGATACTAAGAAATACTACTTAAAGAGTGATAACGCAGAGCTTACAGATGAAGAAATGATTAACTACTACGAAAAATTAGTTGACAAGTATCCACTTTACTCAATTGAAGATGGCTTAGACGAAAACGATTGGGACGGCTGGAAGAAATTAACTGAAAGATTAGGAGACAAGATTCAATTAGTTGGTGACGACTTATACGTTACAAATACAAAGAGAATCAAAAAAGGTATTGAGACTCATACAGCAAATTCAGTTTTAATTAAGCTTAACCAAATAGGTACTTTAACTGAAACTATCGAAGCTATCGAGATGGCTCACAGAAATCATTACACAGCAGTTATTTCACACAGATCAGGTGAAACAGAAGATACAACTATCGCAGACCTATCAGTTGCGCTAAACACAGGACAAATCAAAACAGGTGCACCTGCTAGATCAGAAAGAGTTGCTAAGTACAACCAACTATTAAGAATTGAGTACATGCTAGACGATACAGCTATTTACGCTGGCAAGAGCATACTAAGAAAATAATTTAAGAAAATTTTTATATGGGATGGGCCCCGTGCTCATCCTTTTTTTTGTATTAGAAAACCCCCAGTTAGACTGGGGGTTCAGTTTAGCTTTAGCGGTGATAAACAAACAAAAAA
>UQBO01000020.1 GCA_900539225.1 uncultured Eubacteriales bacterium
TACATGATGAAAGTTTGGGAAGAATACGGTGTAGACAAGGCATTAATTAGAGCTTATAAAAGTGGCAAAGTACTCTCCGGCTTAAGTGCAGGCTCTATATGCTGGTTTATTTCAGGCCATAGCGATAGTGAGTTTATAGAAAATAATGAAAATCCAAAACCTATATGGGTTAAAGGTCTAAGGCTCATACCTTATTTGCATTGCCCTCATTATGACGAGCCTGATAGAGTAGGCTTTGATGAGTTTTATGCTGGGCAGCTAACGGATGCTATTGCAATAGAAAATCAAGTAGCAATTGTTTGGGATAATTATGAAATGAAAGTGATTAAATCAAACCCAAGTAAAAATGCATATAAACTTTCTTGGACGGATAAAGGTGTGAAGAAAGAAGTTTTGAATTAAGACTTTTCATATTATGAAAATGGCAAATTAAAATTTATTGGAGGTATAAATATGAAGTTTACACCAGAAAATTTTGAATTAAAAGACGGCAGAATCTGTACAATTCGAGAAATTCAAGTAAAGGACGCTGAAGAAACAGTCGAATATTTAAAAGCTGTTAGTGGAGAATCTGATTTTTTGAATTCTTATCCAGAAGAAATACGTTTCTCAGCCGAAGAGGAAGCGAAATTAATAAAAGGTTTTAACAAATCTGACGATACCCTTATGCTTGTTGTTGAATTGGATGGAAGATTGATTGCAAACGGCACTATTACAAGGTTTAGAAGAAAGAAGATGCGCCACAGAGGAAATGTAGCTCTTGCTGTGTTAAAAGAATTCTGGAACAAAGGAATAGGGACAAAGGTGCTTCAATGCCTTGAAGACTACGCAAAAAAACTTGGGCTTTCACAACTTGAGCTTGATTATTACTCAGGTAATGAAAGAGGAAGGCTTCTTTATGAAAAACTTGGATTTATTCAAGTGGGAGAAACTCCTAATGCTCTCATCTTAAAGGATGGAACTGGATATAGCGATATAAAAATGGTGAAGAGCATATAAAAGTGATGATTAAATAATTATTAAATTATGGATGCAAGGCGCAAAATACTTTTCAAAGTGAAATGTACTTTTTAATAAATTAATTTATAAGGGGTCGAATTCAATCCCTTTTAATTTTGCTTATCTATATCCATCATCAAAGTCAAATCCGTTTAAAATCACTTCCCTTTGGGTAGCTATACATTAGAGGTGATATTTATGAAGATAGTTTTCTTAGACATGTACAATTCAAATCCGGGCGACATTGACACTTCCATGTTCAAGGAGCTTGGCGAATTTATTACATACGACAGAACTAATCCATCTGATATAAAAGAAAGAATTAAGGATGCGGACATCGTGATCACAAACAAGGTAAGGCTTGGTAAAGCTGAGCTTGAGGGAGCTAAGGTGAAGTTCATCGCCGAGGCGGCGACTGGCTTCGACAACATCGACCTAAATGCGCTTAAGGAGCTTGGCATCGGTCTTGCGAACGTTCCTAGCTACTCGACTTATTCGGTTGTACAGCTAACGCTTGCTCACTTACTTAATTGGGCTAACGATGTCTATAGTTATGCAAAAAATGTTCGTAATGGAGAATGGGTGGACAGCCGCGACTTTAATTTCTTCCTAGGCACTATTCATGAGCTTGCTGGCAAAACGGCGGGCATAGTTGGTTATGGTGACATCGGCCAAAAGCTAGCTGATGCTTATAGGGCTCTTGGCATGAAGGTCATCGCTTTAAAAGTAGCGGGTCACCATGCCGATGGGGATTTCTTCCGTGACTACGAAGACTTTTTCAAAGAAGCGGACATAGTGAGTCTACATGCGCCAATGAACGCGGATTCAAAAGAAATTATCAATAAAGATAGCCTTGCGCTTATGAAAAACACAGCCATCATCATAAATACAGCACGTGGCGGCCTTATCAACGAGGCTGATTTAGCTGACGCTTTAAAGAATGGCAAGGTCGCTTTCTACGCTTCAGACGTTTCTGCGCCTGAACCTATGACTAAGGACAACAAGCTATATGCCCTTGATAATGCGGCTTTCACGCCACACATCGCTTGGGCGTCTCTTGAAGCAAGACAAAGGCTTTACAAAGTGATTTATGACAATATTGATGCCTATGTTAATGGAAGGAGCTTAAACAGAATTGTCTAAGAAGGTCGCACTCATCGCTGGCTCTTTCATTTCGGGAATTTCATCGATTGAGCTTTTAAAGGCGATAGAAGGGAAAATAGATGCCGACGTAGATATATACGCGCTTCCAGACGGCTACGGCAACATTTATGAGGCGACGGAGGACCTTGATTCATTCACGGTCGAGACGCTTACGGTACTGGACGAAGCTGGCGAAGAACACGATCTTAAGTACCTAAGATTCGATGAGCATGTGCTTGTATCTTTTTCAAACGTTGTTGAGTACAAGGTTAAAGGCGACTTAAGCTCGACGAGCTACTTGGCAGGCGCTCTCGTTAAGAAACTCATTGAGCGTGGCGAGAGGAAGATCACCATAAGCATAGGGGGAAGCGGTGTCAATGACGCTGCCATAGGCTTTTTGCGTGCCATGGGCGTGAAGTTTTACAACGTCCTAGACGAAGAAGTGACTGAGACGAGGGACATTTACAAGATAAAGAGCTTTGATACGACTGAGCTTGACGCGCTTGTGGACGGCGTTGACTTTAGCGTTTTGAAGTACTCAAAGACGCGCTTCATCGGCTATAGAGGCACTACTTATCAGAACAGGCTCATCAAGGACAATCTGATCCTTGAGATCTTCGAGCGTAATATGGAGAATTTTCAGTACCTTTTGCAAAAGCATTTTAATTTTAAGGTCAAAAGCGTTGAAGCGGCTGGTGCAGGCGGCGGCTCTATGCTTAGCTTGGTTAAGTTTTTGAACGCAAAAGTAGTGGATTTAGGCGATTTTTTAGAAAAATATTTTAATTTTGACAATATTGCTCAAAAAAGTGATATAATAATACTAGTTGACGACTATCTGTCCTTAAAGCTTAGGAAGGAAAGTTTTAGGGCCCTTGTCTTGAACAAGGCGAAAGAGTATGACAAAGAGATTATCGGTCTGGCGCTCGACGCAGAAGAGGAAAAAGCCTCTTTTATCGAGCAAGGCTTTACTAGGATGATAGACCTTACATATGACTCTGAGTCATTGGATAGAGCGGCAAATATCATCAATAATTATTTAAAAGGAGAGGATGACATGGCTTACAAAGAAGAAGCACTGAAGTTTCACGAAGAAAAGAGAGGTAAATTAGAAGTAGTTCCAAAGGTTGAGGTAAACAACGCACATGACCTTGCACTTGCTTACACACCAGGCGTTGCCGAGCCTTGCAAGCTTATACACGAGGACGAAGAGCTTCAATACAAATACACTGCAAAAGGCAACCTTATCGCTGTAGTTACAGATGGTTCAGCAGTTCTTGGCCTTGGCAATATCGGTTCTAAGGCTGGTATGCCAGTTATGGAAGGAAAGTCCATACTATTCAAAAAGTTTGGCGGCGTTGACGCTTTCCCAATCATGCTTGATACACAAGACGTTGACGAAATTGTTAATACAGTTAAAAATATCGCTCCAGGCTTTGGCGGCATTAACCTTGAAGATATCAGTGCGCCTAGATGCTTTGAGATAGAGAGAAAACTAGATGAGATGCTTGATATACCAGTATTTCATGACGATCAATATGGCACAGCCATCGTCGTAACAGCTGCACTTATTAACGCATGCAAACTTGTTAAAAAAGATTACGCAGACCTTAAAGTCGTTATCAATGGTAGTGGCGCAGCAGGCATTGCCATCGCTTATATGATGCTTAACCTAGGCGTTAAGAACATCCTTGTTTGCGACTCAAAGGGCATTATCTATAGAGGAAATGAAAAGAACAACTGGATTAAGGCAGAAATCGCTGAAAAGACAAATCCAGATAACGAAGAAGGTACACTTAAGGACGCAATGGTAGGTGCAGACGTATTCATAGGCGTTTCAGCTCCTGGCGTACTTACAAAAGACATGGTTAAGACAATGAACAAAGACGCGATAGTATTTGCTATGGCAAATCCAGTTCCAGAAATCTATCCAGACGAAGCAAAAGAAGCCGGCGCTAAGATAGTTGGAACAGGTAGAAGTGACTTTGCTAACCAAATCAACAACTCCCTAGCCTTCCCAGGCATATTCAGAGGAGCACTTGATAGACGCGCAAAGACAATCACATTCGATATGAAAGTCGCAGCTGCACACGCAATCGCAGACCTTGTAGAAGATAAAGACCTTTCAGAAGAACACATCATGCCAGATATGTTCGACGAAAGAGTTCCAAAAGCCGTTGCAAAAGCAGTTTACCACGCTTATCAAGAGTAATGAGCTACGGGTTTATCAAAAAATTAGATAAAGTAGATAAAGAAGTGATGCTGGGAGTGGACCTAGCATCACTTTCTATTACGAAAGACTTCGAGGGAACGGGTCTCAATAATCACTGCGCCTTCACCACAGCCACCAACATCATGAAGATGATGGGCTTCGATAAAGTAAGCTTTGACGAAGTGTATAGACATATACGTTCAGGCCCAGTCTTGTTTATGGAGCCGCGCCTCAAAAAGATAATTAAAAATAGAAAGACATCAGTTTTAGTAAAGAGACATTACCTCCCCAAAACCATGGACATGGTAAAGGCTATTGACGAAAGTCATATCACAGCCATGCTCCTAGTAGAGTCAGTAAAAAGCGCACACTGGGTTATAGTCACAGGCTACGCCATTACGATGGGTGAAATATATCTAAAAGTCTTTACAAATTGGTACCACGAACTTCGCTACTATAAAGTGAATAGTGGGAGCAAAGCCGTGATGAGCCTCGAATTTTTTATTTAGCCTTGACAAATTATTAAGAGAGGACTATAATAAAGGTACATCTAATACTTTGGGGTAAGGTGAAATTCCTTTTAACCGGCGGTAAAGCCCGCGAGCGTTTGCAGAACCTGTGAGATTCAGGTGCCGACTGTATAGTCAGGATGGAAAAAGATCTTAAAGGTTATTAGTTGAATAATCATTAAGGAGGGTGTTTTTTTTATGTCAAAAGCAAAAAAAATCACATTAATTGCAGCAGTTGCCGCTATGGCAATAGTTTTAACAGCGATAATTCGCTTCCCAATCACATCACTACCATTTCTTAAGTACGATCCAAAAGATGTGGTGCTAACAACAGCAGGCTTCATCTTTGGACCACTAGTAACGATAGTTGCAGCAGTGATCGAAGTTTTGGTTGAGATGATAACTTTCTCCGAGTCAGGACCTTGGGGCGCAGTGATGAACATCATCGCAACACTTTCATTCTCTGGTATAGCGGTAGCTATCTACCACAAGAGAAGAACTACAAAGGGAGCAGTTTTGTCACTAGTATGCGCAGTTTTATCGCTAACAGTAGTTATGTCGCTTTGGAACCTAGTTGTAACACCGATATACACAGGCTTCCCAAGAGCAGAAGTAGTAAAACTTATGCCAGTTATCATACCATTTAATCTAATCAAAGGCGGAATTAACGCAGCACTTATTATACTTTTGTATAAGCCAATCAAGAGCGCATTAGCAGGCGCTGGACTTACAGAAGAAGTAAGCTCAGAAAAGAACGCTACTTGGACGACAATCAAGATGGTGAGCTTTGTGGTGTTGCTTTGCTTGATAGCGTTAATTATATATTTACGTTCAGGACTTAAATAAAATTTCGCATTAAAATTGCCCACGGAACTTGTTCGCTTCGCTTCCTCCCTCAACGTACCCGTTAGTACGATGTCGGTCGGGCGCTCGTTCCACTTCGTCCCGTGAATCAATTTTCTCTGCGAAATTAGCAAAATATAAATAAGTATATTTTTTGATAAAAAATGAATGAATAATAATCCCACGAGTGAGTACATAGATTAATCTATGTACTCATTTTTTATGCCAATTGTTACAATTGTGTTACAAAACCCTACAAAGCTTGATTTTTATGTGGGGGGGGGGGTGCTATGATAAAGGTAGATTACTGCGTCTAATTGCGCAGCGACTATATCTATATAATAAGGAGGATTAAAAATTATGAAGAGGTTTATAAGCGTCTTGCTTGTGATAGCATTGCTAGTTCCGATGCTATGCGTTGACGTCTTTGCAGAAAGTAAAACGGTAAGCGATTTTGCTGACTTGAAAGATGCAATAGCAGATGCAGAAAATGGGGATGAAATTACTGTTACGAAAAATATAGAATTAACAGAAACCCTTGTGATTCGCGGAAAAAACATAACATTAAAGGCAAATAATCTCTTGATAAATGCAAGGGATGCTTTAACAACTGATGAAGTAAAGAACACTATGTTTGTCATTAAAGACTCATCAGTTAAGTTTGATGGTTTAACTTTAAGTGGAAGCGAGAAAAATAGAATTATTTATTCTGAAAATTCTACTATCGAGTTAAACAACGCTAGTATAAGTAACGGCTGCCCTGGAAGTGATTCAAAAATAAATCCAGGTGGTGGAATCTTTTTAAGAGGCGGTTCATTAACTGCTTCTAACACTGTATTTTCAAATAACAAACCTGGAAGTGCAACGGGTCTTCCACAAGGAGATGGAGATTTAAACGGCGGAGCAATTTACTCAGGAAGCACTAAAGCTGATATTAAAATCACTGGCGGAAGCTTTGTAGACAACGAGGTAAAAGCTTACGGACACGGAGCAGCTATTTACCTAGAAAATGGTAGCTTAACTGTAACCGGAACAAGCTTTAAAAATAATAAAGGCCATACTGAAGGCGGAAATGCTGGTACTCAAGGAGCATGTATCCACACAAGAGAAGGAGTAACTGCTGAAATTTCAAAAGTAAATGCTGAAATCGTAAAAGGCTTTAACACTGGTGGCTTTTTAAGATCACTGGGAAGCACAGTAAAAGTAAATGAGTCTACTTTTACAATAGCTAATCAAGGCGATGGCTATGGATACAGCGGCGGTGTATTCTGTTTCCAAAACGGCACTAGTGAAGTTAAAGGCTCTACTTTTACATGCACTGGCTCAAAATTATATCACGCAGGTGGCTTTATAGATATAGTTGGCACAGGCACTCATGTTATTGATAATAATACAATGACAGGTTCTGGAATGGATCAACATAAATTTAAAGCAATAGCTTCTTTTGGCGGTGCGATTAGCGTTGAAGAAGGTGCAAATGCAACTGTTACTATTAATAACAATACAATAAAAAATACATCTGCTTCTGACACTGGTGGAGCTATTGCTATTGGTACACATAAAGGCGTATCTACACCTGCAACAGTAACTATGAGCGGAAACACAATTACAAATCCTGGAACATATTATTTTGGAGGCCAGTATGGCGGAGGAGTATTTGTAGGACCTGACGCAACAGTTACCATGTCCAATGATACCATTACAAATGCGAAATCTTCATATGGTGGAGGAGTTTACAACGAAGGTAAATTAACTATAAGTGGCGGATCATCACTAACTGGTGGTGTTGGCTCAAAACTTGGCGGAGAAATTTACAACAATGGTGACTTGACTGTAGATGATGCAACAATCACAGGAAACTTTGTAGGTGGAGCAGCTTGGCAACAATATGCAAGCCATGGAAAAAACTTTGAACTTGGTGGAACAAATATCTACGCTGAAAAAAGTGTAACAATAACGCCAAATGCTACAATTGCAATAGGTAAAGACGTAAGAGTTTTAGATGGACAATCAAAAATACTTTTAACAGGAGCCTTAACAAAAGAAATAGATGTCTCTGTGAGTGAAATTGAAGGAGGCAGTGAAAAAGCTAAAAGAAGAGTTGGATACGTTATTGCAGAAGGAAAAGATGGCTACACAGTAACAAAATCCGATGCAAATTTCTTACATTATATAGGTAGAACTAATAAAAAAGATGCAATTCACTACTCAAATCAACCAAGAGCAGCATTTGCAGATGACAAAAGCACTGGCGAGTGGGACTTTGTTCTTGATAAAGACAATAAAAAAGTAGTTCTTGGTCAAAGAGTAAAGCTAATTTATCATGGCAATCTTGGTAAATTAGGTGAAAATGATTCAGCAGAAAAGACTGTAGATGTTTACAAAAATCCAAATTTCTGGGAAGGCCAATTAGAAGAATACAAAGTAACCGATCCGAAATTAGAAGGAAGCAGCTTTATGGGCTGATATTTCTGGAAAGATGGTGCTACTGTTGGAGATACTGATGACTCAATTCAAAATATAAAAATACCGGATGATTTAAGAGAAAAATTATTTGATTTCTCTAAAGTCGATTTTTCAAGTAAAAACAAAGAAGAAATAGTTGATATTATTACTCCAAATGTAATTAACACTTATGCAGGTTGGTCTCAAAATATAAGTATTCCAGTTTTAAAAGATTGGGTAGACGCTGAAGAAGATGACAAAGTTGATGTAACTGTAACATTAAAGGGTGGAGAAAAAGATAAAACTCTTACTTTAAAGAAAACAGAAAATTATTTTGACCAATTTGAAGATCTTAAAGTATTTACAAAATCATATCAACCAAACGAAGAAAAGAATATGAACTTAAAGTTCACTCCTAAGACATATAGTGTTGAAGAAAAACCAATAGATGGTTTTGCTACAAGTTATTCACCTCAAAGTATGAAAGCAAATGAAGTAGCAGAAGTAAGTAGATTTGTAGTTACAAATAAAAAGACATTCAAAGTAACTTATGAATTTGTACCTGAAGATACAAGCAAAACACTTCCAAAAGCTGTTACTAAGTTAAAACCAGCTGATCAAACTGGTGTAGCAAATGGTACAAAGATAACACCAGCAACATTTAAAAGTGTTACTGATGGTGAAGATACTTGGACATTTAAAGGCTGGGCTCCAACAGAACAAACAATAAATAAAGCTGATATACATTTTATAGGTACATGGGCTCTTGCAGCTAAACCTGAGCAAAAAACAGGAAGCGTCTATGTTAAATATATTGACGAAGAAGGCAAAGAAATTGCAGATAAGACAGAATTAAAGAAAGATGCACCAGTTGGTGAAGATTATACAGCAACTCCAAAAACAATAGATGGCTATGAAACTGGAGTATGGCAAAAAAGTTCAGCACCTGAAAAAGGTAAAGTTGAAGAAGGCGAAAAAACAGTAGTATATGTATACAAAAAAACTAAGCCACAACCAAAACCAACTTCAGACTTCTCAATAACAAAAACTGTTGACAAAGCATATTACGAAAAAGCTGGCGAAGTATTAACTTACACTATCACAGTAAGTAACACTGGCGAAAAAGATTTAACAAAATTAAAATTAACAGATCAATTAGTAATTGTTAAAGATGAAGAATTTAATCTTGCTAAAGGCAAATCACAAACATTCACTTACACATACACTATTACCGAAGATGATGTAAAAGCAAAATCAGTTACTAACGTAGCAAGTGTAACTATTGGCAAAGACAGTAAAAAAGCCACTGCCAAATCCATTCTCAAAGAAAAAGAAAAACGCGGCGATGTTTACGTTAGATACGAGACTGAAGACGGCAAGATTCTTGACGAATTCGCTGTACTAATCGATGCACCTGTAGGCACTTACTACTACACAGAAGAAAAAGACTTCCCTAGATACAGATTCGTAGGTCTTGCGCCATACTCGGATCCTGCTGAAGGATACGTAGTTGAAGGCACTCAATATGTAGTTTATCTATATAGAAGAGACAGGGGCGGACGTACTCCTGATAGAAGGGACAGATACGAACGCGAAGAAAAAGAAGTAGAAGAGCCTATAGTTGAAGAAAAGAGAAAGCCGGAACTAAACAAAAAAGACCACAAGCAATATATGTACGGCTACCCAGACTGGACATTTGTTCCAGAGGCTAATATCACTAGAGGCGAGGCAGCAGCGATGTTTGTAAGACTATTCAAAGAGTATCCAGGACTAGACTATAATTATAAAAAATACTACACAGACGTAGATGAATCATACTGGGGCTTCAAAGAAGTTGCCTACTTATCAGAGTTTGGCATACTTAGCGGCTACAGCGACGGCACATTCAGACCAAATAACAAGATCACAAGAGCCGAGTTCGTTAAGATCGCTGAGTCATTCGAAGCATTGACATGGGGCTTGAGCCCTTATAACGATGTCGATGGTGGCCACTGGGCATTTAGATACATCGTTTCGTCCGCAGCAAAGGGCTGGATATCAGGCTACCCTGACGGCTCATTCAGACCAAACAGCTTCATCAGTAGAGCAGAAGCCGTTACCATAGTCAACAGACTACTAGAAAGACGTCCAGACAAGGACTACATCGACACACATAAGCCAGAACTAAAACCATTCACAGACTTAAAACCAAGTTACTGGGCTTATTACGAGATATATGAAGCGGTAGACGGACACGACTACAACAGAAGCTTCACAGACATTGAAGAACACTGGTATAGATTGAACAATGAAAGATTTGTTTTCTCTCAACCAAGATATTATAGGTAGAAAATCTATTTAGGAGGAATTTATGAAGAAAATTTTAAGCATGATTATGGCAGTCGTGATGCTGCTATGCTTAGTTCCAGTGCAATTGATGGCAGAAGATGCTAATGAAGCAGTAGTCTTTGACAATGGCGGTGCCGATGGACTTGAACTAGGCGATGAGATAGTAACAGAACCTGTTGGAGAACCGTTGACAGGTGATGAAAATGTGACTCTTGTGGGTCAATGGATAAATGATTCAACTAAAAAAGAAAACACTCCAAAACATTATGAACTTACAGATAAGATTGGATATCCTTTGTATAACAGTGGTTTATTAAGGGGATTAGCTAAGCAATTCTTAGGCTGGTCTGATAAGGTTCCTGTTGACAATGGAGTTTTAGCTGATGGCGCAAAATTATATTCGCCAGAAGATACAATTGCAGATGTTTTTGGAAGTTCAATACCAGCAGATGCTAAAATTTATGCAGTTTATTATGAAATAAATAAACCTTATGGAGATCCATTACCTAAAAATCCATTTGCTTTATTAGTTCCAGGTCAATTAGCTACTGAAATTAAAAATAGAATTAATGCTAATAAGGTAATGATTGATGAGAGTTTAAAAGCTGATGATATTTTGAAGGATACTGATAACTACAGTTCTGATGGTGTCATTATTGATAAGTACAAAAAAACAGATGATGATAAGACAATTAACGAAGTAGTGTTAAACTCTGAGCTTGAGATGGATTGGGTAGCTGCAATGCTTGCATATAAAAATATAGCGGGAAGTAATCAGATATTACCAATTTTAAGCCGTAATTATGGAGAAAGATTTAAAAATAATAACTTTCCAACTGATGATGGCAAAGTTGCTGGCTACACTCACGTTGATTTAAACATGGATTTCGGCACTGATGAAGGACTTGTAATTCCTGACGAATTATTCTTGGAGTTTAAGAGTTACTCATGGAGACCACTTTATGCCTTTGGTATTAAAGATGACGGAACAAAAGATGTTTTGAACAGCTTAGACGATTATAAAACTTTAGTAAAAAGCGATAATCCTAGAACGAAATTCAGTGTTAAAACTAAGTATAAAGCTGCAGATGGTAAAGATAAAAATTATAGAAAGATTACTATTAGAGTTGTGCTAAGACAATGGGATCCAAATGATAAGAATACAAATCGTGGTTTTACAGGAGAAAGAATTCATGAAAGTAAGATAAAAAAAGGACCTCAAGGAACTGTAGCAAGTGAAATTTTATCCAATATGGCTTTAAGAGTATTAGGCTCTGCAGATGGGATTGATAATAAAAATATCGTTAGAATAACAGATGCAAGAGCAAAGGAACTTGCTGATAGTGAAGGAAAAGAAAGTATCACTATCACAGGATCTATTAAGGGATATATGCTTTCATCTCTTGGAACAGCTCAAGTAGGAAAATTCAATGTTCCACTAGAGTCTGCTGCTGAAATTGATGAAAGAAAGGCGAATGAACTTAAATTATCATATGTTCACGAAAAACCAACACCAGCACCTGTGCCATCAACAACACTTATCCTAACACTAGACGAAAACCATCGCGGCGGCGAAATAACTAACATCGAAGTAGAAGAAGGCGACTTAATCGAGCCGCATCTATATATCCCTCGTAGAAGAGGATACATCTTTAAAGGCTGGAGCTACGATAGAGATCATCTTGACGAAGTAAAACCAGGCGATAGAATATATACAAACACTACTCTATATGCAATTTGGAAAAAAGCAGAAATAGAAAGAGAAGAAGAACCAGTTGAAATAAAAGGCGAAGATCACATAACATATATCTTCGGTTACCCTGATGGAAGCGTTAGACCGAATGGCCGCATCACAAGAGCAGAAGCAGCAGCAATGCTAGCAAGACTACTAAACATCGAAGCCATCGGTTCAGCAGCAAAACCACAATTTACTGATACAGAAAGCTCTTGGTACAACAAAGCCATCAACGCAGTAGTATTTAGAGGCATAATGAAAGGCTACCCAGACGGACGTTTCAGACCAAACGCCCCTATAACAAGAGCAGAATTTACACAAATGATATCCACAATTGATAATAAACCTTATGGCGTTGCACCATTTGCAGACGTTCCTGGTCACTGGGCAGAAAGAGCTATTGGGTCAGAATATCAAGCAAAGAGAATCACAGGCTACCCAGACGGTTTATTTAGACCAGACGCCAATATCACAAGAGCCGAAGCAGCTGTTATACTAAACAAAATCTTCGAAAGAAAATATGACAATTTATCATTACTAAAATGCAAAAACCCACAAATGATAAAGAGATTCACAGACCTTGATGAAACATTCTGGGGCTGGAATGATATGGTGGAAGCAACTAATACTCATGAATTTGTAAGAAGATACAAAGAAGATGTATTGAAGAGATTAGAAGAAGATTGGCTACTAATTAAATAGATTTCGCATTCAAACGAACCCTTGAACTAATAGTGAGAAAAGTGATTTTCACGAGCGCAGCCTTCGGAATAAATTGCATTAATTTCTTAGCGCGGGGAGCCGCCCGTGGGCTCATTTAGTTGAGCGAAGCGAACGGATATGAGACAACAGGTGAACAAGCTTAGAAATTAACAATTTGTGTAGACGTAGCAAGCGAAGGAAAACGCTTTTAGATGTGCAATGCCCGAGTACATTTGTACACTCCGTTTGCTTCATCAGTCCACATCGTCCAATCATCTCGTTTGCTCTGCGTAGCGCAAAGGTTCTCGTACACTTTGGTGTATGGGGTTCTTCAATTAGTGCATAAAGAAATATTGATACTAAATCAAATTGCTTCGAGGATTGAATGCGAAATTAATAAAATGAATGAATAATAATCCCATGAGTGAGTACATTGAAATGATGTGCTCACTTTTTTTGTGCAAAACACAGCTGAGCTACTATTTGTAGTATCGCTATGTGACTATGCTACCACAAAGTGTGATAGTATCATTTTTATTTATATGTAAAATTTTTCTTTATAAATCTTGATTTATATGTTACAAAAGTGTTACAATAAATTCAGATGGGTAAATTTATCTATTTTTTTACACCGAAAGCTTTATCATGGCAGATTAAAGAAGCGGCAGGTGTAAAACATCGCTTGCGTTAGCAAAATTTTAATATGGGGGAGGCAATTATGAAACGCAAAACTATTTCACTAATTTTATGCTTATGCATGATTTTTAGCCTATTTGGAGGCTATACAACTGTATTTGCAAGTGAAGAGAGGGGAGAGTACATAGTCTATGTAGACATAGAAAAACAATCTCCTGGCTATGAAGAGGCTTATTTAAACAAGGATTACGGCAAGGCTATAAGCCTAGCGGACGAGGCTTTGGACTACTATGAAAGTGAGTTCAAGTCGATGTTTGCTGACATTGAGGTGATATCTAGGGTAGAACTTCTAGTTCCATCTCTTTGCGTAAGACTTAACAAGAGTAATCTTGATGCGATAAAGGCGCTTGACTATGTCAAGGAGGTCTTCAATAACGACATCATTTATGAGCCTGATGTTGTTCGCTCTGACATGAGGGTCTTCAAGGACCAATCTCTCATGACTGACTCGATCAAGATGGTTAACTCTAACGAGCTTATCGGCAATGATGAAGAGCTTCAAAAGAAGTACAACGGCGCTGGCTCTGTACTTGCTATCATCGATAGTAACATGGATCCAAGCCATGAGGCTTTTTACTTGACACTTGGCGGTAAAGCTAGACTTAGAAAGCCTGATATTAATAACTTTCTAAATGGTGGCAAATTAAGTCTTAAGGACAATACTCAAGATCAAAAGCTTTATGAAGATGTTTATAGAAGTGAAAAGATTCCGTTCGGCTGGAATTACAATACTAACAGCAAGGATTTAAATCCTGAAAAGGAACTAGCTGCTCACGGCCAACACGTTAGTGGTACTGTAGCTGGTAATGCTGTTCAAATAGATGGCAAGACTTGGAGAGGTGTTGCTCCTGAAGCTCAGCTACTTATGATGAACGTTATGAGGCAAGGTTCAACATCTTCAAATATCTACATCAGAGCTATGCAAGACGCGATAGTTATGGGGGCTGACGCGGTTAACATGAGTTTAGGCTCTACTAAGGGTCTCCCTGGTCAAGCTGATGGACTTGTTGGCAAGGCTATAAACAACGGTTATGCAGCTGATACTAACTTTGTTATAGCTGCTGGTAACGAAGGCCAATACCAAGGCGAGTTAAATATTGATAACCCAGACTTTGGTACTATGGCGGCTCCTGGTATTGCGACTAACGCAATAACTGTAGCATCGCTTGAAAATAAAACTATGTATGTACCACTTATTACTTATAATGGCAATAAATACATCTTCCAAACTGGCGGAGAGATCAGATTTAAAAAGGGCGACTACTACTTAGTTGACTGTGGCAATGGTGTTATTAAAGCTGAAGATAATATTGATGATTTTAAAGGCAAGGACCTTGAAGGCAAGGTAGCCCTTATCAAGAGGGGAGGAAATACTTTTAGTGAAAAGGTTCTAAACGCTCAAAATGCTGGTGCTATAGGCGCAATTATTTATAATAATGTTGAGGGCGAGCTTTACATGAGTGTTAGCGGTAACAAAATCCCTGCTATAGCCATAACTTTGGGGGCTGCAGAAAATATAAAGAAGGATTTATCTAAGCCTGTGTCTATAGATATGAGACCTCAAGAGGCTGATAACCCACAATTTGGAGAATTAAGTTCATTTACTAACTGGGGTCTATCGGCTGGTGGCTACATGAAGCCGGACATCACTGCTCCTGGTGGACACATCTACTCAACTCAAACTATGGGCAACACATTTGGCGATATGAGCGGTACTTCTATGGCTACGCCTCACGTTACAGGCGCTATAGGGGTTATACGCGCCCGTCTAAATGAGATGCTTTTTGCAGGCGAAACTCATAAGGCGGCTTTAACTAAGACTATACTTATGAACTCTGCTGTTCCTCATGTAGATCCAAAAACTGGTCAAACTACTTCACCTCGTCGTCAAGGCGCTGGTGTTATGAATCTTACAAAGGCATCGAAGCTTGATTTTACTGCTGTTGATAGAGATACTAAGATTGCTTCGAAATTTGTAGGCAATGTTGATAACGAAATTACATTAAATTTAACTATACACAACTATTCATCTGAGCCAAAGACATTAACACCATCGGTTCAAGCGACTATCGAAGCACGCGATGGCAAGAAGTTATTACTAAGACCTGATGAACTATTCTCAAAGTCTTATGAAGACAAGAAAGTTACTGTACCAGCGCAAACTAGCGTTGAATACGACATAACTTTCCCAATCGAGCACCTAGAAAAGGTAGAAGCGTTCACAAACGGCGCTTTCGTTGAAGGTTTCCTTCACTTAAGAGATGAAAATGGCATGGAAATTTCTTTCCCATTCGTTTCATTTAAGGGTAGCTATGACAATATTCCTTCGATTGAAAAACCACTATATGACTTCGATTTCGAGACTGAAAAGCCAATGTACTGGAACCTTAAGACTAGGAACCATGACTGGTTTAAGTACTCGACTCACATAGAAACTAATTACGGAACATATAAAGATGATAAGGGCAAAACATTTAATAATGTTATAATTGCTGGTCTTAAGAACTTTGATGAAATTGATGCAAAGAAAAATACAGCTGATGAACCAAAACCTATATTTACTCCTATAGTTATTTCACCAAACGCTGATAACTACCAAGACGTACTAAGCATTCAAATGGTTATGACTAGAACTGCTAATGTTAAGGCAAGTATCATTGATAAAGAAGGCAAGTCAGAAGACTTTAACATTGGTCTTAAATACACTAACATATCGACTGACCCAGATAATGACAAGAACAGAGACACATACATTGGCTACACAGCTCCTGGCGCTGTTCCTCTAAAGGACTTTGCTGATGGTGACTACACTCTAAGGCTTACTGCAGCTGCTATCAAGGCGCCTAAGGAAAGCTATCCAGAAACATATAGAGAGATAAAATTCACTATAGACACAGTGGCTCCACAATTTGAAAACAGTTTTTATGATGAAAAGACTAGAGCATTAACATTTGATATAAAAGAGGAAGGATCTGGCCTTGATGAATTCAAAATTGAAGACGAAAGTGGCAAGGCTATTGACTTTACTAGAGAAAGAAATAAAGTTAAGCTAGTAGTTCCTGAAGGAAAAGAACTTTCTGATATCAATATCATAGCTATGGACTTTGGCCACAACATAAACGAAGTAACAGCTGAGATGCTTGTATTTAAGGACATGTTTGGTTCACTAGAAGTTGAAGTAAAACAAGCAGGCACTGAAGCTCTTAATCTTGAATATAAAGTTTACACTGAGGACGGAAAAGAGCTTAAGAACCACGAACATCTTAAATTTGGCAAGTACAAACTTGTCGTTACAAACTATTCTAACAAATTCGAATTAAAGGGCGAAAGTGAAATTCCATTCGAAATATCACAAGGCAATAAAAATTACAAGATAACTCTTGAATTTACTGAAATACCTACTGGCAGAATCACTATCAAAGTGGCATCAAAGGACAATCTTGAGTGGGCTGACTTTGATATATTTGCAAAGAACGTTAAAAATAATAAGGTATTTAAATTTATTCAAGACGAAGGTATATATGACAAGTACTTCGATGCTGACCTTCCATACGGCGACTACAATTTCTACGCAGAATTTAAAAATGGCAAGGAAGGCTACACTATAACATTCGGTGACGATATGCCGTTCACTGTAAATAGCTCAACAAACTACTCAACTGTAACTGCAAATATCAAGAGAAGCGGTTTCTACAAGGTAAACGTTACTACTGAGGGAGCTGAGGGAGTTAACTACCTTGCAAGAGACAGTAAAAATGGAAGCATAGTTGGTCTTGATGAACTTGCTGAAGGCACTTGGATGATATTCCCTGAAAAGATGCCAGAAGGCATGTTCATGGAAAAACCATACGAGTACGTTACTCTATCACAAGAAAAACCAGTTGCAGATCTTACATTTAAATTTGAAGAGATAGCTGGAAAGAAATTTACATTTACTATAAAAGATAATTATGAGGACGCAAGCTACTACCTATGCGACTTCTACGCTTGGATTGGTAGAGAAGGAAAAGTCCTTGATTACACTCCTAATATGGAGCTAGAACCAGGCACTTACTATGTTGAGGCAGTTGCTAATAGAGAAAGATTTGGCGAAACAACTCTTACTATTGATGAGCAAAGCTATGAGCAAACATCTAGAACATTTAAGTCAAGTACAGAAGCGGTTGAACTTGAGTTTAAGTGGACTAAGTACTCTGATACTGACAAGATGAGTGAAGGCGCAATCTTTGTTAATGACGACAATCTTCCTGCAGACTTGAAGAAAAATTCATATGAATATGTATTAACAGGAACAAAGGGCGAGCCTATAAAGAAGACTTTTATTAAGACAGGCTTCAGCACTTGGTTTGTTAATCTACCATATGACTACTACCAAGCAGAAGTAAAGGGCCTTCCTGAAGGCTACACTGTAGATACTAAGGAATTTGTAGTTAATAGCAATGAATACCAAGTTGAATTTGTTATAGAGCCTGAAAAGAAGGAAGAAACTCTTTCGGTAGACGTTAAATTCACTAAGGACGGAGCAGCACTTGATAATGTCAAGTTCAAGCTTGATGACAAAGAATTTACAAGCGGAACTATAGAAGTAGCACCTGGCGAATATGATGTAGAAATACTTGAACCAGAAGGACTTGTTCCAACAGAAGAGTTTAAAACTATAAATATTACTAAAGATACAAAGAATTTACGTATTGAACTTGAAGAATATAAAGAGCCACCAGCTCCAGAAGGAGAAGGAACTCTTAAGTTTGAAGTTTGGGAATCAGACGGAAATAATGAAAAACAAATAAATAATTTCATGATGGCAAATGCTAATAATGAGTTCTTATATAATAATGAAGAAAAATCTCTTCCATATGGTGAGTATACTGTTAAACTTTCATCAACATGGAACATGGGTGGACTATATGATGAAGCAAAATCAAAAATAAAAGAAACAGTTACACTTGATGAAACACATAAGAATGTTGTAGTTAAGTTTATACTAGTTAAGAAAGGTTCTACACCTACACCTGATCCAGACCCAGATCCAACACCAGAAGGCAAGGGAAATATCACTTATAAAGTATACGAGTTTAGTGACACTGGTGAAAGAGAAGTAAAAGATTATGCTAACATCGACGGAAAATTTGAATTAGCTGGCAGAGCTGTAACAGTTGATTATGGTAAACATACTGTTGAATTAAATAATAATTATTGGAATATGTATGGCACATATGATGAAAGCAAATCCATAATTAAGAAAACTGTTACAGTTGACGCAAATAATCCAAACGTTACAGTTAAGCTATACAAAGTATTAAAAGGAACAAAAGCTAATCCACCAAAAGATGATGAGACAACACCAACACCAGATCCTAAGCCACAAGAGCCTACAAAGGGCAAAGCGAGTTGGGACATCAATTACACTGGCAGCAGAACTGGACTTAATTTCTTTGAACAAGTTAAGCTATTTAAAGTTGTAGACGGTAAGGACGAAGAAGTTAAACTAAGCTTTGACCAAGAATATAAGCACGGAGAAATAGAGCTTGAATTTGGTAAGTACGCTTATGTATTAAATGATATAGGAGATTATCTAAAGGTAAATGTTAAAAACAAAAGAATAGAATTTAGTCTTGACAAGGCTAATCCGACATTTAAGGCAGTCTTTGAAATAGAAGACAGAAAAGAAGTTCAAATAGTTGAAGTAAGAATACCAAAGGATGCTAATGAAAGTCTTGATGACTACACAATCAAAGTCTTTGACATGAAAGGCAATGAAGTAGAAGGCGTTAAGATGAATGATAAGGGCTTTGAATTCCCTGCTACATCAGGCGTAGACTATGAACTTAGACTTGAAGGAACTAAATATGCTTACTATCCAAACATAATAAACGCATATCCAAGCCAAACATTCTCTAAATACATCAACATAGTTTCACCATTAATCTTAAAAGTAAATTCACTTGCAGGAGATGCACCAGTTGAGGCTGATTATGCAGTTTATGCAAAGAATGTCAATGGAGTAACTTATGTAACTGACCTTAAGAAAGTACCATACATTGGCAATGGTAATCAATTGTACCAAGTTAAATTCTTAGGCTGTGAACAAGGCTATAAACTTGATGATGACGAAATAAAAGAGTTTACAGTAACAGAATTTTCTAGACAAGAGTTAACATTTAATTTTAAACTCGACAAAGATGTTGCAATTGTCAATAAAGAAGAGCTAAAAGCTTTAGTTTCAGAATATGACAATATCAAGAAGACAGATGCTTACAAGGGCGCTGATGCGGATAAGAGAAAAGCATACGATGATGCGATAGGCGAAGCAAAGATGGAGCTTGTAAAAGCACTTACAAGCCAAGACGCTATCGATGCTTTAGTTAAAAAAGTTAAAGATGCACGTGACGCCATCATCGGATCTATGGAAAATCTTAAAAAACAAGAGCTTAAGAAACTTCTTGATGATGAGACAAATGTAAAAGCAAAAGACACATACATCTTCGATATTCCTGAAGACAAAAAAGCTTATGACGATGCTATAGAGAGTGGTAATAAGGTTTACGCTGATGCAAATGCTACAGAAGAAGCCATTGACAAGTCTATAGCGGATATAAAGGCAGCTCTTAATAAGCTTGATGGCTTTGACGAAGCTGACAAGACTGAGCTTAAGAAGCTATTAGACGATTACAATAAAGTAAGTAAATCCGATGAGTATTGGAATTCTACTGAAAAAGAAAGAGAGGCTTATCAAACAGCCATCATCGAAGGAACTAACATATACAATAAGAAAGAAGCGACTCAAGAAGAAGTAAAAGCGGCTATAAAAGCTATAGAAGACGCAATTAAGGGCTTGAGTGGCTATGCTACACCAACTGAAAAGACTGAGCCAGTTAAACTTGACGATGCTTATGTAAATGATAAATACGTTAGAGGTACAGGTATCAAGGGAGCCTATGTTTACTACAAGATTGTAAAGAAAGGCCAAAATGCTGATGACGCAGCTATTAGAAATGGCATGCTTATAAATGATAAAGACGGTAAATTCTCTATAAGCGTTGGACAAATTCAAGATGGAGACAAAGTTATCGTTTATCAACAAGAAGTAAATAAACTTATGAGTGACGGCGTTATCGTTAAGATTCTTCCACTTGATAAATCAGAATTAATTGAATTAATCAATAAAGCTGAAGAAATCAAGGATACAGATCAATATAAATATGCTCCAGTAGATAAACAAAAAGACTTAGACGATGAACTAGCTAAGGCTATAAAAGTAAAAGATGACGAAAACTCATCTATGGAAGACATTGAAAAGACTATAGTTAACCTAAAATCAGCTATTGCTGCGATAGAAAATTACGAAATAATCAGACATGAAGTCACATTCTATCCAAACAACGAAACAGATTCTTGGACAGTTAAGATTATAGATGGTGAAAAGGTAAATAGACCAGATGACCCAGTTAGAAAAGGATATATCTTCAAAGGCTGGTATGCAGACGAAGAATTTACTCGTGAATTTAATTTCGATGAGCCAATAGAGGATAATACAAACGTTTACGCAAAATGGGAAGAAATTCTTGAATACAAAATCACTTTTGATCCTAATAATGGCGAAGCTATTTGGACTGAAAAGGTACGTGAAGGCGAAAAAGTTAAGGAGCCAGCAAAACCTACTAAGACAAACCACACATTTATCGCATGGCAATTTGATGGCGAAAACTATGATTTCAACACAAGTGTTACTGAAAACATCAAGCTAATAGCTGCATGGAAAGAAAATGTAGTTGAACCACAACCACAACCACAACCAAATCCAGAGCCATATGAACCATACGAACCATATGAGCCATATAGACCAGAACCAAAACCATCTGAACCATCTAAACCGGTTGAACCAAGTAAACCTATTAACAATAATGAAGATGAAAAGCCAGTTGAAACAAAGAAGGATTTAGGTATTATTACTGAATATCC
>UQBO01000021.1 GCA_900539225.1 uncultured Eubacteriales bacterium
TTGAAGCAAGCGGCAAGTTTGGTCCGCAAAGTAAGTTTACGAGAGAAGAATTAGCGAAGACTATTGATCTATTGATTAAGTTGATCAAGATCAAAGAAAAATAATAAATTTCGCATTCAATTTGCGATCTTAGCTAGTTTAGAATTCTTTTGTCGCTGCGACGTATATTCATACGACTCACTCCAAAAAATTCTGTACAACGCCAATCTCATCAAATTGCTCTGCAAAATTTGTTAATAAATAAATATTATGATTAAATCACTTTCGCAAAAATAATTGACACAAAAAAATCAATAAAAAATACAAGGTGCATAGCTAGCAATAGTTATGCACCTTGTATTTTCCCCTATCCTCGCCCATATCTTGCCAATATCTCCATTTAGTGATACAATATACTCAGGTGATACTATGGATTTAAAGGCGAAACTCAAAATTTTATCTGATTCGGCGAAGTACGATGCTTCATGCTCTTCGTCTAATTCTTCGCGCAAAAACTTTGGCGGCATTGGTAACGCTGCGACTAGCGGCATCTGTCACAGCTGGTCTGAGGACGGCCGCTGCATATCGCTACTTAAAATTCTGTTCACAAACGTTTGCATCTACGACTGCGAGTACTGCATCAACCGCGCTTCAAACGATGTAGCTCGCGCCTCCTTCACGCCAGAAGAGGTCGCTGAGCTCACTATGAACTTTTACATCCGTAATTACATCGAAGGCCTATTCCTCTCGAGCGCAGTCATCAAGAGCCCCGACTACACTATGGAGCAGCTTATTAGAACGGCCGAGCTCCTTCGCAACACCTACCATTTCAATGGTTATATACATATGAAGGTCATACCGGGCGCGTCAAAAGAGCTGGTCACAAAGCTATCGTCCCTAATTGATAGAGTATCTGTCAATATTGAGCTGCCGACTGAAAAGTCACTCAAAATGCTCGCTCCGCAAAAAACTACTGAGGGCATCATGAAGCCCATGAACAATATTAAGCTGGCAATAGCCGAGAACAAAGAAGACAGGCGCAAGTACAAGAGCGCTCCGCTCATTGCCCCAGCTGGTCAAACCACGCAAATGATTATAGGCGCCGCAAATGAAAGTGACGAGACCATAATCACGAAGGCGTCGCTTTTATACAAGGGTTTTAGCATGAAGCGCGTGTATTATTCGGCCTTTGTTCCGGTCGTTAAATCGAAGTACACGAGTGGTATCAAAGCCGCACCACTACTTAGGGAGCACCGCATCTATCAAGCAGATTGGCTTATGCGCTTCTACAAATTTAAGCCCAACGAAATCGTTTCGCGCAAATGTCCAATGCTCGACTTGGACCTTGATCCCAAGGCATTTTGGGCGATCAATCACATCGAACTCTTCCCGATCGAAGTCAACAAGGCGAGCTACGAAGAGCTTCTTCGCGTGCCCGGCTTTGGTCCGACGACCTGCCACAAGATTATCAATGCTAGGCGCTTTGCCAAGCTATCGTACGACTCCCTAGAGAATATGCACATCTCCTTAAAGCGTGCTAAATACTTCATCACAGTAGGCGGCGTCTACAGAGGCGGCAAGATCGATACGCGCGAAAATTTGCGCATAAAACTCATGGATAAGGTGAATCTCAATGAACAGCTATCGCTATTTTGATTACGACAGGAGCTTCGAAGGCCTCATGACGGTCATCTTCGAGCTTTACGAGGACATCGATCGCGCCAAATTCATGCCCGATGATCAAGGCTCCTTATTTGATACCAAGGTCTTTATCGCCACGGATATGGCAGGGGCCACTCGCGTACTAAAAGCGCTTGAGGACAAGTTTCCGAAGCGTTTCATGAGGGAGATAGTGGCTGTATTTTTATCCTGTGATACTAATAAAGAAGATATATTAATCAGAGCCATCAAAGGCGTCTTCGAGCACGGCTACGGCTACATCTTTTCATCAGAAGTGGCTGCGAGCGAGTTTCGCCGCATACGTAGAAATGTTTTATCGGAAAACCATTCCTACAAAGGCCTTTTGCGCTTCAAAGAGGTCGAGGGCGGCGTGATGCTAGCTGAGTTTGAGCCGAAGAATGACATCTTGACCCTCATCGTTCCTCATTTTGTGAAGAGGCTCCCTACTATAAACTTCGTGATTGCTGACGTGAAGCGTGGGACGGCCGCCATGCACATGAAGGGGAAGGTCGAATTTTTGGAGCTAAAATCTCTTGACTACACTATTAGCGAAAAAGAAAAATTCTTCGAAGAAGCTTGGAAAGACTTTTACAAGGCCATCGCCATTGACGAGAGACGCAATGAAAAGCTGATGATTTCAAATATGCCTAAGCGTTACTGGCACTACTTAATTGAGAAATAGCTTGAAATTTGGGCACTTTTCCATTATAATAGTGTTAATGATTTTACTTGTCTAAAGAAATAAACAAATTTGACTAGAAGGAAGTGACATTTTGATTAAAGAGAAATTTAAAGAAGTCCTAGCGACCGTTTTGCCGATATCGCTGCTCGTTGTGATACTGAATTTTACAGTGGTTCCGCTAGAGAGCGATGTCTTTATACGCTTTTTATTGGGCGCGGTCTTCATACTTTTAGGACTGACAATATTTTTAATCGGCGTCGACCTTGGCATCACGCCTATGGGCGATAGCTTCGGTAACGCAGCCGTTAAGAGCGGTAAACTTTGGGTCATAGCGCTCATGGGACTGATCCTAGGCTTTGTCATTTCAATAGCTGAGCCGGATTTGCACATCTTGGCGAATCAAGTTGGCGAGGTAACTTTGGGTATTGTATCGAAGTCAACACTAGTTATGCTTGTGTCAATGGGTGTCGCTTTACTTATTTCACTTGGCATGGTGCGTATAGTAGAAGTGTATTCGCTAAAGAAGTTTTTAATGCTTACATATGGCGTAATACTTGTACTTGCAGTGCTTTCAGAACAGTTCTTCCTAGCAGTATCCTTTGATGCTTCAGGAGCGACAACTGGGGCACTGACTGTACCATTCTTACTTGCTTTATCCGCAGGTGCCTCCGCCATTAACAAAGACAGCCAAAAGTCCGAAGACGACTCCTTTGGCCTAGTTGGCATCGCTTCAGCAGGCGCCATCATCGGTGCACTGGTACTTGGAATGCTATCAAATGCAGAGTTTGGTGAGGTTCCAGACATTGCCGTGGCGAGCGAAGCGGGCATTTTCTCGCACTTCATCCACGAGGCGCCGATAGTCGCAAAAGAGATAATCATCGCGCTTCTACCCATAATCGTGATTTACACAATCTGCAACATGATCTTCTTCCATAATTCGAAGAGGGCAAACGCAAGAGTCGCAACCGGCTGCGTTTTAACATTTGTGGGACTTGTAATCTTTCTAGTTGGCGTAAACAGCGGATTTATGGACGTCGGCCGCTACATAGGTCACGTGCTAGCTACAGAGCACAGCAAGGTCTTCATCGTTGCCATCGCCTTTCTGATGGGCGTACTGACTATACTTGCGGAGCCGGCAGTTCACGTACTTACAAACCAAATCGAAGCCGTTACGGCGGGCTCAATCAAAAAATCAGTCGTACTTATGACTTTGTCAATAGGTGTCGGCATCGCGGTAGCCTTGTCGATCCTTAAAATACTAGTTCCTGGCATGCAGCTATGGCACGTCTTGCTACCGGGCTATATCATAACATTCTTGATAATGAAAAAAGTGCCAAACCTATTCGTTGGCATCGCCTTTGACTCAGGCGGCGTTGCCTCAGGACCAATGACTGCGACATTTATCCTTGCTTATGCACAAGGTGTTGCAGCCTCAACACCAACAGCGGACCTGCTTATAGACGGCTTCGGTACCATTGCCATGGTGGCGATGACGCCTCTAATAGCACTGCAAATACTTGGTCTATTCTATCTGAAACATGAAAAAGGGGGAGTGAAGAATGCGTAGTTTAAAGTCTCGTCACTTAGAAATGCTAGTCGTTATAGTCGAGCACAATAAAGCGAGCAAAGTCTTGCATTTAGCTGATGAAAAAGGTGTTACAGCCTCAGTTGCCATGCTAGGCAGAGGCACTGCATCTAGGACAATATTCGACTACTTAGGTCTAAACGACAAGAAAAAAGCAGTTCTTATGCTCTTCGGAAAGACTGAGGAGATCACGGATCTTGCTGATTATTTAGTAGAAAAACTTGAAATGGACAAGCCAAACCACGGAATCGCCTACATCGAGAGCGCATTCAACGTCTTTGGCACTGAAGATAATGCTAATGGAAGTGAAAATATTAAAAGAGGTGAAAATATGTACAACGCCATATATACTATAGTTGAAAAAGGAAATGCAGACGACGTAATCGAAGCAGCGCAAAAAGCCGGCTCAAGAGGCGGAACTGTTATGCACGCGAGAGGCTCGGGCAGCGAAGAAGCGCGCAAAGTCTTCAATATGCTCATCGAACCCGAGAAAGAGATCGTTTTGATTATATCGGAAGAAGCAAAAACTAAGGACATAGTTGAGTCGATTAGGAAGGAAACTGGGATTGAAGAGCAAGGAAAGGGAATTATATTCATAACAAACGTGGCACAAACTTATGGATTGGCGAAATAGAATAAACATAAACAAAGCTGTGAGAAAATTTTTCTCACAGCTTTCAATTTTGTAAAGTGTATCATTTTTGATTAGTTGCAAATCGAATGACAAACATTCATTTCTTTTTAATAAATATTTCTTTATTTACTAGCCTTTTATCTATATACTCTGGATCCTACATTGACCATGGGACTTCGCAGAGCAAGCGAGTTCAAGGGCCAGTTTGAATCTGAAATATTTTTTTAATAAAAAATATATTTATTCACTAATCTTTAATCAATATACTCTGGATCCTACCATGATCATGGGACTTCGCGGAGCAAGCGAGATGATTGGGCGATGTGGACTGACGAGGCAAGCGGAATGTATAGTGCATACCTGAGCATTGCCGAGGAGGGAACGAGCTCAAGGGCTCGCTTGAATGCGAACTATATACTGAAAATAACTTTAAATGTAGTTCCTTTGCCTACTTCGCTCATCACATCTATCGATCCACCCATATCCTCAACTATATGCTTCACTATTGATAGACCAAGGCCTGTTGAGTTTGTATTTCTATTTCTTCCCTTGTCGACCATGTAGAAGCGCTCGAATATACGAGGGATTTCGTCTTTCTCAAGGCCGATTCCTGTGTCTGAAATTTTGCTTATGATATTGTCCCCGCGTTTTTCGACGGATATTGTAAGCTTGCCGCCATCTTTATTGTACTTGATAGCGTTTGAGATTAAATTTCTGTAAAGCTCTGAAAGCATACCAAGTGGCACATTTTTCTTAAGTCCATCTTCGATATGGCACTCTACTGATAAATTTTTCGCGTCGATTTTGCCCTTATATAGCTCTAAAATATTGTCTATAGTCTCTTTAATCGAAACTTCTTCTTCGCTCTTTAGCTGTGGTCTTTCGTCTAACTTCGATATCATGATGATGTTGTCGATCAAGCGTAGCATTTGACCTGCTTCGTCAAAGATGATGCCGGAGAATTTTTTGATATCTTCTTCCTTAACCATGCCGTTCTTAATTAGCTCGGCGTAACCAGATATCGATGTGAGTGGGCTCTTTAGCTCGTGCGAAACGTTTGCGGAGAATTCTCTTCTTAGCTTTTCGGACTTTTTCTCGTCGTTTACGTCAAGAACTAGCATGATGATGCCGGTAAGGGCATTGCCATTCTCAATTGGCGAAAGATATATCTTTAGGTTATCTTCGTCGACCATGATCTCGAAGCTCGATGCCTTGTGTGTTTGAATTAAATCATTTAGTCTAGTCGATACCTCTTGGCTTCTTGTTAGTCTCACGACGTCCATGCCCGTATAATCAGTTTGCATATTTGACTTAAATAGCTTCTTCGATGCGTCGTTGAGCTGAACGACTTTTAAGTCAGTGTCAATAAGTACCAGACCTTCGTTCATGTTTCTAAGTATCTCATTTACTGTTGATTCCTTAGTTTCAAGGCTTTCTATATAGCCTTTGATGTCTTTATTTTTTCTCTCTATAGTCCTTATGAATGGACTTAATTCATCGTAAACGTCGATCTTAGCTGTATTGAAATCGTCTCTGTGTAAGTGCTCTGCAGCGTAATCGATGGGCAATAGCAGTTTGTTTACGAGTTTTTTGTTTAATAGTAAAAGCAATAGAATAAGTAGAATTGACATAAGTAGTATAAGTGGAACTACTTTCATAAATGAGCCAAGTATTGATTCTGTTTGCTTCGATAGTCTTATTACGTTTCCGTCCGCCATGAGAGAAGCGTAGTAGTATGTGTCTTTATTAAGCGTATTTGATAGTCTCACGTCTTTTCCGATGTTTCCGTTTAAGGCTTCTTTAATCTCTTTTCTATCAGCGTGGTTCTCCATAGTAGATGGGTCAGAGAAGTTATCGTAGATGACTGTACCATTTGGATCTACTACAGTTGCGCGGATATTGTTATTAAAGGTGCCGATCTTTTCTAATGTCTCTACGTCCATTTGCGAAGCGAGTTTTAATTCGTCTTGTAGGTCTTTAAGCTCGTTTGCACTAGTATTTTTGTATGTTATAAGCACTGTTAGCGAGACGGATATTAGTATAGTTAGAAAAAAGCAAATGGCGTAGGTGATGTTTAGTTTTTTCTTCACTTTTCGTCACCAACCTTGTAGCCAAGGCTTCTGATAGTCTTGATAATTCCTTGATACGGCTCAATCTTCGATCTAATCGAAGCGATGTGAACGTCAACAGTTCTTGTCTCTCCTTCAAAATCGTAGCCCCAGATCTTCTCTATAATCCTGTCTCTTGTTAGGACGATGTTTGGGTTCGATAGTAAAAAGTATAAGAGCTCAAACTCTTTATAAGTAAGGGCGATGGGCTCGCCATCAACTGTTGCGGTTCTTTTATCGTAGTCGAGTCTGATGCCAGCGTAGTCAAGTACGTCGCCAGCGTTCACTTTGCTGCGTCTAAGAAGGGCTCTGACCCTTGCTAAGAGCTCAAGCACGCTAAATGGCTTTGTGATGTAGTCATCGGCGCCTCTATCGAGCCCTGTAATCTTGTCAAATTCAGTAGTCTTAGCTGTTAGCATAATTACGGGGATGTTCTTTAGTGCGGCATCTCTCTTCATTTGATCAAGTATTTCAAGTCCGCTTGTGCCAGGCAGCATGATGTCGAGCATAACTAGCGTTGGCAATTCTTTTTTAACTCTTGCGAAGAACTCATCAGCATTCTCAAAGCCTTCAGCCTTGTAATTTTCATTGTGCAGTGCATATAGAACTAAGTCCCTAATGCTCCTGTCGTCTTCAACTATATATATCATAGCTCCTCCTACTCATAGTGCTTAGAAGTGATTGAAAATACGCTCCAGTCCGCGATAGATTCTGCGTTGTCGCCGATTCTTTCGAAGTACTTCGCAATTTGTATGATGTCTATAAGCCTTAGAGCGTCATCTTTTTTATCGCCAATCTTCTCTACGACCTCACTCATTATGTGGCTGAATAAAGCGTCAATCTTGTCGTCAGAGGCGATGACCTTGTAGCTCTCTTCCAAATCGCCAGTGATAAAGGCGTCAATCGCGCTCTTTAACATCTTCTTAGTCGATAGGCACATATCCAAAATCTCTTCAGTGAAGTCCTCGCCGATACTTACAAAATTAAGTAGGCCAGCGACTTCAATCACGTGTCCGCCGATCTTTTCAACGTTTCTGATGATGTTTAAAGTAGACGAAACAAACCTTAAATCCTTCGCAACCGGTTGTTGAGTCGACATAATCTTAAGACATAGAGTCTCGATGTTTCTGTTATACTCGCGAATCTCGTCCTCTTTACTCTCAATCTCGCGAAGCTGATCTTTGATATCAGTATCCTCCGCAGCAGTCTCTATAGTCACTTTCATGTCCATCAGCATCTTTTCAACGATAGCACTATATAAAATGATTTCATTTTTTAAATTTTCTAATTCATTAATGTATCTTGTTCTTACCATGATTATACCCCTTTTTTAACCGAATCTACCAGTGATATAGTCTTCAGTCTTTTTATTTTTTGGATTTTGGAAAATGGCGCTCGTTTGATCCGATTCAATGATTTCGCCTTCAAAGAAGAAGGAGCAGTAGTCCGATATACGAGCCGCTTGTTGCATGTTGTGAGTCACTATGACGATGGTGTAATGGTCCTTAAGTGATTCGCATAATTCTTCGATCTTCGATGTCGATATTGGGTCAAGAGCCGATGTTGGTTCGTCCATCAATAGTACTTCCGGTTCAACAGCTAGCGCCCTTGCTATGCAAAGCCTTTGTTGCTGTCCTCCTGATATTTGAAGAGCGTTTCTCTTTAGTTTATCCTTTACCTCGTCCCAAAGAGCCGCACCTTGTAGTGACCTTTCTACTATGATGTCAAGGTCCTTTTTCTTCTTGATGCCGTGAACACGAGGACCATAAGCAATGTTATCGTATATAGACATGCTAAATGGGTTTGGCTGCTGAAAAACCATGCCGACCCTCTTACGAAGCTCGTTCACATCAACTTTTGGAGCGTAGATGTCCTCGCCATCCAAAGTGATTTCGCCAGTGATTTTTACACCATCGACAAGATCATTCATTCTATTTAAACTCTTTAATAACGTTGACTTACCACAGCCAGATGGGCCAATGAAAGCCGTGATTTTGTTCTCAGGCATATCCATAGACACATTCTTTAGCGCCTGAAAATCACCATAAAAGAGGTCAACATTTTTAACTTCAATTTTATTCATTATTTCATAACCTTTCTTGATAATTTTGTTGAAAGCATATTGATAATTACAACCACAATCAGTAAAACAAAGGCAGTTGCAAAGCTTGCTTCAACGTGGAAGCCCTCGTCACTTAGTACGTACATGTGTAGGGCAAGCGTCCTTCCTGATTCGTTAAGCGCCTTTGGCATGGCAGTCGCAGTACCTAGAGTGTAGATAAATGCAGCAGTTTCGCCGACGATTCTACCTATTGAAAGTATGATACCTGCCAAAATTCCGTTCATAGCTGGAGGTAAAACTACTTTGAATATCGTCGATAGTTTTCCCGCGCCTAGACCAAAGGAGGCCTTTCTAAACGAGTCAGGCACAGCTAGTATTGCTTCTTCCGATGTTCTTATTATGATTGGCAAAACCATGATGATGGCGGTTAAGACGCACGCCATGATCGAGTATTGCATCTGAAGCTCATATACAAAGAAGATCATACCAAATAGACCGTAGATGATAGACGGGATACCAGCTAGTGACTCAGTACCAAGCCTAATGATCTTAACTATCTTTGAGCCCTTCTTCGAGTATTCACTTAGGTAAATGGCGCTCGCGACACCTATAGGCACGGCTACGAGTAAAGTGAGAACAACAACTACAAGCGTCACAATGAGGCTTGGCAACATCGATACGTTTTCACTTGTGTACTTAAGTGCGAATAAGGATGGCTTCAGGTTTGGTATACCATTGACCGAAATGTAAAGGATTATGAAGACAAGTGTAGCCAAAGTGAAGTAGGCAGCGACCTTGATCAGTATTTTCAAAAATTTACTCATAATTCTTTTCACTTCCTTTAATAAAGTAGAATATAGTGTTGATTATCAAAATGAAGATAAATAGGACCATGGCAGTCGCGACAAGTCCTTGTCTGTGCTTTGGCGTAGCGTATGCCATCTCTATAACTATATTTGTTGTAAGCGTTCTAACCCCTTGAGTAATGGAAGTTGGGATTCTAGGCTGATTACCTGCGATTAAGTAAACAGCCATAGTTTCACCTATCGCTCTACCGATGCCTAAGATGAAAGAGGAGATGATCCCGCTCTTTGCGGCAGGTACAACGACTTTAAATATACTTATTTCCTTACTTGCGCCGAGTGCTACTGAACCTTGGTAGAATGACTTTGGGACGGCTCTTAATGATGACTCACATATGGAGATTATAGTTGGAAGTATCATTATTCCTAAAAGTAGGGATGCCGTTATTATATTCATGCCGTCACCGCCAAACGCCTTTCTTACAAGAGGCACAATAACTACAAGGGCAAAGAAACCATATACAATTGAAGGGATGCCCGCCATTAGCTGAACGGCTGGCTCCAGTATTTTGTATGCTTTTTTATTGGCGTAGAATGCCATATATATGGCAGTCAAAAGTCCTATAGGCAGACCTATGATGATGGCGCCGAGCGTTGTATACACACTGCCAACTACCATTGACACGATACCGTAAGATGCGGGAACGTTTCTAGGAGCCCATACTTTGCCAAATAAAAATGCTTTTAGTCCGTACTCTTTTACAAAGGGAATGCCTTCAGAAAAAATGAAGTAGCATATAAGTAATAGAGCAAAGACAGATATTAGAGAGATGACAAAGAAGAAATACTTCATGAAATTCTCTTTAAAATTTTTATTCATAATTACTCCTTATAAAATTATGGAGGGCTCAAATCTGGCCCTCCTCAAGAAATTTTCTTTTAGTCTAAATTATTTAATATCTCCCCAAGTTTTTGTATCACCTACGAAGATGGCTTTGATTTGATCAAGACTTAAATCGTCACATGCATTGTCATTGTGAACTATAACAGCGATACCGTCTTTAGCGATAACCACGTTAGTTAATTCAGCCTTTTCTTCATCAGATAAATCTCTTGATGCCATACCTAGGTCAGCTGCACCTTCGATAGCTGCTTGGATACCAGCAGATGATCCTGTTGATTGAATTTCAATCTTAACGTCTGGATACATTTCCATATATTTTTCAGCAAACTTTTCCATAAGTGGAGTAACAGATGTTGAACCACCTACAACAAGCTTACCAGATTGAGAGTTTTGTTTGTATTCAGGAGCTGCAGTGTCAACTTGAACGTATTTGTTTTCAAGAACCATATCTTGACCTTCCTTAGACATCATAAAGTCGATGAAGTCCTTCTTAAGTCCGTCTAATTCGCCTTTGTAAACAATGTTGAATGGTCTTGCAATCTTATAAGAACCGTTTAAAACGTTTTCAGCGCTAGCTTCTACGCCTTCAACCTTAACAGCCTTAACGCTATCGTTTAAAGAACCTAAAGAGATGTAACCGATGGCGTTCTTGTCACCGTTAACAGTCATTAGAACAGCGTTAGTAGATTTTTGAACAACAGCGTCAACAGTAGTTTTGTCAACCTTAGTGTCTCCGTCCTTTTCTTCGATGCCAGTGATTTCAATGAAAGCTCCTCTAGTACCAGAACCGTCTTCTCTTGAAATTACAGTGATAGGTTCAGAAGAAGTTTCAGCTGGTTTTTCTTCAGTTTTTGTTTCATCAGTTTTTTCTTCAGTCTTTGTTTCAGAAGTTTTTTCTTCAGTTTTCTTGTCGTCTCCGTTAGAGCAAGCTACTAGTGATAATGCTAATACAAGTACTAACATTAATGAAATTAATTTTTTTGTCATTTTTTAATAACACTCCTTTAAATGATTTTTACAAGTTGATTATAGTGGCCTTGTGTTAAGAATGTATATTAATTTTGTAAAGATTATGTAAAATATGTAAAATCACCAAAATTTTTTGATTTTTTACGAGAATAGCTTTGTATTTGTAAAATATACTTTACAAAACAAATTTTGCAAAAAGCGTTTCTCGTGAAAAACGTTTTTTTTAATAATATTACCTCGCCTATATAAAAGAAAAGTTTTAGCGAAACTTTTCTTGCGATAAAAAATACTTACGTATTTTATATCTAAAAAGAAGACTTTTTGCGAAATTTTTCTTGCGATAAAAAATACTTACGTATTTTATATCTAAAAAGAAGACTTTTTTGCAAAAGCATTATTGTGATTCAAAAACTTAGGCATTATATATATAAAGGAAGAAAAGTGTACGTAAAAGAAAAAAGCATTCGCTCAGCATATACCATCTGTCCGTCATATACTATCTGCCCGGTCTATACCATCTGCTCGTCATATGCCATTCGCCCGGTGTATACCATCCACCCGTCATTACTCAAGCAAAATCAGTCGAAGGGGCAAAGCCATGCGCGTGGCGAAGGCTATTACTCATAAAATATTTTCCAAGTTCTTGTAATTTCATCTCAAATAAGGTATAATAAAGGGTGAAGTAATTTAAAGAAGGTGAAATCATGGGATTATTCTCAAAAATATTTGGCTCTACTTCGGATAGGGCTATTAAAAAGAACAGATCACAAGTTGAAGAGGTTATGGCTTTGGAGGATTCTTACTCGAAGCTATCGGACGAGGAATTAAAGGATAATACTAATAAATTAAAGGAAAGACTTAAGGGCGGCGAAACGCTTGATGACATTTTGCCGGAGGCGTTTGCGACTGTTAGGGAAGCTTCGAAGAGGGTTCTAGGCATGACTCCATACAGGGTGCAAGTCGAGGGCGGCATCATTTTGCATCAAGGCCGCATCGCTGAGATGAAAACTGGTGAAGGTAAGACTTTGGTTGAGACTATGCCGGCCTACTTAAATGCGCTTGAGGGCAAGGGTGTGCACATCGTTACTGTAAACGACTACCTTGCAAAGCGTGACAGGGACTGGATGGGCAAGGTTTTTGAATATCTTGGTCTATCTGTCGGCTGCATTGTGCACGACATGCCTAAGGAAGATAGGAAGATTGCCTACGCATCTGACATAACTTATGGTACTAACAATGAATTCGGTTTCGACTACTTAAGGGACAACATGGTTATCTACAAGGAAAATATGGTGCAAAGGGAGCTAAACTACGCCATTGTCGACGAAGTAGACTCTATATTGATAGATGAGGCGAGAACGCCACTTATAATTTCTGGTCAAGGTGACAAATCTACTGATCTTTATGAGCTTGCGAAGACTTTTGTATCGCGTCTATCGGTTAGGGTGCAAGACCCTGACGAGCACGTGGACCCGCTTGACAGGTTCGTTAAGCAAGAGGAAGAAGAGGAAGAGACTAAGGACTACGTTGTCAACGAAAAGGACCGTTCTGTGCTATTAACAGAGCTTGGTACTAAGAAGGCGGAGGAATTTTTCAAGGTGGAAAACCTCTCTGACATTGAGAATATGGAGATCATTCACCATATTAATCAAGCGATGAAGGCTAGGAGTCTTATGAAGAAGGACAAGGACTATGTTGTGAAAGATGGCGAGATCATCATCGTTGACGAGTTTACTGGCCGTTTGATGTTTGGTAGACGCTACTCGGATGGTCTACATCAAGCGATTGAGGCGAAGGAAGGCCTTGAGGTTAGGAGCGAGTCGAAGACTTTGGCGACTATAACTTTCCAAAACTACTTTAGAATGTACAAGAAACTTTCGGGTATGACTGGTACTGCAAAGACTGAAGAGGAGGAATTCCAAGACATCTACCACATGGACGTTATTGAGATACCGACTAACAAGCCTGTTATCAGACAAGATAATCCTGACGAGATTTATAAGACTGAGGCTGAGAAATTCGGAGCAGTTATTGATGATATCAAGGCTAGACACGCTACAGGTCAACCGGTTCTAGTCGGAACTATATCCATAGAAAAGTCGGAAGAGCTATCGAAGCTACTTAAAAAGACGGGCATCAAGCATGAGGTCTTAAACGCGAAGTTCCACGACAAAGAAGCGGAGATTGTTGCTCAAGCGGGTCGTTTGGGTCAAGTTACGATAGCGACTAACATGGCGGGCCGTGGTACCGACATCATCTTAGGCGGTAACCCTGAGTTTATGGCAAAGCAAGCGATGAGAAGAAAGGGTCTATCTGAGGAAGAGATGGCGCAAGTTGACTCTCACGAGGACACTATGGATGCTGAAATACTAAAGAATAGAAAAGAATACGACGAATACGTTGAACAATATAAGAAGGAACTTCAAGAGGAAAAGGCTAAGGTTATTGATGCAGGCGGCTTACACATCATCGGTACTGAAAGACACGAGTCAAGACGTATCGACAATCAACTCCGTGGCCGTGCCGGCAGACAAGGCGACCCAGGTTCATCTACATTCTATATATCTGCTGAAGACGACTTGATGCGTCTATTTGGCGGCGACAGATTTAAAAACGCCATCGACATGATGAAGATGCCTGAAGGCGACTCGATAAAATCGCCAGTATTGACAAGGCTGATTGAGTCGGCTCAAAGAAAGGTCGAAGGAAACAACTACGGTATCAGAAAGCACGTTCTTAAGTACGATGACGTAATGAACAAGCAAAGGGAAGTCATCTACGCTGAGAGAAAGAAACTGCTTGAAGGCGCTGATTTTAGGGACAATATCACTGCCATGATCAAGGACGTCATAGCGGGTTTTGTAAATACCATGACTTTCGAAAAAGAAGACTGTGGCGACTGGGACTTCAAGAGCTTATTCATGCACCTTAAGGCTATTTTCGATATAGATATGGAAGATATTGATGGTCTAAACACTAAGGACATTCTCAAGGATGAGCTAATTGACATGCTTACAGAGCACGCGCTTAAAAAATACGAAGCGAAGGAAAATGAATTTACTCCTGAAAAGTTCAGAGAGATAGAGAGAATCGTGCTTCTACAAGTTGTTGACGACAAGTGGATGGACCACATCGACGCGATGGATCAGTTGAAGCAAGGTATTGGACTTAGGTCCATGGCGCAAGAGGACCCTGCTAGGGCCTACGCAATTGAAGGCTTTGACATGTTCGAGGCGATGAATGAAGCGATTAAGGAAGACACTTTAAGAATTTTATTCCACGTTGAAGATCCAAGCAAGGTTAAGAGAAGAGAGCAAAATAAGAATATAAAGGAAGGCTTTGAAGGCGCGGGTTCTGACGAAAAGAAGAAGCCATACGTTAGAAAAACTAAAAAAGTTGGCAGGAACGATCCTTGCCCATGCGGAAGCGGCAAGAAGTACAAAAACTGCTGTGGAAGGAATGAGTAATGAAGACATTACAAGAGTATAAGGAAGATTACGCGAATTTTAATAAGAGATACATCAAGTTAGGGGACTATCTTTGACGCTGATGGTCTAAGAGAGACTAAGACGAAGCTTGAGAGGAAGATGGCTGAGCCGTCATTCTGGGACGACAAGGACGCGGCAGATCTAGTGATTGACGAGCTTAAGGACGTTACTACGCCTCTAAATAGCTACGAGGAGATAGGATCAAATCTTGAGGATATGGGCGTCTACATCGAGCTCTACGAAGAGGAGAGGCCTGATAATTACAAGGCTCTACATGATTTGGCGGAGTCAATAGACAAGGCGCTCGAAGAACTCAAGGTGAGGACGCTACTTGACGGCGAATATGATAAGAATGGCGCGGTCGTATCGATACACGCAGGTACTGGCGGCACCGACGCTCAAGACTGGGCGGAGATGCTCTACCGCATGTATACGAGATGGGCCTCGGATCATGACTATAAACTTGAGGTCATCGACTACTTAGCGGACACCGAAGGCGGCATAAGAAGTGTTTATTTCAAGGTTTTAGGTGCCTACGCTTATGGTTTTTTAAAGGCAGAGCGCGGGGTTCACAGACTTGTTAGGATATCGCCCTTCGACGCGCAAAAGAAGAGGCACACAAGCTTTGCCTCGGTCGATGTCTTCCCTGATATAGATGAAACCATTGCTATAGATATAAAGGAAGAGGATTTAAAGATAGACTACTACCGCTCACAAGGCGCTGGCGGCCAATCCGTCAACACCACTGATTCAGCGGTTCGTATTACGCATATACCGACTGGCGTGGTCGCAACTTGCCAAAACGAGCGTAGCCAAAAGCAAAATAAAGAGGTTGCTCTTCGTATTTTGTACGGCAAGCTTGTTCAGCTTAAGGAAGAGGAGCGCAAAAAGACCATAGATGAGCTTACGGGCGACTACTCACAGATTGCGTGGGGCTCGCAAATCCGCTCTTATATCTTCAATCCCTACATGCTTGTCAAGGACCATAGGACAGATGTAGAGAATTTCGAAGTGCAAAAAGTCATTGATGGCGACATCGACAAGTTTATCTACGCTTACCTTGATCACGTGAGGGAGGCGTAGTATGAGAGAAGTACTGAAAACACTGGATGATACAAGGCGCGCCGCCGAACGTATAGCGAAGAAAATTGATATAGGCGATATAATTCTTTTAAAAGGGGAAATGGGTGCCGGCAAGACGACCATCACCAAGACCATAGTTAAGGCGCTTGGCTCAGATGCTTACGTAACAAGCCCGACCTTCGCTATAATGAACGTATATAAGGCAGAGGGCATGGCGATATACCACTTCGACCTATATAGACTAACAAAGTCCATGGACATAGATACGCTAGGACTTGATGACTACCTATATGATAATGGCGCGGTGAGCCTAATTGAGTGGCCTGAAGCAATTGAGAATGAGTTCAAAGACGCGAAAAAGATAAGCCTAATTAAGGACGGCGAGAGCCGAATTTTAGAAACGAATTTTGATTATTAGAGGTAATATGAAGATTTTAAGTTTAGACAGTTCAAGTAGATATATAAGCGCGGCGCTTGCAGTTGACGGCGTTGTGAGAGGCGAGTTCAACGTTTCATACGACAGAAGCGCCTCCGAAAAGCTTGCCCTGATGGCCAAAGAGATTTTAGACATCTTTGGTCTAACAGTGGACGAGATTGATGCCTTTGCCGTTTCGAAGGGACCTGGTTCTTTCACAGGACTTAGGATAGCCGCCGCCATGATTAAGGCGTTCAGCTTCAAGGACGATAAGCCCATTTACACCGTGTCTTCGCTTAAGGCGATGAGCTATCGCTACAAGGGGCTTAAATACATCGTTCCAGCGATTGACGCGAGACGTGATAGAGCCTTCGCAGCGCTTTATAGCTATGACGGCTTATTTGAGATGCTAAAGGACGAAAGGATTTACACACTTGATGAGCTTATTAGCCTTGTTAATGGACTTCGTGTCACTATCATTATGCCGGGCGATTTCTATGGAAAATACAAGGAAAAGTTCGGGGCGAATGTTATGGCGGGCGTCTATAGAGAGAACGAACCCATAGCAAAGGAAGTCCTTGACTACGTCATAGACCACATGGATGAGATGAAAGCCGAAGATAGATATGGTGCGATACCTATATATATGAAGTCATCGCAAGCCGAGGAAGATAAAAAGTGATTAGACGGGCAGAGCCTAATGATGCGAGGGCCATATACGAGATTTTGTCAATGACAGACGATCCGTGGACCATTGGCGTCGTGGAGAGCGAGCTAAAAAGCGAAAGCTCCAAGGCCTTTGTATATGTGGACGAAATGGGAGCCGTAGGAGGCTTTGTAGACATCAAGATTCTCTACGATGAGGCAGATTTGATGCACATAGCAGTCTCGCAAGATTTGAGGGGTCAGGGCATAGGAGCAAGGCTATTAGCCAAGGCGATTGAGGAAGCGGAAGGCAAAGCCATTGCCCTAGAAGTTCGCATTGGCAATTTTAAAGCGATAAGCTTATATGAAAAATACGATTTTAAAAAGGAAAGCGTCCGCAAAAACTATTACCATGGTGAAGATGCGGCGATTATGTGGAGGAGAAAGTGAAACATTTAGCGATAGAAAGTTCATGCGATGAGACATCGATCGCCATATTGGACGATTTGGAAGTTTTGTCAAATGTCATAGCAACGCAAATAGCAACGCACAGAGAGTTCGGGGGCGTAGTGCCTGAAATTGCCTCAAGAATGCACATCGAAGCGATATCAGCAGTTTTGGAAGAGGCACTAGCTGAGGCAAAAACTGACTTATCCGAAATAGAATTCATCTCTGTAACGAGGGGACCGGGACTGATCGGAGCCCTTTTAGTTGGCGTCTCATTTGCAAAAGCCTTAGCGATGTCAATGGATGTGCCGATAGTGCCAGTAAATCACATGAAGGGCCACATCGCAGCAAATTACATAACGACAGAGGGCTTGAAGCCGCCATTCGTTTCGCTAGTCGTTTCAGGCGGCCACACCTACCTTGTCAATATGAAGGATTACTACGATTATGACTTGGTCGGCAGGACACTCGATGATGCAGCAGGCGAATCCTTTGACAAAGTTGCCAGAGCCTTGGGACTACCGTATCCAGGGGGACCAGAGATAGAGAAGCTCGCTATGGAAGGAAATCCAGACGCCATCGAGCTTCCACGAGTTATGATGAAGTCGGGCGACTACAACTTTAGTTTTTCGGGACTAAAAACAGCGGTCTTGAATTATCTTCATAACGAAGAGCAAAGGGGACGCGAAGTGAATAAGGCCGACGTTGCAGCCTCCTTCCAAAAAGCCGCAGTCGATGTACTCGCGAAGAAGGCAGTCGATTTAAAAATTGAGCTCGGCTATGACAAGATAGTACTTGCGGGCGGCGTATCGAACAATAAGGCGCTACGTGAGGCGCTGGCAAAGGAAGAGAAGGCACATGGCTTTAAACTATATTATCCGAAGGCCGTTTATACCACAGATAATGCCGCGATGATAGGGGCACAAGGGTATTTGGAATATGTCAATGGTGGGGACTTCAGCGATTTGGGATTTGAGGTGGATCCAAATCTTGGACTGTAAATATTTGATGCGGATCGATTGAGTAAAAAAATTCAGTTAAAAAATATAAAGAGTTCTGATTAAAAAAAATAAGGTAAAAGTTTAAGGAGATAATTATGGTAAAATTCAAATTAATAAGCATAAAAGATGGTTTTTACCACTATGAGATTTATCCTGAAGGGAAAAAAGAAGGTATGGGTTGCTTAATATTCAATCCAGAAACGAAAGAAGTTAAAAAGAAACTTGAACCAGTGGGATCGTTTGATTATTTTGGACATTTTTTACAAGGAATAAAAGACAAAGATGGAAATTATAAAAAATCAGGCATGGTAGCTTGGTATTAATAAAGGCAAAAATGTCCTGTAAAATTATTGATGCGGTTCATTTGAGTAAATAGATAAGAGTTTTGAAAGATAAGTATTTAAAAGTACTTGTCTTTTTTTATGAAACATCTTGACAAATAGTTATACATAGTATAAACTATAATTGAGGTGATATTATGAACATTACCATAAAAAAGTGGGGCAACTCTCAAGGCATTATACTTCCTAAGATTGTCTTATCTGCACTAGGCTTTAATGTTGATGATGAGCTTAAGCTTGATGTTGAAGATGATAAGATAATTCTTTCAAAAGCCGTTGATTTTGATGATTTTTCAGATTTAATTTTGGAAGATCTTATTAAGAGTGGTTTTGAAGGCGAAGAGCTATTGGCTGAGTTTAAAAGAGTTAAAAAGAATATGCCAAAAGCTGTGAAAAAATTAAAACGTGATGTTTTGAATGAGTATAAAAATGGTGAGACGGTGGAATTTGACGAAGAATTATTTTAGGCTGTATAATATCTATTGGGGAGTAAAAACCTCAATAAATTTTTTTTGAAAAAATTACAAAAAAAGTTGCACTTGCACACATTTTATCCTATACT
>UQBO01000022.1 GCA_900539225.1 uncultured Eubacteriales bacterium
AACGCTGAAGGTACTTGGTTGGAGACGACCTGGGATAATAGGTAGCCGCCACTTAAATAAAACAGATAGCATTTATGCTGTCTGTTTTTTTATCTAAAAGAAAGGACTATAAAATGTTTTACAATACAGAAAATTTAAAAGATAGTGAAATATACTTAAAAGTTAGAAAAACTTGTGAAGCGCAGCCTGAAAAGGCTTGGCTGCCTGCTTACTACTTCGATATTTGCCTTTAAGATGGCACTAAAATAGGTGTATGCGATTTACGAATCGGTCACAATACAAATACATACATTGGTGGCAACATCGGCTATACTGTCGACGAGCCGTACAGAGGTCATCATTACGCGATGAAGGCGTGTAAGCTATTATTCAATTTAGCAAAAAAGCATAAGATGGATTATTTAATAATTACATGTAAACCCGATAACATTCCTTCGTATCGCACTTGTGAGCTTCTTGACGGAGAGCTGATTGAAGTAAAAGAAGTGCCTCAAGACCATGACTTACGCAGACAGGGTTATACATATGTAAATATTTATAGATTTGATTTAAATTATTATTGGTGATATTATGATTAGAGAAATGACAATTTCAGACGCTCCAGCTCTTGCTGAAATGGCTATTAAGATATGGGACAGCGATGACAAAGTTGAGCTAGAGCAAGAATTCATAGACATGACTCGCAACAAGGAGTATACTTGCTTCATTAAATTTATTGACGCTAAGGCGATAGGCTTTGCAAATGCCTCTCTTCGTCATGATTATGTCGAGGGCTGCGAAACGTCTCCAGTAGCTTATCTTTAAGCTATATATGTAGAGGAAGAGCATAGACTTTTAGGCTACGCAAAGGACTTAGTTAATAGATGTGAAGAATGGGGCAGAGAGCAGGGTGCTAAGGAATTTGCAAGCGATTGCATTTTGACAAATACCGCTAGTTATAAATTTCACATCGCCATAGGTTTTAAAGAAGTAAATAGAATCATTTGCTTTAAGAAAGATATAGCTAAATAGCAAAAAATTAGCCATCCACTAAGTGGATGGCTTTTAATATGCTTCATTCTATTGATTTTTGTCTTTATATATTTTTTTAAGTCTCTTTAATTCTTTTTGTGTTTTTACATTTCTAAATATCTTACTTACTGATGATGCTATCATAAGACCTACGGCTATGGCGATTGCCATGAATAAAGACTGTACTGCTTCTGTTGCGCCCATTTCAAGATTGTCATTGATGAAGTAGTTCATCGATTGATATATCTTAAGTCCCGGCACTAGCGGTATGACGCCTATAATAAAGTAGCAATTGACTGGTGTTTTTTGCCATCTTGCGAAAAATTCTCCAAGTATCCCGCATAATAGAGCACATAATAGCGACGAAAATATATAGCTGAAGTTATTTTCTGTCAAGACCATATACAAAGTCCAGCAAATTGCACCATTGATTGCGCATAAAAATATATTCTTCTTTTGTATATTGAATAAGACGGATATGGTTGCGCATGAAACGCTTGCAAGTAAGAATTGTTTTATTACATAGTTCATTATATCCACCCCATTAGCGAAACAAGCATAAGTACGCTACCAACGCCGAAGGCTATGGCAACTGCTACAAATATGGCTTCAAAGCTTCTTGCAGTACCAGCGATTAGGTCGCCACTTAAGAAGTCTCTAATTCCTGATGTAAAGGCAACTCCTGGCACTAGTGGTAGTATCGAGCCAACAACTATCATATTTAGGTTATGTCCTAGGTTTAGTTTAACTAGTAAAACTGCTGCAAGTGTTGCAACAAGCGAGGACACGAAGTTACCTAAGAAAGGTGTTTTCGATAGCTTTAGTATATACTCGTTTACAACAAAGCCACATGCTGATGTAAATATCGAGCAGGCAAAGTCACTGAAGCTGCCTCCAAGCATTAGCGTGAAGACCGCACAGCCGATGCAGGTCATCACAAGTATCATCATAAAGCTATATTCACTTTTCTTTTCAATCTCTTCAAGCTTTTGCATAGCATCATCTATAGCTATATTCTTCGCGCAAAATTCTCTCGAGAAAGCATTAAGCATATTGACCCTGCCGATGTTATTGCCCCTAGTCTCGATGTTCTTCACAAGATAGAAAGACGAATTATCGCTGTTGTCGCCTATGATTATAACTGTAGGAGAGAGAAATAATGGTATGTCGAAGAAGCCATGACTTGCTAGTATCCTCTTAACTGTATCATTTGCCCTTGAAATTTCTGAACCATTCTTAATGAGTAGCTCCGCAGTTTTTAGGGCGATGTTATAAATTTTTCTACGCTCCATGTAAGCGTCTGTAATATTTTCCATAGTATCACCAAATATATTATAATATATTTTTGTGAAAAAGTCACTTATTTTCTGTAAATTCTTTTAATAATTGCCCATAAGTGATATAATTTTATATAGGATCATTATGAGAAGAAAATATTCATTTATTGCGTGTATTATGGTCTTGGCAGCCATCTATACATATTATTTCAATATCAATAGCTACATCTTATTAAGCCTGGGAATCCTTTTGGGTATAGGTCTTTTTAGCAAGAAACGTCTTAGGCTTTATTTGCTTTTGTCTGTGACAATATTTTTCATGACAGCGATTTATACGAATTACAGGAGACAAAGCGTCTTTAAAAATTATAAAAATGAAGAAAAAGAATACATATTAAGAGTCGAAAATATCAAGGAATACGAAGGATATTCTACTTTTATTGCCTCTGTCAAAAACGTTAATGGCAATGTATTTAACGAAAAGTTCAAAGCGTATTACAATGGCAGAGAGCCTTTAAATAATTTTGATACGATTAAAGTTAGCGCTAAGCTTGAAGATATAAGGATAAATGCCAATCCAAATCTTTTCAACGAGAAGATGTATTATTTAACGAAGAACGTTAAGTACAAGATAAAGTTTAAGGACTTCGAAAAAATCTCTTGGAAAATGTCTTTTGCGGAGAAAATGAATCTTGCTTTTGAGAAAAAGCTTGATGCGCTCACTCAAAACACTATGAGGATGAGTAATGCAAATTTCCTTAAGGCGATATTCATGTCGAACACAAATTATCTTGATGAAGATGAGCTGAGTACATATAGATCAGTTGGACTCGGTCACTTGCTTGCTGTTTCGGGTCTACATGTCTCGCTTATTAGCTTTGCAATAATTTTTATACTCGTAGGACTTGGCCTAGATAAGAGAAGGGCGAGCGCCGCATGCATAATCTTTCTACTTATATATGGCGCGGTGATTAATTACCCTGTATCATTTTTAAGAGCTATGATACTATTTATCGCACTTGACCTAGCCTTTGTCTATGACATAAACATTGAGCACATCGAAATCATCTCCATCGCGCTAATTATAACGCTTTTACTTAATCCATACTATGTATTTTCGGTATCGTTTCACCTTTCTTATGGGGCAGCTTATGCGATAGAAATACTTTTTAGAAGACTTAAAAAGCTTGGCGACAAGAAGAATAAAACGCAGGAAGTGGTGCTCTTTGTTCTTGCTATTAACCTAGTTTTAGCACCAATTCAGCTATATACCTTTCACGAGTTTAACTTTATCTCGCTTTTAACAAACCTGATTTTGCTTCCGATATACTCAGCCATAATCACAGCAAGCTTCGTAATACTTTTACTTTCGCTCATAATAAGCAAAGTCGCAATCTTGTTTATGGTGGTCGACTACATACTCAGCGGTCTTTACAAAATTTTATATTTCATCTCAAGTGTAGATATCTTAAAAGTTCCGCTCTACAATCAAGACGCGCTGATTATTGCGTATTTCACCTTGCTCGTTGCCTTTTACTTTGCGAACAATTTTAGCTATATGAAGACAAGGCTTGTTAAATTCATGCTTATGGCGATGGCTGCGGTCACATTTGCATCTAGCTTTATCTACATCACAAGTCAAAAGCATTACGACACGCTCAATATGATTAGTATAGGTCAAGAGGAGGCAATGCTTTTAGATATAAATAAGAAGAAGATTCTGGTCGATACTGGTGGCGACATCATGGGCTCGTCCTTTTCATACGATAGAACGCTTAGAGAAGTCCTTAAGAATGCTGGGGCTGATAGCCTTGACATAGTATTTATCTCGCACTTTGATAGCGACCACGCTGGCAACCTTGATTATCTACTTTATGAATTTGATATTAAGAACATCTGTTTTTACAAGGACATTGCTCCTTCATATATCAAGGCAAAAATTATTGACAGGGGAATTAATTACATCGACCCAGATAAAACTAATGGCATTGACCTTGGCAATGACAATTACATCAGGATTATTCATAGAGATGAAAATTTTAAAGGTAATAGCAATTCGCTCGTTTTTGAGCTAGATGCGCGTGGCACAAAAGTTTTATTTACAGGCGACATCGAGAGAGAAGCTGAAGAATATTATATTGACAAAGTAGATAAGATTGATATATTAAAGGTCGCTCATCATGGTTCGAAAACAAGTTCATCAATGAATTTTCTTGAAAAGACTAGACCAAAAGACGCCATCAGCTCGCAAGGACTGAATAACAGCTACGGTCATCCGCATGAAGAGACCCTTGAAAACTTCAAAGCCATTGGCACGAACTTTTACAGAACTGATAAGCAAGGCATGATTATCGTCATCTTCAAAGACGGCGGCTACAAGATCGAAACTTTTTACAAGGAATATTACAGGCATCTTGATTATATGAAGAAATACATTTTCTTATTGACCTTGCTATCTATAATATTTTCCTATATAATAAGTATAGTCATTGATGACTACAAAAAGTATGGAGACATGATTAATGAACTATAGAAATTTTTTAAATGAAGTAAAAATGAATAATGTAAGCGGCGCTTATCTTTTCAAGGGCATAGAGTGCTACCTCATGGACAAAACCTTGGACGCGCTGATAAATACTTATCTTGACAGCAATCAAAGGCTTATGAACCTTGCAGATCTCAAGTACTCAGAGAATTTGATTAAAGATATTAAAAGTAATATCACTATGCTTCCTCTTATGGCTGAGAAAAAAATCACGGTTGTAAGAAAAGCCAATGAAAGCATCAAAGCACTTAACGATGATGACTTACTTGGGGAGCTTGGGAAGATGACTGAGACGAGCATAATCATCTTTATGGATGAGGATGACAGTATAAAAAAGACACTTAAATTTTACAAGCACTTCAAGAAAAATGACCACATAGTGAGCTTTGATAAGGAAAAGATAGAGGACCTTGTCAAGTGGACAGCGCGCAAATTTAACGAGCTGGGCGTAGAAGCAGGCTTTGCTGAAGCAAGATTTTTGATCGATAGACTCGGCTTTTATAGCGACGAGAGCGTTAATATGTATAGTCTTGAATCAGAAGTAGAGAAGCTTGCGAGCTACATAGGCAAGGGCAGATTAACACGCAGTGCAATTGAAAAAGTTGTTAAGGAAAATACCATTGACAATATCTTTGCCATGATAGACGCGATAAATAAGAAAAATACAAAGGCGGCACTCAATGAGTACGATAAGCTTCTTGCAAATGGCGAAGCAGATATAAAGACCTCGTATATGATATTTAGAAACCTTAGACTTCTTTTAGAACTAAAAATTTGCGATATAGAGAAAAAAAGCGAAGCAGAGAAAAAAGATCTCTTGAAGATATCGCCGTACGAGTACAAAAAGCTATCAAGCCTAGCATATTCATATGATTATAAGTTTTTGCTAAAGTTTATGAACGAGCTTAAAGATTTAGACATAAGTTTGAAAAACACAAGCAAAGATAGCAGCATGATGATAAAAAACTTAATATATAAGATGACAGAGTAATTTGTTTAAGAAAGAGGGCTTAGGCTCTCTTTTTTTATAGGATTTATTAATTGACAATTTATAAATATCTTAAGGAAGTATAAGTAATTCTTATAGAAAAGACTATTTTATATTATAAAACTTTATACATTCATATATTTTTTAAAAAATAAAGATTTTATATTACAATTGTGTTACAATATCTATTGTAAAATGACAATAATTATTATATTTAAAGGAGGAAAATATGAAAAATAAATCGTTAAGATTCATTACATTTATTTTAGCTTTCATTATGCTATTTACAAGTTCTACAGAACTATTAGCAATGAGCTTTAAAGATACTAATGATTCATGGGCAAAAGATTACATATCTTGGTGCTCTGATAACGGTATCATAAGTGGTTACAACGATGGAAGCTTTAAGCCAAATAAAAAGATAACTAGGGCGGAGTTTGCAACAATGCTTGCTAAAACAATAAAAAAAGAAGCGGCTACGATTGTTGACGTTAATTATGAAGATGTTAAGCCAAAAGATTGGTATTATGCGCCTATAAGAAAGTTAGTGTCTTTTGGCATACTTGATAACAAAGGAAAGTTTTATCCAAATCAATTAATAACACGCGAGCTAGCAGTAGAGTGGCTTAGCTCAACTATTGAGTTCAAGACGAAGCTTTCTTTAGTAAATAATTATATTGATGAGAAAGATATTGTTAATAAAGAAGCATTTGAAAAATTATTGGAGCTTAATATACTTAGTGGCTATCCAAACAAAACATTAAGACCAAAGAATTTAATTACTAGAGCAGAAGCTGCTAAACTATTCTACACATATATAAGTACCGCAAAAGAACAAGGCCTGCTTAAGGACATTCTTAAAAACGATATAGATTCAGATAAAAAAGATAGTAAAGATGACAAAGATGGCAATAGTAAAAAATCTGAGACTGATAGTAAAATAAATTACCCAGAAATTCCTTATAAACCTCACAGACCGGATGATTGGGATGATGGTCAAGATGATAATAAACCTGTTATTCCAAAGAAACGTTACAGCTTAAATATAAAATCTACAGATGATTATACAGTAGAAGTGAGTCCACAATCAGCCGATGGCACTTATGAAGAAGGACAAATTATTACTATAAAAATAACACTTAAAAATGAAAAGAAAGACTTAAAACAAGTTTTAATTGATGGTAAAAATATAGCAAGTGTAAATGGTGTTTACTCATTTGTAATGCCTAGTAAAGACACAAGCTTAGAAGTGATTTTGGAAAAGAAGCCAGTAGAGAAAAAAGATGACGTTTCAATTGATTTTGGGGACGAAGATGAAGAAGTAAAAATAAAGAGAAATACTAATTTAAAATTTTCTGTAGATAAAAAAGATTCTGATGCAAAGGAAATCAATCTAAGGCTAAACAGAGAAGCAGATGAGCATTTAATTTATTTAAACTCATACCCATTCGACAATACATCAGTCCAACAAAAACTTATTAACTTTGTTGTTCCAGACTATCTTGAACCAGGCAGGTATATATTGTCTGTTAAATCTGGAAAACCTGAATCTAAGATTCAAACTAAGATTATAGTTGTTGAGGATAATTTTGAAGAAGTTGAAAGTATTGAAAATTTAGATGATATAACTGTTACACAAGGAGAGGATATAGTTCTTCCTCAATATGTCAATGCTAAATTTAGTGACGGAAGTACTAGATCGCTAAAGATAAATTGGACCTTACCAGATAGTTTTGAAAATGCTGGTGAATACAATATAGTAGGACATGTTGATGCTTATAACAAAGATATACAAATAAAAGTTATTGTAAATAAAAAACGTGCTAAATTAGAGTCGATACTACCTATAAATGATATGACAATTGTAAAGGGAAGTAAAATAAATCTACCTAAATTTATAAAAGTTAAGATGGATGACGGCAGTAAAGAAGACAGAACAGCGTATTGGAACGAGATTGATTTTACAAGTGAAAAGGTCGGATCTTATTCAGTTGATGGATACATTTTAACTGATGAAGCAGATTTAAACTCAAAGAAACTTCCTATCAAGATTAATATAATTGTTAAAGACAGTGAGCCTTTTGAAGCGCATATTGCTTTGTTTAAAGATAAGAAATATTATTATCCTTTCCAAAAAGATGCTATGCTAGGAAGTAAAAATGCGAGTGGTAACGCTCCAATAGAAGGAGATTATGCTTTACTTATAACTTTGAAAGATGCCAATAGCAAGATAGATGCTGTAAAGATTTATCCTGAAGATCCTTCTTTGAATATGACAGTTAGAACTTATGGTGTTATCTCATTTATAGATAAAAGTGCATTTTTCATGAGCCAGTTAAAGCCAATAAAGACTAAGATAATTGCTGAAATAACTATAGATGGAGAGCAATACACTAAAACTTTTGACTTTGCAGCTGGAAATGGATTTAAAAAAGAAGCCGTTGCAATAAAAGATGACTTAAACTTCACTTATCCTCAAGGTAAGCTTAACTTACCAGACAGTGTAGTAGCGCTATATAACGATGGTACAGAGGGCAAATCAAGTATAACTTGGGATTTAACTAATGTAGATAAGAATAATATTGGAACATATGATATCACAGGTACCTTAGCTAGTGGCTTAGTAGTTAAGGCAAAACTTAATATAATTGAGTATAAAGATATCAAGCTTATTTTTAACCAAGCAGGTACAGTAACATTAAAACAAAATGAATATATTATGCCAAAAAAAGAATTAACACTCAGTGTAGATGGCGTTATGGCAGATGAAGTTAAGTCCATAGAAATACTTTCTGATAATGATGAAGTTGTAAAGATAGAAAGTTATGATAAACAATTTGATGGAAGCAATATAAAAATTAAAGCTAAAGCAGTTGGAACTGGTAACGCTACAATAACATGTAAGCTTGTAACAACAAATGGACAAAAAGCTACGCAAAAGCTAAATGTTGTAGTAAAAGCTATCCGTGAGTTTAAAGCAGATGAATTTGTAGTAATAGCAAAAGATGGTGGTCCATATACAACAAAAGTAAGAATTATATATAAGTATAGTGATTTAGACTTGTATGCTCAGTCGTCTGGATTAGGCATAAGATTTTCGAAAAAGGTTAATGCACCAACATTTGAAGATACTTATGTAGATTATAAATCAATTGGCAGAACAGTTGATTTAAGGATATATTTGAAGTACGGTGATTCCAATCCACAAGCAAGATTAGAAGGAGTAAAAGTAATTAAAGAAGGAGATCCATTCCCTTGGCAAGAAAGTGAAGTTAAGTTTAAAGCAGAAGACTTTTCATTAAGTTTTGATGACCAAGGTTGGGGAGGCATGCTTAAACTTAGTTGTAGCAATGCAAACGCAAATAAGATAGTGACATTTGCTTTGTATGATTCAACAGGAAAATCAATGTTTTATGATCCAGAGTTTGTTACGTATGCAGAAGGCGGATTTGTGTATAGTGCTCCAGCTAATGGAACAGAGTATACATTAAAAGTATTTGCTGATGAAGATGGTACAGATTTATTATATGAAGGCAATATAAAGTACACGAATTAAGGAGGTATTCAATGAAAAAGTTTATAAGTTTACTACTTAGTATAATTTTACTTATTTCATTTCAAGCTGGCGTCTTGGCAAGTAGCATTGATATAGAAGTAGACCTTAAGTACAAAGACTATATATCACTTACTGATATACAAAAAACAGAATTTAACGTTAGCGGGCAAGAAGACGGCATTGATATATATGTAAAAGTTTTAGATAAAGATAATAAAGTCCTTAATTTTGCAAATTTTAAGGAAGACTTAAAAGACTATTTAAAAAGTTTTACTGCATTTAATAAGATAAGTGCACTAAGTGCCGTGTTAGAGATAGCTGCGTATAAGGATGGCATGCAAGTTTCTAATAAAGTAGAGCTGCCAATTAAGTTTGATCACTTTATGGGCAAGATTGATTACGTTAAGCCAGTAGAGCTAATTGTCAATGAAGGAGAAGAAATTAATTTACCTAAGCAAGTAGAAGTTTTCTTGCTTAACGGAGTAGTAGCTAAGGCTGATGTTTCTTGGAACACCAACAATATGGACCTAACAAAAGTTGGTAAGCATGAGATATCTGGCAAGGTAGAAGGCTACGATGGCTTTGCTAAGTTAACACTAATCGTAAAAGAAAAAGAAAAGATAGGGGAAGCTTTAAAACCACAAATTATTGTTTTAAAAGGTGGTGAGCTAAATCTTCCTGAAGAATTATTGGTTAAGTACACTTCGGACAAATGTGGTTTTAAGAAAGCTACTTGGAAATTAGAGGATTTTAACTCAAGCGAAACAGGAATTAAAAAAATTGGCTGCGACCTTGAAGGATATGGCAAAATAGAAGTCGATGTATTGGTAGTTGATAATGAGGATACAATCAATTATGTTAATGAAGACATAAAAGATATCTTGGGCGCTGAAACAATAAGTGATGCTCTTTTAGAAAGTGATGCTGTCTTTTCGTATTCAAATTTAGAAAATAACGATATGAGTGATTTAAAATATTTTAAAAGCATAGAATCAATTCAAATTTTTGCAGCTGGTTTTAAACATGATTTTAAAGGAATATGTGGACTTGATAAACTAAAAATTTTAACTCTTTTTTCAAATGATATACAAGATATATCATCTATTGCTTATCTAAACACTGTAGAAGAATTAAACTTAGGATCAAACAATATTAAAGATTTAAGTCCACTAAAAACCTTTAAAAACTTAAAGAAACTAAATTTAAGCAGCAACAATAATATTACAGATGTATCCGCTTTAGCAGATTTACCTTTGGAAGAACTTGAAATTAATAATGATATATTAAATAAGATTGACTTAACTCCTTTTTTAGGCAAAGACAAGTTAAAGCTTAACGGAAAAGCCATTAGTGAATATAATATTAATGTTATAGAATTTAAAGATGGTTTTGCAAGCGTAGAAACGAGTGAAGATTATTACTATCCACCAAATAAGGTTAAAGTTGATGGCAAAATCGTTTCTGTTACATGGTCAGAGGATAAAGTTGATATGTCAAACACACAAATGTATGATTTATCAGCTTTAGTAGATAATCAAAAAATTACCCTAAGAATTATAAAGGGAGGTTTTGTTGACAAAGTAGTTACTTTTGAAGATGAAGTTGTTACTAAGGCTATTAGAAAAGCAATTGATAAGCCAAAGGGAGACATAAAGTTATCGGATGTAATTAATTTAAAAGAGTTAGAGATAGTTGCGCAAGGGGCAAGAAGCTTAAAAGGCGTTGAAAACTTACAAAATCTTGAAAAGCTTGGTCTATACGCCAATAGAATTAAGGCTAGTCAATTAATATATATTAAAAATCTTACAAAGCTTAAATCATTAGATCTTGCGGAAAATAATCTTTTAGAAATACCTAAAGGTTCTTTTGATAAACTAGTCAATCTTGAAGAGCTAGTACTAGATCATACAGGCATTAATACTCTTGATAAAGATATGATGTCTAAGTTAGTTAATTTAAGAGACTTATTGATAGAAGAAAATAGCTTCACAAACCTAGACTTTTTAGAAGGAACAAAAAGTATTAAGAATATTATCTTTAGAGACAATAAAATTACGGATATAAGTGGGATAAGAAACAATAAAAATCTTGAGATGTTTTGGGGAACAAACAATTTAGTTTCTGATATATCAGTCTTAGAAGGACAAAAGGATTTAAATTATTTAAGCATGGCACAAAATAAGATTAGTGATATAAGTCCTCTTAAAGATTCTACTAAGTTAGAGAAGGTATATTTAGGACATAATAACATCACAAATATTGACGTGCTTAAAGGAAAAACATTCATTAATAATATGGAACTTGATCATAACAAGATAACTGATATAAGCGCCTTAAAAGATTTAATTAATCTTGAAAGACTATACTTGAACGATAACAAGATAAGTAGTTTTGAACCGCTAAGTGGTCTAGTTAACTTAAGAGTACTATATCTAAATAATAATAGTACGAGTGACTATTCACCACTTGATGGCATAATTAAAAATATAAAGAGCAAGGATTTTTAGGTGATTAAGATGAAGAAAGAAAAAAGAATATTAAGTCTTGTAATATCTTTAATAATGCTCATTACAATCATAAGTCCATCATATGCTATAGATGAGAGTAAAGACATATTTAATGAGATTATTAAGGAAGATTTTGAGAAGAACTCTACTCTAGTTCAAGATCAAACACTAGAAGAAAAGATTTATATGGTTTCAATAAATGCTAAAAGTGTTCTCGAGTTAAAAGCTGAAAAATATTCAGATGATGAAGCATACAAGATAGCTCAAGCTGAACTAGAGAATGCAATAGCGGCTGTTAAAAACATAAAAAAAGTAGAAATAAGAGAAAAGTATTTATATACTGCTAACGGCTTTAGTATGAAGTGTGATACCATAACTGCTAAAAAAGTATCTTATTTACCGCAAATAAAAAGTATAAGCGAAGCAAATATTTACGAAAAACAAGTGAAAAATGTAAGAGATACTTACAAGATAGGTGAAATTGCTCAAAAATACAGTCTAAAAGGCGATGGCATGGTAGTAGCTGTATTAGATAGTGGAGTGGACCATACTCATAAAGACATGAATGTGGATAGTAAAGGGATTAAGCTTAATGAGAATAAGGTTAAGGAAATAAAAAGCGCTAATCAAATAACTTATGGTTCCTACTTCAATGATAAGGTTCCATTTGCTTATAACTATGCTGATGACAACTTGTCTGTAAGAGACACTCTAAAAGAGCGTGCGGATTTTTCTCACGGTACACACGTTGCAGGTATAATTGGTGCAAATGCAAAAGATGGTGATGGAGTTACTGGTATAGCACCTAATGCTCAAATATTAAATATGAAGATATTCTCTAATAATCCAAAAAATCCTGGCGCAGACGAAGAAAAGATAGTTAAAGCGATTGAAGATTCAGTAAAATTAGGAGCGGACGTTATTAACATGAGTTTTGGTATAACAGCTGGTTTACAAGACCCATCAGATCTTCAACAAAAAGCAATCAAAGCGGCTACAGAAAAAGGAACTATCGTAGTCGCAGCAGCTGGTAATGACGCTTACTCAACATTTCCAAATAGAGATAAAAAATCTATCGATGACGGCACACTTAGCGCTCCAGGTATTGCTGAAGAGGCTATACGAGTAGGCTCTTTTGAAAATAGCAAGCTAGTAGTTAATTCATTTATTGCTAAAATTTCACAAAGCGAAAAAAGAATTGGCTACTATACATCAGATAATAATCCTGAAGCATTAAAAGGCGATTTAGAGTTGATTAATTGTGAACTGGGATCTAAAGAAGAGGTTGAAAATCTTGACCTATCTGGCAAAATTGCGCTTGTAAAAAGAGGAGGAGACATTGAGTTTAAAGATAAAAAGCTTAATGTACAAGCAAGAGGCGCTATAGGAGCTATTATATACAACAAAGATGGGGACGACGAACTTCTTCCTTATATATCTACCGATGAAAAAGTTATAATTCCGACAATATTTATTTCTAATAGCGATGGACAATATTTATTAGATAATATTGATAAAATTAAAGTTGATTTTACAAATGAAAGAATTGTAATTGATTCTAAAAAAGGAGATACAGCATCAGAGTTTTCATCTTGGGGACCAACACCAAACTTAGGCCTTAAGGCAGACTTAATTGCTGTAGGAGGAAATGTTTACTCTACTATTGAAAATAACTCTTATGGTAATATGTCTGGCACATCTATGGCTGCTCCAATGATTTCCGGAATAAGTGCTTTACTAAGAGAGAAGTTTATTAATGATGGCATCAAGAATGATTTGCCTAACTATGTAAAAACAGCCCTTATGAATACAGCCGTGCCAAAAATTAAAGATGGTAAGCCTTATAGCGTTAGACTTCAAGGAGCAGGCATGGTAAATTTAGAAGCAGCTGTTGAGAGCAAAGTGTTTGCAAAATTTAATGGAGTGGCGAAAGTTGAACTTAAAGAGATAACAAATGCTAGAAAGATTAAAGTGGATTTTGAAAACAATAGTGATGATGATATTAATTTTGACATAGAAGTCTTAGGAGATACATTTAATATTGATAAAAAATCTTGTACTGTCAATAAAGGCAAGTCAAGTATAGATATAACAATAACACCAACAGTAGCAGCTAATGAATATGTAGATGGATATATAGTCTTTAAATCATCTAACACAAAGATATCCTTACCAGTTTTAGGATTCAATGGCGACTGGTCATCACTTCCTATGTTCGATAGTATGGATAAAGACAAGTCTATTTATAATCAAACTAGACTTGATACAGCCGATATTGGACCACTATTAACAAAGTTAAAACCACTTGGTGGAGACGAATTGGATCCAATGCTTTATGCAATAAATCCGGACAATCAAAATGCTTATTGGAACGTTTTAGTAAAATTTAGTTTACTACGTGTAGCGAAAGATTTTAAAATAACAGTTACAAATGAGGCTGGAGAAGAGATAAAAGTTATTGAAGATAAAGAAAACGTTAGAAAAGTTGTATCTTACAGAGACCAAGTTAAAGCTATAGTTAATTTTGATTGGTTATGGAAAGGCGGAATATATGATAAAAAACTTGGAGTTCAAAAAACAGTAGATGAAGGAAGATATTTTATCAATGTTTATGCAACGCCTGATTATCCTAACGCTAAGCCTCAAAAAATAAGTTTTCCATTAATTGTAGATAAAACTGCTCCAGAAGTTAGTTCTATTGTATATTTCTTAGATGATGAAGAGAGTGTGGAACTTAAAGTTAAAGCAAAGGATAAAGGTAATCCAGCAAGTGGAATAAATAAGTTTATGTTCATTATAAATGGAAGAATATACAAAGAAGATGATAATGCTTTATTTAAACTTGATGAAAATGGTGGAGAATACAAGAAAATTGTAAACTTAGAGGGCAAGCATCCATTTTATTCAATAAATATAGGAGCGACAGACTATGCAAACAATGTTGATGGATCTAAATCATATGTTATAATAAAGAAAAATTCAAAAATTGATATGAGCATAGATAAAACCAGCATAAAAAGTGGAGAAGAAGTAAAGTTAAGTTATAAGTTAAATGATACTAATGTAGCTAGATATGAGGTATCATTAGATAATTTAGATGATTTATCATATCAAGGAACAGAAACTGAACAAAATTTAAAAATTAATTCTAACAAAGGAAAGCATAGGATAATTGTAAAAGCACTTAACAAAGATGGTCTAGTTATTGATGTTAACTATCTTGATATAAATGTTGAAGATACAGAAACAGAAGACGGACTAGTAGTATCTAATCATACTAAGAATTATTTATTTAGAAATGGTGAGATATATACAGCAAGTTATCAGTTAAAGAATACAAGTGCAGAGGAGAAGTCAGTTTCATTTATCATAGCACTTTACGATTTAAATGACAATATAATTAATACAGCAGTTGCTGAAAAGAAACTTAAAGCTGGAGAAGAAGCTAATATGACCAACGGAATCAAGATACCAGATACTGGTGAGTATAAGCTAAAAATATTCGTTTGGGATAGTGTAAAAGATATGAATACTATAGTTCCAGCAAATATAATAAAGCAAAAATAAACCACACAATTTAATAATCGCTATATAGGAGTGGTAGAATTTATTTCTATCGCTCTCTTTTTTTATAAGCCTTCTCTATAGTAAAGGCATTATATATAGGATTTTATAAAGGCTGTATAATATCTATTGGGGAGTAAAATACTCAATAGATATTTTTTTGAAAAAATTACAAAAAAAGTTGCACTTGCACACATTTTATCCTATACT
>UQBO01000023.1 GCA_900539225.1 uncultured Eubacteriales bacterium
AGTATAGGATAAAATGTGTGCAAGTGCAACTTTTTTTGTAATTTTTTCAAAAAAAATTTATTGAGGTTTTTACTCCCCAATAGATATTATACAGCCATAAAAACACCCTCCACATAGTAATGCAGAGGGCAATATGCTTTTATCTTAATAATTTTGTTTATTCTGTATACAAAATCATATACATTCTAATTCTATATACAAGATCATTTATATTCTAATTCTGTAGAAAAAATCGATGGATGAAGCGAAGTTTAGAATGAGACATACCGGAGTAGTACAAGTGAGTACATCGAGGATATGTCTTCATTCGTTACAAGCTTCAGGCGCGATTTTTTTAAGAATTAGTGAGTTTTGCCGCCAGTAACTCTAATGTCTTCCTCATTTTTTACAATAGCTTCTATTGCCAAAGTAAGTCCCTTAACTATAGTCTCAAGCGCCATCGATGGCATATTCTTCTTGTCAACTACTTGCTCTGGTAGGAACGGAATGTGAATAAAACCTGTTCTCATCTCAGGATGCTTAGTAGCTTGTATGTGTGCTACGCCATAAAGAACGTGATTACAGATGAAATTGCCTGCTGTGTTTGAAACGCTTGCTGGTACGCCGCCATCTTGTATATTTTTCACCATGGCCTTGATAGGTAGTGTCGAGAAATAAGCCGCTGGGCCATCTTCAGCCACCTTTTCATCTATAGGCTGATTGCCTTCGTTATCCTTGATTCTGCAGTCGTCGCAGTTTATGCCGACTCTTTCAACAGTGATGTCTGGTCTGCCGCCTGCTTGACCGATGGATAAAACAACATCTGGATGCACTTCTTCAATCTTCTCTCTGATCTTGTCCACAGATTTACCGATTACAGTAGGTATCTCTAGCTTAATTATTTCAGCTCCTGCAATTGTATCAGGAAGTTTCTTTACCGATTCAATCGCTGGGTTTATCTTTTCTCCACCAAAGGGGTCAAAGCCTGTTACTAATATCTTCAAAATATCGTCTCCTTCCAAAATTTCTTCTAATTCTATCTAAATCCAATCAATAACATTAATATAATGTGTACTACTATTAAAGGTATAGCAACTGGTGCTTGTGCCTTGATTATAGTGTATTTATCTTTTGTTTCAAGTATAGCTCCTGGAACTATGTTAAAGTTGGCAGCCATAGGTGTTAGTAGTGTGCCACAGTAGCCGCAAGTCATACCAAGCGCGCCTATGATGGCAGGGTTACCGCCATTGGCAATAACGAACGGAACGCCAACGCCTAGTGTAATAACTGTAAATGCCGCGAAGGCATTACCCATAATCATGGTAAAGACTACCATACCAACGCAATAAGCGATTACGCCTAAAACTTTTGCTTCAGGTGGAACTATGGCTGAAACGCCTGAACCGATGATCTCGCCAACACCTGCTGCTGCGAATACTGTTCCTAGTGCTCCAAGTAGTTGAGGAAGTAGTGATGAGCTGCCTATTTGCATAAGCATCTTAGCTGTATCTTCCTTTGTTTCAGAGTATTTTGCCTTTGTTATGATTAAAGCGATTATGATGGCAAGTACTGATGATATACCAAGTGTTTGAGCTGATGTAAATCCAAAGAATACATCTGCACCATCTTTTACATCAACAGCTACTTTAAAGCTCTTGAATTGCGCCATGATCATGGCGATGATACCTATTGCAAGAGCTGGGATGAATATCTTGTTGCCAACCTTTTTGCCATAAGTGATTTTTTGCTCTTCTGATTGAGAATTGAACTCGCCTATTTGTACTTGATTTGTAAGTGTTAGTGCTCCTAGTAGCATCAAGCAGCCGCCAATGATGGCTCCGCCATGTTCAAAACTGTCGATAATAAACTTACCTGCTCCAAAAAGTATACCTAAAAGTGTCCAGAAAAGAAATGTACCGATAGGAGCTTTTTTATTCTTTAAGCCTCTAATTCCAGTCATAATGCAGACGATACCACATAGAATGTAGATGACTTCGTCAACCATAGCTGAATTAGCATAAATAAATTTAAACATTCTTAAGCTCCTTTCTTAAACTTTTTTCAAATAGGTAGCATTGTACTAGTGATAAAATCACCATAGCAACGCCGGCTAGTATTGAGCCTTGAGCGATTTCAGCGTTAGTAACTTCATAACCAGCTCCTGCTAGTGTACCTTGAATTAATAAAACGCCGCTCGCAACTGGGAAGATGTTTTGTCCGAAGAAATTTCCGTAGTTTTCTGCAGCACCTGCAAGTCCCTTAAGCTCTTCTAATTTCTTTTCTGATAGGTCAACAGTTTTTGCTGCAGCACCCTCAGCCATAGGTAGTATAAGTGGTCTAACGAATTGAACGTGTCCACCAAGTCTTAAAGAGAATATAGCTGCTACCCATCTAATTAAGATGTATAAACCAACAACGCCACCTGCGCTTGCTGATTTGATCTTCTTGATGGCTTCAGCTGCTCTGTCTTTAAGTCCATACCTTTCCATGATAGCGATTAGTGGTAGACTTAGGAAGAACAGTGACATGTATCTGTTTGTTACAAAGCCCTTTCCAATTAAGTCTAATACTTCTACTAATGACATACCTGATACCAAGCCAGTTACTAGGCCAGATATCAAAACGACTGCTACAACGTCAAGCTTTAGTGCAAAGCCGACAACTATTAGCAGTACGCCGATTAAAACTAAGTAATTCATAAATATACCTCCTTTAATTTAATATACCCCATTTACACCATTACTATGCTAAAATTAATTATTTTTTTTGCTTGATATAAAATTTCTTAATAATCTATCTTCATATAAGAAAAGAGCGCATATCATTTGATACGCACTCTTTATTGATATAGTTTATTTTATTGTTTTAGCTTATCTAATAACATTATATTGGAATTTCTTTTGATATATTAACAAATCATCCGTAACGATGTTAAATGTAATATTGTCCATGACAATAGTATTAGCCTTGTAATATCTGCCATCTGTCAACAATGTGTTACTTGCGCACAAGATGTCTTCATATAGTGGCATGCTTGGGTTGATGTCTTTGTAATTTATCATGTTCTTTACATTTCTTTGTAGGTAAACTTTGTCAAGAACTCTCTCGAAAGCCTTGTTAGATACAGCCGCTACTTCTTGTCTAGTTATAGGAGCGTTCGCATCGAATGTCGCTATGCCTGATGTGTATACATCTAGCCAGCCAGCTTGGTATGCTGCTTCTATCTCTTCAGTAGCCCAGTGGCCCATGCTTAAGCCCATGTCGTTGCCACTTACCTTCTTTAAGTCTTGGAACCTTCTAAGTGTTGCCACCCACTCAGCTCTAGTGATCTTACCTTCTGGTTTGAACGTTCCGTCGCTATATCCTTGGAAGACACCCGCTTGAGAAACTATTCTAACAGCTTCTGTGTACCAAGTGTCGCCAATGTCTGTGTAGCTTATAGGGTAGAATGGATCGTAAGCGTAGCCGTCAGCCTTAAGAGCGTTAGCTAAGATTTGTGCAGCTTCAGACCTTCTTAGACCGTCATATGGTCTAAACTTGCCGTTGTAGCCTTGCATATATCTGATTTCCTTAAGTCTTTCGTTGTCTTTGATCTTAACAATCTTTTCAACAATCTTTTCTTTTTCTACGATTCTATCTCTGTAAATGATTTGTGGTTCGCTTGGACGTGGATCGTTCTTCCTTTGAACAAATACTTTTACATCCACTAAAGTTTTAGTACCGTCATCGTATTCGACCTCGATTGTAGCAGTAGATACGCCTGGACGTGAGACATCAGGTTTTTTAATAATTGTGATATCGTTAATAGTTTTGCCATTTGGTGCATCTATCTTATCAAGATAGTCATTCTTACTAGGTTGTACTCCCTCTTCTGTAATTACATCATCAGCGCTAGGCTTTTCAACTTCATCCTTAGTATATTTTGCTAGGATAATAGTCTCATCTCTAAATTGATCTGTAATTGTAGTTCTATATTCAGCTCCATCTTCAGCATCAACTTTCCAGTAATCAAAATTCCAAGTTCTATTATCTGTTATATCCTTTATTCCAATTGGCTTATTGACATCAATGGTAACTTCTTTTGAAGGATTAACCCAGAAAGTTCTTTCAAAAGCTGTTTCATCTGTAGCTCTTTCTACTTCTTCTTGAGTACCATCTTCTTTAACAACTTTTTCTTTTGTCTTTACAATAACTTTTACAAAATTTTCTGGTACATCAGGTTTTTTATCTGGATCAGTTTGTTCAACATAATCAGGTAGAACTTTTACTAATACTATAAGCTCTTGTGTTTTACCATCGTCGTAAACAACTTGTATCTTTGCAGTAGTGTAACCTTCTTTACTTGTGTCTGGATCTTCTAATATATTTATGCCTTTAACGTCAGCAATGTCTTTTCCCTCAGCATTTTTTGGAATTATTAAAGCATCTTCATATTCTTTTACAGAAACCTTATCTCCAATATTTTTAACAATTTCCTTGCTTTCAAATTCAACATTTACTTCTGGTTCTCCATTTTTTTCATAGAAAGCATAAATTTCTGTATCGACTGTAAATTGATACTCTTTTGTAAAGTCATAAATTTCGTCATTATTTGATGAGTTTATTTCTTTGTTATTTGTTGTCCATTTCTTAAATCCATATTCTTCTTTGTCTGCTTCCTTTATTGAAATTTCAGGAATTGTAACTTTTGCCAATGGATTTACATAGTAAACTTTGATTTTTTGATTATCTTCATCATAAGCTTTAGGGTTTACAGTAACTTTTACATAATTATCTGGTGTTTCAGAAGTCTTGTCACCATTTGTATCGCCAGGATATATATTGTCATATACCTTAACTGGAACTGTAACTTCTTTTATCTGTCCATTCTTAAACTCAACCTTAACTTTTGCTTCGCTCATGCCTGGCTTACTTACATCTGGATCTTGTATTATTTCAAAACTTGAAACATTTTCGTCAAAAGATAAGCCAGTCTTATCAAGCATCATCTTTAAAGCTTTTTCATAATCGCCAAGTTCAGGTTCTCTTCCAACATAGGTTTCAACAACACTTGTATCAACACTAGGTTCTGGAATAGTCTTTTCATACTTGGCAGTAATTGTAGTTTCTTTTCCTGTGAAAGTAGCTGTCAAAGGGCTTGACCATTCTTTAAATGTCCATTTGATTTCCTTACCTGCAGCGTCTGTAACTACATTTCCCTTATCATCTTTAACGACATCACCTGTTGGATTTGTAACTGGAATAGTAACTTCTTTTGTTGGATTAACCCAGAAAGTTCTTTCAAACTTTGTATCTTCTGTAGCTTTTTCTATTCCATCTTCTTTTGTTGTAACAATAACTTTTACATAACTATCTGGTACATTAGGTTTATCTTTGCCTTCTTCTTGTTCAACTACATCCTTTGAAAAATCTGGTTGAATTATAGTATCTTTTGTAAACTTATATCTTTGTTTCACATTATCTTTTTCAAAGATATATTTGCCATTAATGTTTACATCATCATTATCAGAAGTCCAATGCGTAAAGCCTAACTTTTCTTTTTCTTCATCTGTCAATTGAATTTCAGGAATTTCCACCCAAGCCTTTGGATTTACATAGTAAATCTTAGAGTCTTTTTCTCCAGGTTTTCCTGTTGGATTGACTGTAACTTTTACATAATCTCCAGTTACCTTTACCAAATCTCCATCAGGAGCACTTGTTGCATCCTTTAAAACTTTTGGCATTGCTCCCGTTGTAAGAGCTTCGTAGACATTTTTGTAAATTTTTACAGGAATTTCGATTTCTTGTACCGAATTATCTGCAAATTTTACTTTTGCCTTGAATTTTACAGTTCTTACAAGTTCATCTGAGTCAAACTTTCCTAATTCTTTTACTTTTTCATAGATATCATTTTGAGTAAGCTCTTTTCCGTTTTCATCAACGATAGTAACTGTGGCATCTTTTGGCAAATCACTTTCAGTACCATCTTTATTAACCCACTTAACTTGTGCCTTTAATTCATCAAGACTTGGTGCAAAGTCATTGGTCCAATTTCTATCAGGATCTTTATAGGATTCTGTTCTCACAAGTTCATTTACCTTTACTCCGGACCAGTCAAAGTAGGCTGTAAAAGTATAATCTCTATCTATGATTGTATTACTATTTAGAAGTTTTTCCTTGTCCCACTTAGTAAATTTCTTTCCTGCATCTGGTGTGATGTAATACTTGCCTTCAGCTTTTGTTTCGCCTTTCTTCACTTCTTCTGGAACTGGAAGATTATCTGATTTTAGTCCTACTATTACATCGTAGTAAAGTTCCTTAACTGAATTGTCTTTATCATCTGTGAAGTTTCCGCCGTCTTCTGCGACAAATTTTACTCTTACATAGCCCTTTGGCACTGGATCATCAGGATCTTTTACTTCAATTACTCTTACGTCCTTGTAGAAGAAATTAATTTCATCAAGTCCCGTTTCATTTATACCGGCAAAAGTATCTGTGTCTTCATAAATGTCAAAGAATAGTTGTTGTTGTGGCTTGTCATTTAGAACCCAACCAGGAATTCTTCTGTAGTTTCTTGCATCGTAATGACGCTTGCCGTTTACTACTCTTTCATTAGAAACAATAGCGTATTTTTCTTTTATCTTTGCAAATTCTTCTTTATTCTTTGCAAGAAGTTCTTTATATGCCTTGCTCTTTGCTTCTGGAGTCATAGAAGTATCATTTTCGATTTTTTGATAAGCAGCTTTAGATTTAGTTATAAAATCTTCAACGTCTTTCTTGCCTCTTTCATCAAGATAATTTACATCATAGACTCTTTCTTTAAACGGTCTGTAGAAAAATTCAAAGCGATTGTTCTTTGCTTTAGGATTATCTACTAAATCTCCTGTTTCAGGATCTGGGATTTTTTCCGGCTCAACTCTTAAAATTTGGTTGTAAGAGTTAACCCTATTAGTTTCATCCTTATAAGTTTTATAATCAGTATTTGCATTGTAAAGGGCTTCCCACTCAGCTTGTGGAACTAAGAGGTACTTGTCCCCTTGTCTACTTCCCAGGCCTGTTGTATAGGACCCAACTCTTCTGTTATAAAGATTTTGTACTTCCTTAGATTTTTCGCTATAATCTGCATTTAAGAAGTGATGGATTGCCTTAACTGTTACTAGGTCTTGTTTATTCCAAATTGCTCTAAGATGAACATTTCCTACAACTTTATTGCCAAAGTGATACATTTCAGGTACTTTGTATTGGTCCTTATAGCTTGTGTCTACAACTTCTGTGTCATTGCCATTTTCATCTTTTGTATATTTTACATATTCCCAACCGGCAAAGTTATATCTAGGTCTTGTTGGTTCAATGATATTTTTAGTAGCATCTTTTGGTTCTTTTAAAATCATCTTGTGAACAAATTTAAAGGTGTTCTTTTCCCCATCAACTTTTTCTGGATAAATGTGAGTTTCGCCATCTTTTTCAATTTTTTTAGATTCATCAGAAATATTTTTTGTGCTTAAATCAGCTAAACTTCCTCCATTTGGATCAAATTTTACCTTCCAAATTGTCTCTGGTTCTCCCCACTTGGCATAAAGGACTTGGTCGTAATGAAGTTTTGTCTCATCTCCGTCTTTTATCAAGTTTTCACCGGCTGAATCCAATGCCCATCCTAAGAAGCTCCAATCATCCGGTACCCAAGCTGGTCTTTCTGGCACATAACCTGTATCTAATTTCAAATCCTTTAATGGTTTTTCATAAGGCACATCTAAAATATTGCCCTCACCATATTCACTGTCATTTTTTACTGTCTTGGGATCGTTGTTTAGTTTTAACTTGTACTTGTTACGAGAGTAGTTTGCATAATTGTAGGCATTCGTCCCATTAAATAATTTTTTGCTCCAAGGAAATTTAGGGATGTATTCTATCTTGTCGGCGTCGCTTTTAAAAGGCGTTTTTTCATTTCTTTCTGCATTTAATTCATCAAAAGTTTTCTCTACATCCCCACGTTTTATCTTACCTATCCATTTTGCAGACCTTGTCTCTTCTTTAAGGGTAAAGCCTTGAAGATGAGGCAAAATGAAGGGATAATCGACTGCATTGGTATCACTCTTCCAATAGGTCATGTCATAATCTATTTGTTCCTTGCCTTCAAAATCGTCTTTTATAATGTCAACATGGTGAACAACAGCAGTATCCAAGTAGCTGGCTCCAAGGGAAATCTCATATTCGCCCCTATCTTTAGCTTGATTTTCTCCTATAGGTATCTTATCTGCGTGACCATTTCCATGTTCGTCATCAGTACCCATTACATCTTCAGCATCAACAAAATCTTCTGCACTTAAGCGATAAGGCGGCGTATCACGAAAAATTTGTACACCATAATCGACATTATTATTATTTATCATCCAACCTATTAAGCCGTCATCTCCGACAGGCTCGCTAGTATGAGTCTGCGGAAGACCTGAAACTTCCGCATCCTTTGGCCATATTTTATCTAAGCTTTGGTTGAAGCGAGCATTTACTTTATAAGGAGATCCTTCTTTGCCTAAAACTTGCCCACCTTTTGTTATAATCGGCCAGTAGGCATAATCATCATGTTCGTCATTAATAGATGTAAAGTAAAGGGTGTAGACTCTACGGTCGTAGTAAACATTGTAGACCGTCTCCCCAGTAGACAAGACGGATTTTTGAACGTTCGGGTCTTTTTCAGATGCATTTTGCTTTTTAGTCAAGTCTTCATTTAAGAAGTAATATCTGGCAAATTCCTTTGGATCATTTTGAGCCTTCTCCAAGCGTCCGTCGTTTAGGTCTGGGAATGTGATTCCATGTATATCCAAATTGGTTAGATTTGGTGTAGAGCCTGTGTCAACATTATCTACTCTTCTTGAACCAATAAAGTCGTAGCGTTCACGTAAAGGAAGTGTCTCATCTTTGTCATTATAATCTGGTTTTTCAGTCCAAAATTGGATTACATAATCTGCTTTAGGTTTATCTTTCCACTCTGCAGTAAAAGTAAGAGTTTCTGCTGGCATGGCATTTTTTATACCATTTGCAAATTTTCCTCCTACTTCAAAGTCTTTTTTTGTAATAAGCGTATCCTTAGAAAGAGTCTGCTTATTGCCATCAGGATCTGTATAAGTTATATCCTTATTTACCTTCCAACCTTGTAAATCAGAACCCAACTTTTCAATATCAAAGTTTAATTTTGGAATGGTTTGTCCATAGATGAGAGTCATTCCTGGCAGTTCAGTTCCACCATCGGAATCAAAATTTACATCAAAAATAGCGCGATTGTATCGCATTTCTATTTCAAATTCAGCTTTGTTTTGAGGCACTTGAGTTGTTAGGACATTGACTTCAGGAACATAGCCTTTGATTTTTTCGTCATCTAAGGCCTTAATAGTAACTGATGTTCCTGTAACACCTGTTTGAGATGTATAAATAAAGTCAGAATCTCCATCCCTATAACCATACTCTTCTAAATTTTCCAGCTTTTGAAAACTGTGTTTTACCTTTATAGTGCCTTGCTTTGGCTTATAAATGTATGGATGCTGACCATTATATTCCTTGCCATCCACCTTTCCTTTTTCTGCGTTTTCTTTAATGTAGTCATAATTTACAGTAAAGCTTGGTGTTGGTGAAGTATAGCCATCAATGTCTGGCAAATTTATTGTTTTCTTTATCTTATCTTTTTCTTCTTCTGTTAAAACTTTTTTCCCTTCATTGCCTTCAAGGTCAGTGTATGTGTAATCATCATCACCAACTGTTGCTATATAAGGCTGATAAGCAATGACTTCTTCATCATTTCTAGGAACCTTATAGTCTGCACGCATAGTGTAAAGCTTTGGCATATCAGGATTTTTTACAATCTCCTCTGCCTTTTTGCCATCTAGTTTTGCAACATCTACATGCAACATTTTGTTGTTAACAATCTTCGACTTATTGTTTTCTAAGTTATCATAATTATACTCAGTCTCTGCTAATAAGCCTACAGGTACTGATGTCACGAGCATCATCGCCACTAGCACCAGTGTTAAGAATTTTTTCATTTTAAATGTTTTCATAATAAGCCCCTCTCCTTTTCAATCATATCTATTCTGTAGTATAATTCTCACTACTCTATCTTGTATTATACCACAAATTGTTTGATAATAAACACATTTTCATCATCTTCTTGTAATAAATAAACAAACTTTGATTACTATGATGCTCGAATACATCTGAGCATAAAGAAGCCCTCTCTACTTATATAAGTAAAGAAGGCTTTATGTCCTACTGCATCTATCTTATAAATTAACTTTGTCTAGCTCTTTTAAATTGTATTTGTCGATGATTTGCTTTAATTTCGCTGGATAGCTTGGGTCTGTCGCGTAGCCGCATCTCTTGATTGCGTAGACACCTCTTTGGTCGTTGAACATAACTTTTCTAAATGGCGTATACCATTTCTTTGCGAAGAATAATTCAGTGTGATCTTTAAATGATTCGTCGGCCGATTTATATGCTCTGAACTTGCCATCAACTGTGTATCTAACATTATTATAAACTTCTGTTGTAGTTATGGTTACGGTGCCATTGGAAGCGCTGCCCTTGATGCCAAATAGATTATTCGAGAACTTTCCTGTATACTTATCGACTGGCACTGATTGGCCCCAGCCTGATTCAAGTATTGCTTGCGCTGTAGTGATGGCACCGCTTAGGTCTGTTCTTAAAAACTCGCGTCTAGCAATCTTTTTTGTGTAGTCCAAGAACTTGTCCTTCGCCATTAGCGGCTGTTTTGTATATATCTTTCCAGTGTATATCCTAAATTTAATGCTCTCACCCTTGATAAAGGCGTCAATTTGATTGCCTGTTACGCTGATTTCATTCTCGCCTTCATCGTCTTTAGTGACGTTGTATCTAAACTTTTGGCCATAAGGCACGTTCTCAGCTATGGTCTTAGTCTTGCCTGTTCTAAGATTTTTGATATAATAATTTACGCTGTTGACTCCAACGTTTGACACGGCGTTCAAATCTATATACTTATGAACGATGCCTCCAGGAGCAACGCCTTCAAGTATAAGCTTCGAGTCTCCCTTGATCAAGACAAGTTTGTGTTCACTCTCCATAGTCTTTCCGCTCGCGTCTATGCATCTGACGAAGACTTCCTTTTGACCTGAGTCGTTAATGTTCGGGAAGAACTTGCATGCGCCGTATGATTTTGACTCGATAATTGTTTCTACAGCTGTTACTGGGTCACGTAAAACATAATCAGTCCTCATTACATCGAAGTTTCTTTGTGCGTTAAGCGTTACTTGTCCTGAGATAACGCCGTCCTCTGGTACGCCAGTTATATTTAGATATGGATTTATGCTCATGGTGAAGGTCTTTGTCTCACCAAAGTGCTCTCTTCCCAATTCGTCAAAAGCCGATAGCATTATCGAGTAACTGCCCGCATCTAAATAGCTTGGCTTGAATAAGAATTCTCCTTCTGGATCAAGATTGTCCTTGACTTCTGTAGCGCCTGTAGTTAAATTTGTTATAGTCGCCTTCATCTTTGATGCGATGAAGTTTATGTCAGGTGTAATCTTTAGTTCGTCTTGCACAAAGCCGCCACTCTCAACACCTGAGTAAGTTACTCTTGGAAGTACATTTAAATTGATCTTAGCTCCTGCCGCGTCAATGACATTGCCATTTGCATCGTAAAGTGCAAGAACTAATTTTTTATTTCCTTCGTCTTTAAGGCTCGGTAAAAACTCAAGTGTCTCAGCAGCACTTGTCTTTACATCTTGTATATAGCCTTCGTTTTTGTCATTTAATAGTAATAGCTTTGCCTTTGCAAAATTCTTATTTGTTACGAAAGAAAAATTCATCTTAGTATTTATTGTTTGATTTGGCATAAGGCCAACGATTGTAGTACTCTCTTCTACTGGATTAAATACAGCCGAATCAATAGTGACCATTGAACTTGCTTTATCGTAGCCTACAGCTATGTTCATAAGCTCAGCTATGGCTCTAAGCGGTAGATAAGTTTTGCGATTAACAATGCAAGGCGCAACGTCAGTAAACTTAAGCGTTCCGTCACTATTGTCAATAATCTTTGAGTCTATATATAGCTTGAAGCTAGCGTTTTCGTCACTAACTGTAACGCTCTTTTCGTCGTTGTTCCAAATAACTTCCTTGCCTAAGGCTTCCCCGATGAAACGAAGTGGAACTAAGGTCCTTCTGTTCTTGACAATGGGGCTCGCGCTCTTTGTCACGTTATTTCCGTCTATGATTAAGTTAAGTGATGCCGCCTTAGTTCCTGTATTCATAAGGCCTAGAAGCAGTATCGATAGTATAAATAAATTTCTAATTAGATTTTTCATTTCTTCACCTCTTTTTTTATTATATCATAAAAAATTTTTCTTAGCAATTTTAAAATTTTTAAGTTTTTTGTTTTAATCTTAATTGTCAAGACATATGTTACACTTAGAAAAATATTCTTTTACAACTTGGT
>UQBO01000024.1 GCA_900539225.1 uncultured Eubacteriales bacterium
TTGAAGCAAGCGGCAAGTTTGGTCCGCAAAGTAAGTTTACGAGAGAAGAATTAGCTAAGACGATTGATCTGTTAATTAAATTAATCAGACTTAAAGAACAATAAAATTTCTGGTTCGTGCGAAGCACCAAGGTTCTTAAGTCAATGCACCAAGAGAACGATTGTTAGCGATGTTCGATGTGCAAAACAAAAACCACAAAATAAAAATCACAGAGCTTATCCTAATCAGATAGGCTCTTTTTTGTTTGAAAAATCCATTTCCATGGTATAAATAAATATAAGCACAAATCAATTTGGGAGGTAATATTATGAAGATGAAGAAGATTTTATCCTTCGTTCTAGCCTTTGTATTAGTGGCTTCTACCATTAACGTAGGCTTTGCGCAAGGAGAAGTAAAAACTAATAAAGACAAGATTGACTACCTTGTTGAAAAAGGCTACGTTCTAGGCGATGCCAAAGGACTTAGACTTAACGACTCGATCACGAGAGAAGAGTTTGCGGTTATGCTAACAAAGGTACTTAAGCAAGAAAATGCCGCAAAGGCAGCTATGAGCGTGCCTAGCGCATTTAAGGACATGGCAGCTGACCGCTGGTCAAACGGTTATGTCAATATCGCGAGCGAGTTAAAAATTATCGCCGGTTATAGCGATGGCACTTTCAGACCAAGAAAAAACGTTTCTTATCAAGAAGCCATCAAGATGCTAGCCGTTGCAGCTGGCGGAACTGATATCAAGCCAGCGACTGAAGGCGAGTGGGCTGCACCATTTATCAGCTATGCAGCAAGCAAGGGCCTTTTGAATGGTCTAGGCGAGCTAAAATACAAGGATCAAGCGACTAGGGAAAATGTTTTTGTAATGATATATAACTACCTAGATGGCGTGAGAGAAGCTGATTTATCAAAGCTTACAGCCATCGTTACAAAGACTAATGCTAACTCAAATCTAAGTGAAAAGCAAGCCGAAATCGTCGTATTAAAATCAAGCTTAGAAGGCTTCAAGGAAGGCGCTTCCTACATCGTAGACCTTAAAGATGGCATGGATGCGATGGACATCTTAGGCAGAGTTTATGACTTAGACATCGACGCAAAGAATATCATCAAAACTTACAGATTAAGCGCTTTAGCTAAGACTGAGATCGCGCCTATCGCTATCAAGGGCGCTAGACTTTACGTCGGCGGCGACTCAAAGGATTCGACTGTGCTTGAGGACAAGGCGGCGCTTACTGAACAAAAGTTCCGCGGTGCAGCAGTTAACGGCAAGTACCTTGACATATTCATGGACTTCGCTAAAGAAACAAATTACAAGGCAGACTTTGCCTACGTTACAAGCATCAACGCGAAAGTTGTTTACATCAAGGTTTTCACTTTTGATGATATAATGCCAGTTTTTGCTTATGATAATGGCGCAGTTAAGGCTATTGACGACGAAACAGGCGCTATTGTTAAGAGAAATCTTAAAAAAGCTTATTTATATGATAATGGCAAGCTTATGCCAATGGACCTAGCTAAGCTAGAAAAGTACGATGTATTACACTTCTACGCTAGCGATGAAGCCATCGTCGTAAAAAATAAAGTAGAGGGCGAAGGCGCTAGATACAAATTAAGCAAGGGCGGCGCATACATTAACCTAGCTAATAAAGACTATAAGCTAAGTGATGAAAAGGCTAGAAGAGCCGTTGCGACTGTTGATGAAAAGATATTCACACAAGTTAATGCAGCGAAGTACAATGACGAAGTAAAACTATTGACAAATGAAAAAGTTAATTTAGCACTAGATATATTTGGAAACGTTCAAGTGATTTATGGAAAACTTTCCTTTGACGAAGACGTTTTCATGATAGACAGAGTGACTACAAACGCAGTAGCACTAATCGATAGAAATGGCAAGGAAATCAGGGTTCAAGACTCACTTGACCTAAGAATTTATAGAGATGGCAAGGAAATCAGACTTTCTGAGCTAAATAACTACGACATCGTCTACGCCATTTACAATAAGGACGCTATTCAAAAGATATTCGTTCTAAATGGACTAAAGGACTACGACAAGGCATTCAAGCCGCTTGACAAGGACGGCAAGACTTATAAGGTTTACGCGCCAACTAAGAGCGTTAGAAGAAGCTCTATTTACGTAGCTGGCAAAGAAGTGAACCTTCTTGACAATACTTTGCTATATAATTTAGTACAAGTTGGTAAGGACTATAGAGTTGAGACTATAACTCTAGATGAAGTGAGAAACGCAGGCTTCGACAAGACTGTAACAGCTTATGTATTTACAGTTAAAGACCTTAAGGACAAGGACGTTACTAAGTATGACAGCTTCCACGGAGCAGACGGCGCGCCAGTTGCAATCGTTTTCAAGAACGTTGAAAAGAAGAAAGTTGTCGATAAGGAAGATATCATCGAGCTTAGAAGCGAGTATGATGCCAAGATTGACAGGTCATTCGAAGGCTACGACAAGACTACTACACTTAGAGTTTACGAGACAGATGGCGAAAAATTCGAAAACTGCAAGGCCGGCGACATCGTTAAACTAGGCATTGATAAAGACGGAAAGGTATTAAGACTAGATAAGCTAATCACTGATCTAAGCGAAGAATACACAGTTCTAAACGTTTTATACGACGCAGGTGGCAATGAAAAGCTAGCTCTTAAAGATAGTAAGGGTAAGGAACTTAGCGTTTATACTAATGATAAGAGAGTAGTTTTCGGAAAGAATTACGCTAAGGATAGTGTGATTAAGATTGCACTTAATGAGAATGGGGAGGCGGCTGTAATATCTGTAATAAAGTAATTTCGCATTCGATTTGCGCCTGAAACTTGTTCGCTTCTCGGCAATGCTCGAGTATGCCATATACGCTCCGCTTGCCTCGAAGCTCCACATCGTCCAATCCATAAATTTTTCCAGCAAAATCATAGGCGGAGTATTTATATAGAGGTGAATCATCGCGAGTGTGAAGCACCAAGGTTCTCGTTCTTAAGAACGAGGTTCTTCAATTTACGCGGAGTATATATAGAGCGATAAATCATTCGCTTTGTAAAAATTTAGTTTATTCAAAAGGATTGACAAGTATAGCTTGTTGATCCTTTTTTCCTGGTGATTAAAATAAAATTAAATTTGTAATAAACTTTTAACATAAGCAAAGACTTTTTTATGATATAATAATGCCAAATGATATAAGAGGTGTGTTCAATGAGTAAAAAAGATAAGCTACGTAAAATTAAAAAAGATATGAAAAAGAAACAGACAGAGCAAGAAAATTCATATCTCTTACCAATCGCTATGAAAACTTTGATGAACTCACAAACACAATGATAAATGAGTTTGTAGAGAAGATAATCATTCATGAAAGAGATAGAAAAGGCAGTCAAACATCAAAGCAAAAGATAGAAATATATTTTAACTTTATCGGAAATTATGAACCGCCAAAAGAAGAATTGAGCGAAGAAGAAAGGCTGAAAATTGAAGAAGAAGAACGAAAAATCAATGAGAGAAAAGATAGACTACACCAAAATTATCTAAAGCGTAAAGCAAACGGGAAACAACGGAAATATGAGCAAAGGTATAAGATAAGGAGAGAGAAGGAACAGAAAAAAGATGAAGGTTTTGAAAAGAGTGGGGATACAGGTAAGCGACATTAGTTGAGGATAAAGAAAATCAACAAATGTATGCTGTTAAAAAATTTGCATTTTAGCAAGTTTTTTTGTTATAATTATTAGTAAAATAAAGGCACAAAATAAAAATATTTTAGCGATTTAATTTTTTTGCACCTTATGAGTTTTTGTGCTGTGCTTTGCTTTCTTGCGGAACTTGCGTTCGATGTAAAAGGATGGGATAATATTATTCTTCCTGGTAAAGCGGTTTGCGGAGCAATCTTTCTTTATGCTTCTTTCAATATACAATTTGTGGGGGGAATTTAAAATATGCTACTAAAGAAATCAATAATACGAGGGATTATTCCCTTTCTAATCATGACGACTTTATCAATAGTCATGAAGTGCCAGGGTATCGACGCCTTTCAAGTGAGAAGTACCTTCATAGTAGGATTAATTATCACCTTTTTGGCTGCAACATCAGTCATATATGAATATGAAAAGTGGTCTATAAGAAAGCAGGCAATTGTTCACTTTCTAATCATGCTGGGGACTGTATTTCCATGCCTGCTCATTAGCGGGTGGTATGAGTTAAACAATACGCTGGATTACTTGAAGGTTTTTAGCAACTTCTTATTAACGGGTGTTGTACTCTTTTGTGTTATGTATTTTGTATTTACGAAGATTGTAGACAGAAAGAAAAAATCCTCTGATGATTATGAGGAAAAATAAGTTTAGCACAAGCAAGATATGATTATATAACGGTTCAGAAAAGAGCAAATCAACTATTTAAAAAAAAGAATTATGCCTGTTAGATTTCTGATTTAGAAGTTAATCAGGCTTTTTATTTTGAACGGTATGCCAAAAAACATTTAAAGGGGCATAATAAATTGACTATTCAACCCGAATATCAAAGAAATTATATTTATAATGATGGAATTAGAGAAGTTGCTGTTATTAATTCAATTTTAAAGGGTTACCCTTTTGGGTTAATTTATTTTGTCGAAGTAGAAGATGGTACTTATGAGGTTCTAGACGGACAACAAAGAATTACAAGTATTGGTAGATATGTGAATGATCATTTTGCAATAAAAGTTTCTAATGGACTTTCCCAACTTGAACTTGATTATTACTCGGGCAATGAGGAGGAAGGCTTCTTTATGATAAGCTTGGATTTATTCAAGTTGGAGAGACTTCTAATGCCTTCATCTTGAAGGATGGAACTCGATATAGCAGTATAAAAATGGTAAAGAGCATACAAAAGTGATAATTTAAGAATTATTAAATTACGTATGAGAGGTGTAAAAATGCTTTTCAAAGTGAAATGGAATAAATATACTTGACATTTTCATGGTATTTGATATAATAAAAGCACCGAAAGCCTTAGTACTTAAGGACAAGGTACTCTAATTTAAGATATGAGTTAAAGCACAGGGATTTCCTGTGCTTAATTTTTTATAAAAACAAAATCATAAGTATCGCTCCTATTAGTGAGAAAAGATATGTTCCAAAAGCAGCGCATTGAGACAAATTGCTTCAATTGCTTGGCGCAGGACGACGGCCGAGTGTCTTGCACCAAGGTTCTTGCCAAAGGGGCAAGGTTCTTCTAAATCCATCTAGTGGAGCGTAGCGGAACGAATATGGGCACGCAGGTGAACAAGCTTAGAAATTATCAGTTTTCGTAGACGAGCAAGTGAGTGATAGCCGTAAGTTTAATCAAAGCTATGTTCGCTACGCTCCATACCTTTGTAAACTCTGGCATAAGGCATGCATTGCCAATCGAACTTCGTTAACCTCGTTCTCTTGGTGCATGGACTTAACGCTTTTGATGTGCAAGGCAATTTTCTTAAAAATTAAATTTGTATTATACTTTTAATATAAGCAAAGACTTTTATATGATATAATAAAGCCAATATAAACATAGGAGGGATTTTATGATAGTAGCTATTGGAGGCGGGGAAGTAGCCTTAAATGAAACTTACGAGATAGATAAATTTATTGTAGAGGCAGCAAAAAAAGAAAATCCAAATTTTATATTTATTCCGACAGCAAGTAAAGATGCTCCAGCTTATGTAAAAATTATTGATAAATTATATGGTGGGCTAGGATGCAAAACTGATACCTTGTATTTATCAAATGCAAAAGTAAACAAGGAAGAGGTCAATCAAAAGATAGAAAATGCAGATATTATCTATGTTGGTGGCGGCAACACCCAATACATGATGAAAGTTTGGGAAGAATACGGTGTAGACAAGGCATTAATTAGAGCTT